>NZ_JBEXXE010000024.1:0-172297 GCF_040630255.1 Streptomyces sp. NPDC005820
GGAGACGGCGAGGGGCATCTCGACCGTTCTGTCGACCAGGGCCACGTCGAGGCCGGTGCGCAGGACGGCGGCGCTCGCGCTGCCCTCGGCGGCGGAACGGCGGGCAACGGCTCATGAACGCTCGGGAACAGGACAGGTGACCGAGGGGCTGCGGAGTTAGCATCGGGCCACGCGCAAGCGCCCTGCGGCACAGATCCAGAACAGATCCAAAGGGGGCCAGGAGCCCGATGCCGGTCAAGGTCAGCGTCATCGTCCCCGTCTACAACCCCGGTCCCTACATCGAGGACTGTGTCGCGTCGCTGCTCAGGCAGTCGCTGCCGGCCGCCGAGTACGAAGTGATCTTCGTGGACGACGGCTCCACCGACGCCACCCCCGCCCGTCTCGACGCGCTCGCCGCCGAGGATCCCCGGGTGCGGGTCATCCACCAGGAGAACTCCGGCTGGTCGGGCAAGCCCCGCAACGTCGGCATCGACGCCGCCGTCGGCGAGTACGTCATGTTCGTCGACAACGACGACCACCTCGGCGACGAGGCCCTGGAGCGGATGTACGCCTACGGGGTGGCCAACGACGCCGATGTCGTCGTGGGGAAGATGGTCGGCCGGGGTCGCGGGGTGCCGGTGGAGCTGTTCCGGGTGAACCGGCCGACGGCGAACGTCGAGAACGCGCCGCTGATCGACAGCCTCACCCCGCACAAGATGATCCGCCGCGCGTTCCTGGAGCGGACCGGGCTGCGCTTCCCTGAGGGGCGGCGGCGCCTGGAGGACCATGTCTTCGTCACCGAGGCCTATCTGCGCGCGGACAATGTCTCGGTGCTCGGCGACTACGTCTGCTACTACCATGTGCGGCGCGACGACGACGCGAACGCGGGCTTCCAGCGCTTCGACCCGGCCGGCTACTTCAAGAACCTCCGCGAGGCCCTCGACGTCGTCGAGAAGTACACCGAGCCGGGCCCGCCGCGCGACCGGCTCTTCCGGCGCTGGCTGCGGGTGGAGATGGTGGAGCGGCTGCGCGGCCGAAGGTTCCTGAACCTGCCCGAGGGCTACCGCAAGGAGCTCTTCGAGGAGATCCACGCGGTGGTCGTCGAACGGTTCGGACCGGGGGTGGCGGCACCGCTGCAGCCCACCCAGCGGATCGTCGCCGCCCTGGTGACGGACGGGCGTTACGACGATGTCGTCGCGTTCGCCGAATGGGAGTCCGGGGTCGCGCTCACCGTCGACCCGGAGGACGTCCGCTGGCAGGACGGGGTGCTGCGGATCGCGTTCGCCGCCGAGCTGACGCACGACGGCGGGCCGATGACGTTCCCCGCCGCCGGGGGCTCCCCGCAGTGGCCGCCGAAGGACGTCGGCGAGGCGGTGCGCTGGCTGGGCGAGGACACGGTCGGCCGCTTCGGCCGGGCGAAGCCGGACCTGCTGCTGCGCGACCGTGTCAGCGCCGCGCAGTACTTCCATCCGGTCGAGGTGGTCCGGGAGACGGTTCCGGCCGGGGACGGCAGCCGGGTGCGGCTGGTGCTGCGGGGGACGGCGACCGTCGACCCCGCGGACCGGGCGGTGCTGCCGGGCGACGGTCTGTGGGACGCGTATGTGCGGGTCGGGCTCGGCGGCTGGACCAAGGAGCTGCGGCTCGGCCCGGCGCCCCGCCACGACCGCCCCGAGCCGACGGCCGCGGTGGTCGCGGGCCGCGTGGTGCTGCCGTACTGGACCGACCGGCACTCCAGCCTCGCGCTGGACATCGGCCGTGCGGGCAGGCGGCTGGGTCTCGGCCGGCTGACGCCCGGGGACGTCTCGGTCGCCGGGGAGCGGATCGGGGTGGATCTGCCGCTGCACGTTCCCGTGCGTGCCGGGGTGCTGCTGCGGCTGAGCGGGCCGGGGTCCCACGATGTGCCCGCGGTCCTGGTGCCCGGCGGACGGCTGGAGGCCTCGCTGCCCCTCGCCGACCTCGCGGGGCGCACCTGGCGCACGGCGCTCTGTCTCAGCCCGGACGGGCCGGACGCGCGGTTCCATGCGCTGCCGGTGGCGCTGCGGGTCGGGGCGGACGGGGTGCGGGCCGTGCCGGCGCCGCGGCCCGGGGGGTTGCGGAGGGTGGGGCGGCGGGTGCGGCGGCTTGTGCACCGGGTGCTTCGTCGTGTCGTACGAGGCAGGGGGCGCTGAGCGTCCGTTGGTCGGCTGCGGCGCCGTCGTGGCCGGTCGCGCAGTTCCCCGCGCCCCTTAGAAAAGACGCTATTCAGTGGTCGACCGAGACCTGGTGCAGTGCGCCGCGCAGGGCGTCCCAGCCCCTCGCTCGGGACAGGCCGCGGTTGCGGGCCCGGGTCAGGGGGTGCCAGAAGCCTGCCTCCAGCAGGGTTTCCGGGGGGATCGCGCGGACGCGGTCGAGGACGGTCTCGGGGACCTTCTGCGGGTCCGGCACGTCGAACTCGGCGAGGATCTCGTCGTACCGCCGGCTCAGTACCCGGTTGCGCGGGTCGGCGCCGAAGACGACGAGCTGGCCGGTGGGCCGGGTGTCGACGAGTACGGTGACGAGGTCCGGGCGGTACCGGTTGAGGATCTCGGTGATCTTGAAGACGTCCCCGGTCCAGGCGGTGGTGTGGCGCTCGCGGGCCGCCTCGTCGACGCTGCGCGGCAGCATGTCGTCGAAGACGATCACGCTCGCCCAGTCGGAGTGCCGCTCGACGTTGATGAAGTCGCGCAGCGCGTACTCGAACAGGTGCATGCCGTCGATGAAGGAGAGGTCGAGGGTGGCGTGCCGCCAGTGGCCGAGGGGCCGGCGGCCGCGGCGCAGGTTGCGCCAGGGGTGCCGACCGCCCTTGAGGTGCTGGAGGGGGTTGTCGCGGGCGAAGAAGTCGTCGCTGGTGGCCTGCACCAGATGGACGTCGCAGCGGATCTCGCAGGTCACCTTGAACGCGGGGTCGACGGCGATGCTGGGGACGCGGGACAGCCGCAGGCTGCGGCCGTCGTTGACGCCGATCTCCAGGTAGTTGCGGTTGGCGGCGACCTTGTGCAGTTCCCGCAGGAACTCATGGCGTTTCACGAACGGACTCCTTGGGTCTCCTTGCGGATCAGCGGCAGTGCTGCGTGCAGGGCGGTGCGCCAGTCCCGCAGCGGGCGAAGGCCGGTCTCGGGCCAGCGGGCGTGGCCGAGCACGCTGTAGGCGGGGCGCGGGGCGGGCCGGGGAAAGGCGTCGCTGGTGGTGGGGCGCACCCGGTCGGGGTCGGCGTCGATGAGCCGGAGGATCTCGCGGGTCAGCTCGTACCAGCTGGCCTCGCCGGCGGCGGTGGCGTGCAGGATCCCGGTGGCCGTGCGGCCGGTGCGCGGTCCGAGGTCGGCGATGCGGGCGGCGACGTCGGCGCTCCAGGTGGGCTGGCCGCGCTGGTCGTCGACGACGTCGAGGCTGTCGCGGCGGGCCTGAAGGCCGAGCATCGTACGGACGAAGCTGGGGCCGTGGACGCCGTAGAGCCAGGCGGTGCGCAGGACGACGGAGGCGTCGGGGAGTTCGGCGAGGACGGCGTGTTCCCCGGCGAGTTTGGTGCGGCCGTAGGCGGTGCGCGGGGCCGGGGGGTGGTCCTCGGCGTAGGGGACGGTGGCGTCCCCGGCGAAGACGTAGTCGGTGGAGACGTGGATCAGCCGGGCGCCGTGCGCGGCGCAGGCGCGGGCGAGCAGCCGGGGGCCGTCGCCGTTGATCCGCAGCGCGCGGGCCTCGTCGGTCTCGGCGTCGTCGACGGCGGTGTACGCGGCGCAGTTGACGACGAGATCGGGCCGGTGCGCGGCGACGGCCCGGTCCACCCGGTCCGGGCGGGTGATGTCCAGGCCCGCGTGGTCGAGGCCGGTCACCTCCTCGCCGCGCCGGGTCAGTTCCTCGACGGTGTCGCGGCCCAGCAGGCCGGCGGCGCCGGTGACGAGCCATCTCATACGGTCCGCGCTCCCCGTTTCAGCGGCTCCCACCAGTCGCGGTGGTCCCGGTACCAGGCGACGGTGTCGGCGAGTCCCGCGGCGAACTCGTGCCGGGGCCGGTAGCCGAGTTCGGTGCGGGCCTTGGTCCAGTCGACGCTGTAGCGCAGGTCGTGGCCCTTGCGGTCGGGCACGTGGTCGACGCGGTCCCAGTCGGCGTCGCAGGCCTCCAGCAGCAGGCCGGTCAGCTCCCGGTTGCTGAGTTCGGTGCCGCCGCCGATGTTGTAGACCTCGCCGGGGCGGCCCTGCGTCCGTACGAGGTCGACGCCCCGGCAGTGGTCCTCGACGTGCAGCCAGTCGCGGACGTTGCGTCCGTCGCCGTAGAGGGGGACCTGCTCGCCGTCGAGGAGGTGGGTGACGAACAGCGGGATGAGCTTCTCGGGGAACTGGTGCGGGCCGTAGTTGTTGGAGCAGCGGGTGACCCGCACGTCCAGGCCATGGGTGCGGTGGTAGGCGAGGGCGATCAGGTCGGAGGACGCCTTGGACGCGGAGTACGGCGAGGTGGGGCCGAGCGGGTGGCCCTCGGGCCAGGAGCCCGTCTCGATGGAGCCGTAGACCTCGTCGGTGGAGACGTGCACGAACGGTCCGACTCCGTGCCGCAGGGCCGCGTCGAGCAGCGTCTGCGTGCCGAGCACATTGGTGCGGACGAACGTCCCGGCGCCCTCGATGGAGCGGTCCACGTGGGACTCGGCGGCGAAGTGCACGATCTGGTCGGCGCCGGCGGTCAGCTTGTCGACGAGGTCGGCGTCGCAGATGTCGCCCTGCACGAACTCCAGGCGGGGGTGGCCGACGGGCAGGTTGGTGAGGGTGCCCGCGTAGGTCAGCTTGTCCAGGACGGTGATGTCGAGGGCGGTGTCGCGGGCGAGGAGGCCGCGGACGTACGTGGAGCCGATGAAGCCGGCGGCTCCGGTGACGAGGAGGTTCATGTGTGGATCTGTACCTTGCTGTGGTCGCCGAGGACGAGACGGTGGGCACTCGGCACGCCGGGCGCTGGGGTTACTTCCACATGTCGGCCGATCAGGGAGTTCTCGATGCGGCCCACCCCGTCGATGGAGGAGTCGCGCAGCACGATGGAGAACTCCAGCTCGCTGTCGGTGATCCGGCAGTTCTCCGCGACGGAGGTGAAGGGTCCGACGTAGGAGTCGCGGACCTCGGTGCCGGCGCCGATGACGACGGGGCCGACGAGCCGTGAGTTGACGACCGTGGCCCCCGCTTCGACGACCACCCGGCCGACGGTCTCGGAGGCCTCGTCGACCTCGCCGTCGATCCGGGGTTCGAGGCCCTCCAGGACGGTCCGGTTGACCTCCAGCATGTCGACGACGTTCCCGGTGTCCTTCCAGTAGCCCTTGATGATCGTGGAGCGGACGTCGGCGCCCTCGTCGATCAGCCGCTGGATGGCGTGGGTGATCTCCAGCTCGCCGCGCCGGGAGGGCCGGATCGTGTGCACGGCGGCGTGGATCGCGGGGGTGAACAGGTAGACGCCGACCAGGGCGAGGTCGCTCTTGGGCCGGTCGGGTTTCTCCTCCAGGCCGACGACCTGTCCGTCCGCGTCGAGCTCGGCCACCCCGAAGGCCCGCGGGTCGGGCACCCGGGTGAGGAGGATCTGGGCGGCGGGACGGGTCCGGCGGAACTCGTCGACGAGGTCGGTGATGCCGCCGACGATGAAGTTGTCGCCGAGGTACATGACGAAGTCCTCGTCGCCGAGGTAGTCGCGGGCCACCATGACCGCGTGGGCGAGCCCGAGGGGCTGCTCCTGCGGGATGTAGGTGACGGCGAGGCCGAAGCGGGAGCCGTCGCCGACGGCCGCGCGGATCTCGTCGGCCGTGTCGCCGACGATCACCCCGACCTCGGTGACGCCCGCCGCGGCGATGGCCTCCAGGCCGTAGAAGAGCACGGCCTTGTTGGCCACGGGGACGAGTTGTTTGGCCGAGGTGTGGGTGATCGGCCGGAGTCGGGTACCGGCGCCGCCGGACAGCACGAGAGCCTTCATCGCCTCACCTCTGCTCCCGGAGCCCCGGATGCCTGGATCGTGGTGGTTGCCTGTCTTTCAGTCCTCACCCCTGACGATGTTCCATTCCGGGCCGGAGCGCATCCCGGACGGGGCGCCGGGGCCGACGACGGCGGGCAGGCAGGTGCGCAGCGCCCACAGGTCACGGCGCAGCCGGCGGGCACGGGCCCAGCCGGTCTCCGCCCGGCGTACGGCGGTCTTCTCCTCGATGTGCGAGGTCACGGGGTCTCATCACCTTCCGGGTGGCCCAGGGAGCGTTTCCCGGGCGCCACGGGAGGGCGAGTACCCGTGCCGGCCGTGCGGACACGTCAGGCGTCGAGGGGCAGCTCGGCCCACACCTGTTTGCCGCCGCTGACCGGGAGCGTGCCCCAGGCCTCGGAGACGGCCTCCACGAGGAGGATGCCGCGGCCTCCGGTGGCCTCCCAGCCGAGGTTGGGCTTGACGGGCGTGCGGGGCGAGGTGTCGGTGAGGGCGATCCGCAGCCGGTCGTTGACCAGGGTCAGGTCGAGGCGGACCCGGCCGTCGGTGTGCACCAGGGCGTTGGTGACGAGTTCGGAGACCACGAGCAGGGCCGTGTCCACGGCGTCCCCGGAGACGCCCCAGGAGCGCAGGGTGCGCCGGGTGAAGCGGCGGGCCTGCCGGGCCGCCTCGGGCACGCGCCACACCGTCCAGCCCTCGCGCAGGGGTTTGACGGCCATGCCGTCGTAGCGCATCAGCAGCAGGGCCACGTCGTCGGCGCGGTGGGCGCCGCCGAGCAGGGCGTCGGCGACGAGGCCCAGGTCGGCGGGGTCGGAGTCGGACAGTCCCCGGGCGAGCCGGGCCAGGCCGGTGTCGATGTCGAGCCGGGCGGACTCCACCAGGCCGTCCGTGGTCAGGGCGATCACCGTGCCGGGGAGCAGCCTGAGCGGGGTCATCGGGAACTCGGTCCGGTCGAGGACGCCGAGCGGCGGGCCGCCCTCGCCCTCGGCGAGCTCGGTTGCGCCGTCGGGGTGGCGCAGCACCGGTGGCGGGTGTCCGGCGCGTACGCACCAGCCGGTGCCGGACTCCATGTCGACGTCGACGTAGGCGCAGGTCGCGAACAGGTCGGTCTCGAGTTCGGTCAGCAGCCGGTTGGCGTGGGCGACGACCACGTCCGGCGGGTGGCCCTCGGCGGCGTAGGCGCGCAGGGCGGTGCGCATCTGGCCCATCAGGGTGGCCGCGGCGGCGCTGTGGCCCTGGACGTCGCCGATGACGAGGGCCACGTGGTGGTCGGGCAGCGGGATCACGTCGTACCAGTCGCCGCCGACCTCCAGTCCGGCGGTGGCGGGCAGATAGCGGGCGACGGCGACCCCGCCGGGGAGCGCGGGCAGCCGGCGCGGGAGCAGCTGGCGCTGGAGCATGCCGACGAGTTCGTGCTCGGCGTCGAAGGCGTGGGCGCGCAGCAGGGCCTGTCCGGCGAGCCCGGCGGAGGCGGTGAGCAGGGCGCGTTCGTCGGGGCCGAAGTCATGGGGGCTGTCCCAGCCGATGAGACAGGCGCCCGCCATCCGGCCGGCGGCGGGCAGGGGCAGGACGGCGAGGCCGCCGGGGCCGACCTCGGCCAGGGCGGGTTCCAGGACGTCGCTGCCGGCGGGCCAGATCCGGGCCCGGCCCTCGCGCAGCGCGGCGGCGAGGGTGGGCATGGCGCGCACGGGTGCGTCGGGCCACTCACCGCGCCATTCCGAGCGCCACAGCTCGGGCCAGGCCTCGGGATCGGGCGGGTCGAGGACGATGACGACGAGCCGCTCGTTCTCCAGCTCGGCGAGGGCGATCCGGTCGGCGCGCAGGGGTTCGCGCAGGGCGGTGACGACGGCCTGGCTGACGTCCCGTACGGTGCCGGCGGTGGCGAGGGCGGCGGCCAGGCGCTGGACCCGGGCCACGTCGGTGACCTCGGCGCGCAGGCTGGAGGCGTCGTCGACGGTGCCGACGAGCCGGGGCGGCCGGTCCTCCCCGCCGGGCAGCAGCCGGCCGCGCAGCCGCAGCCAGCGGGGCGGGCCGTCGGGCTGGAGCACCCGGAACTCCAGTTCGCGTTCGCCGATCGACATGTGGTCGGCCTCGACGACGGACATCAGCGAGGGCAGGTCCTCGGGAACCGTGCGGGCGAGGAGGGTCTCCACCCGGCCGTCGAAGTCCTCCCGGTCCATGCCGAACAGCTCCAGGAGCGCGTCGCCGACCTCGACCCGGCCGGTGTCCATGGCGAGGCCGAAGGATCCGGCGCCGGGTCCGCCCTCGGCGCCGGGAGCGGGGAGTGCGGGCGCGGCGAGGGCGTCCGCGACGAGGGCGAGGCAGGCGCGGTCGTCGCCGTCGAAGCCGGCGGGGCGGTCACTGACGGCGAGCAGGAGACGGCCCGAGGGGCTCGTTCCGTCGCCGGGCAGCGGCAGGGCGGCCAGGTGGACGTCCCGGACGGACATCCGCCACTCGGGGGCGCCCTCGGCGAGGTGCTCGGGGCCCAGCCACACCGGCCGCCCGGTGCGGTGCGCGTCGGCGACCGGGGAGCTCCCGTCGGCGGGGTAGCTCTCGCGCAGCCCGTACAGGGCCCCGGGGACGCCCGCCGACTCGGTCAGCAGGAAAGGTCCGCCGTCCTCGCCGGGCGCGTAGACGGCCGCGAGGGACGCGCCCGTGAAGACGAGCGCCTGTTCCAGGACGCGCCGCACGCGGTCCGGGGAGGCGGGATCGGCGGTGATCGTCTTGAGGGCGGTTTCGGCGCGCACGGGTCCCGCTCTGCGCCCCGCAGCACCCTCACTGACCACGTCCGCAATTACAGCGCGTATGAGACCACGGCGCAGCCCCTCCTCCCGGCGGAGTCGTCCGCACCGCCGCCGGAGCGCGTTCGCCGTGCGCCCTCGCCCGGCAGGGGGCAGATTTGGAGCCGGGACCCGGGGTGGTCGGCGGGCCGAGGAGGTGGTCGCCGTGTCCGACGCGATGGAGGCCGGTCCGGCGACGGCGCCCGTGCGCACGCCGGTCGGCAGGCCGCTGCTGTCCCTGGCGCTGACCTCGATGATGGACGCGGTCGGCGCGCACTCGGGTGCGGTGTATCTGCGGCCGGGCGAGGAGGCGGTGCTGCAGATGGCGGTGACGGCGGGGCTGCCCCGCTCGTTCGCGGCGCCCTGGGAGCGGGTGGGGCTGAACGCGCCGATCCCGGTGGCGGAGGCGGTGCGGGAGCGGCGGCTGGTGTGGGTCGGCGGCGAGGAGGACATGGCCCGCCGCTATCCGCGGATCGCGGTCGTCCTGCCGTATCCCTTCGCGCTGGCGGCGATGCCGGTGGCGACGGAGTCACGGGTGTACGGCGCGGTGTACGTGACCTGGCCCGGTTCGCATCCGCCGGAGCTGTCCGAGCGGGAGCGCGAGGAGCTGATGGCGGGCTGCGAGCGGCTGGCGCTGCGGCTGGAGCGGACGGCGGCGGAGAACCGTTCGCTGCGGGTCGAGTCCGATCTGATGGACGCGTGGTCGATCGGCGGGACCGCGGACACCCTCGGCACGGTGGAGGCGGCGCGGATGGTGGCCCGGCTGCCGTACGGGCTGTGTTCGCTGGATCTGAGCGGGCGGGTGGGCTTCGCCAACACGGCGGCGGCAGAGCTGCTCGGAGTGCCGGTGCGGCGGCTGCTGGGGGTGCAGCTGTGGGCCGCGGTGCCCTGGCTCAACGACCCCTCGTACGAGGAGCGCTACCGGGCCGCGCTGATCGGGCAGGCGCCCGTCTCCTTCGTGGCGCTGCGGCCGCCCAAGGACTGGCTGTCGTTCCGGCTGTACCCGAGCACCAGCGGGATCAGCGTCCGGATCACCCGGGCCCGCAACGTGTCGGAGCCGAAGCCCTCCCCGGCCCGCCCGGGGGACGCGCCGACCCGGCTGGTGTCGATGTCGCAGGCGCTGAGTCTGGCCGGGGCGCTCACCGAGACGGTGACCGTGCAGGACGTGGTGGGGCTGGTCGCGGACGAGATCGCGCCGACCGTGGGCAGTCAGGCGCTGGCGCTGCTCGGGGCGCGGGCGGGACGGCTGCACGTGCTGGGTCACCACGGGTATCCCGATCCGCGGGTGGTGGAGCGGTTCGACGGGATGCCGCTGTCCGCCGCGTCGCCGGGCGCGCACGCGGTCGCCCACGGCGTCCCCTCGTTCTTCTCCTCCCGGCAGCAGCTGGAGCATCTGTATCCGGCCCGGCAGGACACCCCGGACGGGTTCGGGGCCTGGGCGTTCCTGCCGCTGATCGCCTCGGGGCGGCCGGTGGGCGCGTGTGTGCTGGCGTACGCGGAGCCGCACGAGTTCTCCACGCACGAGCGGGCGGTGCTGACCAGTCTGGCCGGGCTGATCGCGCAGGCCCTGGACCGGGCCCTGCTGTACGACGTCAAGCACCAGCTCGCCCACGGTCTGCAGGCGGCCCTCCTCCCCCACTCGCTGCCGCGGCTGCCCGGTGTGCGGGCGACCGCCCGCTATCTGCCGGCCACCCGGGGCATGGAGATCGGCGGCGACTTCTACGACCTGGTGCCGTCCCGGCCGCTGGCGGCGGCGGTGATCGGGGACGTCCAGGGCCACAACGTGACGGCGGCCGGGCTGATGGGGCAGCTCCGTACGGCCGTACGGGCGTACACGACCGTCGGGCAGGAGCCGGCGGAGGTGATGCGCAGCACCAACCGGCTGCTGATCGACCTGGGGTCCGAGCTGTTCGCCAGCTGTCTGTATCTGCGGCTGGACCCGGCACACGGCCGGGCGGTGATGGCGCGGGCCGGGCATCCGCCGCCGCTGCTGCGCCGGGCGGACGGACAGGTGCGGGTCCTCGACCTCGCGGGCGGTCCGCTGCTGGGCATCGACGGGTCGGCGACCTATCCGACGACGGAGGTGGAACTCGCCCCCGGCTGTGTCCTCGCCCTGTACACGGACGGGCTGATCGAGTCGCCCGGTGTGGACATCGAGGACGCGGTGGCCGAGCTGGGCCGGCGGCTGGGCGCGGTCGGCGACCGTCCGCTGGAGGAGCTGGCCGACGAGCTGGTGGAGCCGTACGCTGCGGCCGAGGAGCGGCTCGACGACGTGGCGCTGCTGTTGCTGCGGGCCGGGGAGAGCTGACGACATGAACGGTCCGGCCCCCGCCGGAGGGCCGGACCGTTCAGTCGGTGCCGTGGATCGGCCGGTGCCGATGCGGTGTCAGTGGGACTCGTTCACGCCCGAGCCGCCCTCGACACCGTTGTTGTCCTGCTCCTGGGCGCCGTTCTTGTCCTCGGCGCCGTTGCCGGCCTCCTGACCGTTCCCGGCCTCCTGACCATTGCCGGCCTCGTCGCCGCCCTGGATGGCCTCACCGGTGTTGTCGTCGATGCCGTCGCCGTTCTCGTCGACCGCACCCGCACCGGCGTTGTCGCCGCCGCCCTGGATGGCCTCACCGGTGTTGTCGTCGATGCCGTCGCCGTTCTCGTCGACCGCACCCGCACCGGCGTTGTCGCCGCCACCCTGGATGGCCTCACCCGTGTTGTCGTCGATGCCGTCGCCGTTCTCGTCCACGGCGCCCGCACCGGCGTTGTCGCCGCCGACCCCGTCACCGGCGCCGACACCGCCGCCGTCGCCGAGGGTCGCGCCGGTCGCCTGCAGGGCGGCGGTCACCGGCTGGAAGAAGGTCTCGCCGCCGGCCTGGCAGTCGCCGCTGCCGCCCGAGGTCAGACCTATCGCCTGGCCGTCCTGGGTGAACAGGGGGCCGCCGCTGTCGCCGGGCTCGGCGCAGACGTCCGTCTGGATGAGGCCGTTGACGGTGTCGACACCGCTCGGGTCGGTCTCGCTCTGGAAGTTGACCGTGGCGTCGAGGGCGAGCACCTGGCCGTCGTTGAGGCCGGTGGTGCTGCCCATCCGGAAGACCTGGGTGCCCACGACCGCGTCGGCGGCCTGCGAGATGGCGACGGTCTGCTGGCCGACGTTGACCTCGCTCGGCGCCTGGGTGTTCGCGTCGTCGTACTTCACGAGTGCGAAGTCGCTGCCGGGGAAGGTCGCCTGGTCGACCGTGGCGATCGGCTGCCCGGTCTCGGAGTCGGACCATTCCTTGGCGGCCACACCGCAGTGGCCGGCGGTCAGGAAGGCCGGGCTTCCGTCACTCGCGGTGACGTTGAAGCCGAGCGAACAGCGGACCGTGCCGCCCTCCGCCTGGGCGAAGATGGCGTCACCGCCGGAGACCTTCGTGGAGAAGGTGCCGGCCGACTTCTTGAGGGTCGCCATGCCCGAGCCGAGCTTCGCGACCGTGGACTGGACCTTGTCCCAGTTGTTGCCGGTGACCGTGGAGTCGGCGGTGACGAGGACCTTGTCCGTCTTCGGGTCGACGGCCCACGCGGTGCCGGGGATGGTGGCCTCGGCCTTCAGCGTCTTGGCTGCGGCGGCGAGTTCGGCCGCGCTGTTCTCCACCTCGCGGACCTTGGCGCCGGCCTTCTCGGCCTGGATGATGACGTTGTTGTCGTCGCCGTCGACGTTCACGACGTTGATCACGAGCTGCTGGCCGTCGGAGTCGTAGTACGAACCGGCGAAGGCGTCACCGAGCAGCTCCTCGAGCTGTGCGGCGAGGTCCGAGGCGTCGCCCGACTTCAGGGTCTTCACGGAGGCGGCGTTGTTGGAGCCGTCCTGGGAGGCGTTGGCCTGCGGAAGGAAGATGGCCGCCGCTCCGAGCGCCGCGACACCGCCGGCGGCGATGATGGCATTGCGCTTCGTAACTCGCTTGTGACTCAAAAAACTCGACCTCCTGGGGGACGGGGTCTGGCTGCCGGTCGTCGACAGCTCCGTACAGCGGCGCCTGGTTGGCCTTGAGTACGCGGGGGGCGCGGGATGCGTTCAATCGCGTTTGCCAACTTCCTTTGCGCAATGCGGAATCGGCCATGACCGCGCCCTGACCCGGCCATGGGGAGAGAACCGCCCATATCGTGATGAGCGCCGTCGAAGCAGACGGGATCCTTCCAGGACACGGGCGCCGAAATCCCGCCAGGCGCACAGGCGCCCCACAGCCCCCTGACGGATCGGATGTCTTGATCGCGGCAGTTCCGGCCACCCCGCGGGACGCACTGGCGGTGAGCGGGTCGTCACGGTGTGCGCCCGTCGGAGAATCTGCACATCGATTGCCCAAGCGGGTCACCGGAAGCGGGGTTTCTGCACAACTCGCGGGTGCCGCTCATGCCATTGGGGCAGGAGTGTCGGATTCGCCGCGACGGGGCCCTCCGCTCATCCGAGCGAATGCGCCCCGAGTCGTGAAGGAGTCGGCGACAAGTCGTGCGCGCGCCTGCACGGTTTGCCGCTCCGGTGCCGCAAGTGCCCAGGTGAGGCCGGTGATTGATTGGAACCGTGCCCCGCGGACCTGCTTTCATCCATCGCACCGCAGGGGTCGGACGCCTCCCGGAAACGGGGTTCGGCCCTCACGGTCGCGGCCGTCATCTGTCCCCAGAGGGGGCCGCTCCCCCCTTGTGAGATATCCATATGAAGGGAAGTTCCACCATGAACTCCACCCCCCAGGTTGAGACCGTCGAGATCTCCGACGCGGACCTCGACAACGTCTCCGGCGGTCTGTCCGTGAACGCCCTCGGCACCGTCACCGGCCTGGTGGACGGCATCGCCCCGGTCTCCGGCCTGGTCGACACGGCCGTCGGCACCGTCGAGGGTGTCACCGGCCTGAACACCGCCCCGGTCACCAACCTGGTCGCCGGTCTCTGATCGCACCCTGTGTGACCTTCTGAGTCCCGGAGCCCTCACCCGGCTCCGGGACTCGTCGGCGTCCCGACCCCGCCCCCCGAGAGAAGCCCGTGCAGTTCCGCCAACAGGCCCTCGCCAAGCTCCAGTCACCGGAGGAACTCGACCTGCCGGTGCGTTTCGCGCGCCCCCAGGGCCGGCTGGTGCTGGCCGTGACCGTCGCCGTCATGGCGGCCGCGTCCGTGTGGGCGGTGACCGGCTCGGTCGCCTCCACGGTGAGCGCGCCCGCCGTCCTCACCCATGGCGAGGGCAGCTACATCCTGCAGAGCCCGGCGACCGGCCAGGTCACCGCTGTGCTGACGAAGGAGGGCGAACGGCTGCCCGCCGACTCCCCCGTCCTGAAGGTCCGTACGGCCGACGGCGAGACCGTGGTCCGCACGGTCGCCGCGGGCCGGATCACCGCCCTGGCCGCCACCCTCGGGCAGATCATCTCCACCGGCGCGGACGTCGCCGCCGTGGAGAAGGTCGCGCACGCCGACGATCCGCTGTACGCGACGGTGTACGTACCGGCCGAGAACGCCGCCTCGATCCCCGAGGACGCGGCCGTCGACCTGACCGTGCAGACCGTGCCCTCCCAGGAGTACGGCGTGCTGCGCGGGCATGTGAAGTCGGTCGACCGCACGGCCCAGTCGGCGCAACAGGTCGCCGCGTTCCTCGGCGACAGCCAGCTCGGCGCGCAGTTCACCAAGGACGGGCGCCCGGTGGCGGTGCTCGTACGGCTCGACAAGTCGGCGTCCACGAAGAGCGGTTACCGGTGGTCCTCCGCGGACGGGCCGCCGTACGGGCTCAGTTCCATGACCATGGCCACGGGTGCGATCCGGCTGGCCGACCAGCGTCCCGTCGATTGGCTGCTTCCGTGACCACCGCCGAGCGGACCCGGAGCCGAAGGCGCGCGGCGCCGCCCCGGCGCACGGTCCCCAAGAGCCGTACCAGGACGGTCCGTACGCCCACCGTGCTCCAGATGGAGGCCGTGGAGTGCGGCGCCGCCTCCCTCGCCATGGTCCTCGGCCACTACGGCCGGCACGTCCCGCTGGAGGAGCTGCGGATCGCGTGCGGTGTCTCGCGCGACGGCTCACGCGCCGGCAACCTGCTCAAGGCGGCCCGAAGTTACGGCCTCACCGCCAAGGGCATGCAGATGGATCTGGCCGCGCTCGCCGAGGTGAAAGCGCCCGCGATCCTCTTCTGGGAGTTCAACCACTACGTCGTCTACGACGGCATGGGCCGCCGCTTCGGCCGCCGGGGCGTGTTCGTCAACGACCCCGGCAAGGGGCGGCGGTTCGTGCCGATGGAGGACTTCGACGGCAGCTTCACCGGTGTCGTGCTGGTGCTGGAGCCGGGCGAGGGCTTCGAGCGGGGCGGGCGCCGGCCGGGGGTGCTGGGTGCGATGCCGGCCCGGCTGCGCGGCACCGCGGGCACCCTGCCCGCCGCCGTGCTGGCGAGTCTGCTGCTGGTGCTGGTCGGCGCCGCCGTGCCGGCGCTCAGCCGGACCTATATCGACATGTTCCTGATCGGCGGTCAGACCTCGCTGCTGGAGGTGCTGTTCGCGTCCATGGGCGCGTGCGTCGTGCTGACCGTCGCGCTGACCTGGCTCCAGCAGGCCAACCTCCACCACGGCCGCATCATCTCCTCCACGCTCTCCAGCGCCCGCTTCCTGCGCCATCTGCTGCGGCTGCCGGTGACCTTCTTCTCCCAGCGCAGCCCGGCCGACCTGGTGCAGCGCCTGCAGTCGAACGACGCCGTCGCCGAGACCCTCGCCCGCGATCTGGCCTCGGCGGGCGTGGACGCGATCGTCGTCGTCCTGTACGCCGTCCTCCTCTACACCTACGACCCGCAGCTGACGTTCGTCGGCATCGGGGTGGCGCTGCTGAACATCGTCGCCATGCGGGTCGTCGTCCGGCTGCGCGCGACGCGTACGGCGAAGCTGCGGGCGGACAACGCACGGCTCACCAACACGGCGTACACCGGGCTGCAGTTGATCGAGACGATGAAGGCGACCGGCGGGGAGGACGGCTACTTCCGCAAGTGGGCCGGGCAGCACGCCACCACGCTGGAGGAGCAGCAGCGGCTCGGGGTGCCGAGCGCCTGGCTGGGCGTGGTCGCGCCGACGCTCGCCACCTTCAACAGCGCGCTGATCCTGTGGATCGGCGGGATGCGGGCGATCGAGGGCCATCTCTCCGTGGGGCTGCTGGTCGCCTTCCAGGCGCTGGTCGCCCGTTTCACGGCCCCGCTGACCCGGCTGAACGGCGTGGCGGGCCGCATCCAGGACTTCGCGGCGGACGTGGCCCGGCTCAAGGACGTGGAGAGCTTCCGCGCCGACCCGCTCTACGACCGTCGCGCCGGCGGCGAGTCCACGCGCCGGCTCCAGGGGCACGTCGAGCTGGAGAACCTCACGTTCGGCTACAGCCCGCTGGACAAGCCCCTGCTGTCGGGCTTCGACCTGACCGTCGGCCCCGGGCAGCAGGTGGCGCTGGTCGGCGGCTCGGGCAGCGGGAAGTCGACGGTCTCCCGGCTGCTGTCCGGCCTGTACACACCGTGGGAGGGCGTGATCCGGATCGACGGACAGCGGCTGGAGGACATCCCGCGCGGGGCGCTCGCCTCCTCCGTCTCCTTCGTCGACCAGGAGGTGTTCCTCTTCGAGGGCACGGTCCGCGACAACGTGGCGCTGTGGGACCCGTCGATCCCGGACGACGCGGTGATCGAGGCGCTGCGGGACGCGGCACTGTACGACGTCGTCATGCGTCGGCCCGGGGGCATCGCCGGCCGGGTCGAGCAGGACGGCCGCAACTTCTCCGGCGGTCAGCGGCAACGCCTGGAGATCGCACGGGCGTTGGTGCGCCGGCCGAGCATCCTGGTCCTGGACGAGGTGACGAGCGCGCTGGACGCGGAGACCGAGCTGCTCGTGATGGACAACCTGCGCCGGCGCGGCTGCGCCTGTGTGGTGATCGCCCACCGGCTGAGCACGGTCCGCGACAGCGACGAGATCGTGGTGCTCCAGCACGGCACGGTCGTGGAACGGGGACGGCACGAGGAACTCGTCGCGCGCGGCGGGGCGTACGCGGCGCTGGTCAGGGAGCGGTGACCGGCATGCACGACGGTGATGTGGTCCTCGCCGCGCTGGGCGGACTGGGTGGGCGCGTCGACTGCGCGGGCTTCGGCCGGCTGGACCTGGAAGGCCCGCAGGTGCTGTGGCTGGTGGCGTCCGGCGCCCTGGACCTGTTCGCGGTGGACGCCGAACAGCAGGGCCACTGGCACCACTTGGGCCGACTGGAGGCGGGCGCGCTGCTGCTCGGTCCGGTCGCCGGGCCCCAGCACACCCTTGTCGCCCGCCCCTTGCGCGACTGCGTGGTGCACCGCATCGGTCTGCGCGAGCTGTACCAGCCCGCCGGCACCCAGACCTGGTCCTACGACGAATACGGCAACCCCCAGTACGTACCGCCGACTTCGAGTCCGCTGGAGTACGCGCTCGCCCTCGGCGTCGGCCGCGGCCTGTCGGTCCTCTTCCAGGCGCCGATGGCGACGGAGAAGCCGGCCGCCGTGACGGACGACGACGTGTTCTGGATGCAGGTCCCGCCGGGCAGCGTGCAGTACGGATCCCTCCACGGCGCGGAGGCGGCCGCCGATCTGCTGATGGACCCGGCGGTGTGGCAGGGCATGGTCGACCAGCAGTACCGCCTGCTGACCACGCTGGACCGCTGGATCGAGCAGCTGGAGCGCACCCACGAGACCCGTGCCGCCGCCGGCATCAAGGCGGGCGAGGCGGTCCGGGACCGGGCCGACCGCACCCTGCTCGCCTCGATCGGCGGGAAGACGGGCCGGCGCACCACCCCTGCCGACGCGGACGCCACCTTCGCCGCGTGCCGGCTGGTCGCCGAGGCCGCCGGGATCGTCCTCTCCGAGCCCACCCGGACGGGGGCCGCGGACGACCGTCTCGACCCGGTCGAGCAGGTGGCCCTGGCTTCCCGGGTGCGCACCCGTGCGGTACGGCTCGACGGGCGCTGGTGGCGGGACGACGTGGGCCCGCTGGTCGGCCACCGGGCGCTGTCCGGGGCGCCGGTCGCGCTGCTGTGGCGGCGCGGCGGCTATGTCGCCGTACACCCGTCGACGGGACGGGAGACCCCGGTCGAGAAGGCGAACGCCGAGGAGTTCGAGCCACGGGCCGTGATGTTCTACCGGCCGCTGCCGGACCGGAGGCCGAGTCCGCTGGGCCTGCTGCGGTTCAGCATGCGCGGCACGGGCGGTGATCTGACGCAGCTGCTGCTCAGCGGAGTGGTGACGGTGGCGATCGGGGCGCTGGTGCCGATCGCCACGGGCAAGGTGCTCGGCGAGTACGTGCCGAAGGCGCAGTCCGGGCCGATCGTGCAGCTGTGTCTGGCCGTGATGGTCGGCGGTGTGGTCGCGGCGGCGTTCACGCTGCTGCAGAACCTCACCATCCTGCGGCTGGAGGGCCGGGTCGAGTCGACGCTCCAACCGGCCGTCTGGGACCGGCTGTTGCGACTGCCGACGACGTTCTTCGCCGAACGGTCCACGGGTGAGCTGGCCAGTGCCGCCATGGGCATCAGCGCGATCCGCCGGCTGCTGGCGGGGCTCGGTCCCTCGGTGGCGCAGTCGGTGACCGTCGGCGCGATGAACCTGGGGCTGCTGCTCTGGTACAGCGTGCCGATGGCGTTCGCGGCGATCGGCATGCTCGTCGTCATCGCCGGGGTGTTCCTCGGGCTCGGGCTGTGGCAGGTGCGCTGGCAGCGGCGGCTGGTGGTGCTCTCCAACAAGCTGAACAACCAGGCGTTCCAGACCCTGCGGGGCCTGCCGAAGCTGCGGGTGGCGGCCGCCGAGAACTACGCGTACGCGGCCTGGGCGGAACGGTTCGCGCGCGGCCGTGAGCTCCAGCAGCGCCTCGGCCGGATCAAGAACCTCACCACGGTGCTGGGCGCGGTGTATCTGCCGCTGTGCTCGCTGCTGATGTTCATGCTGCTGGCCGGTCCGGCGCGGGGCGCGCTGTCGGCGGCGGACTTCCTCACCTTCAACACGTCGATGACGATGCTGCTCACCTCGGTCACCTCGCTGACCGGCGCCTTCGTCTCGGCGGTCGCCGCGCTGCCGCTGTTCGAGGAGATCCGTCCGGTGCTGGAGGCGACGCCGGAGGTCCGCACGGCGAGCACCCGTCCGGGTCCGTTGTCCGGCGCCCTGGAGACCCGCGGGCTGTCCTTCCGCTACTCCGACGACGGCCCGCTCGTCCTCGACGACGTCTCCTTCGAGGTCCGGCCGGGCGAGTTCGTGGCGGTCGTCGGCCCGAGCGGCTGCGGCAAGTCGAGCCTGCTGCGTCTGCTCATCGGCTTCGACCGGCCGGTCTCGGGCCATGTGCTCTACGACGGCCAGGACCTCGCCGCGCTCGACCAGTCGGCGGTGCGCCGGCAGTGCGGTGTGGTGCTCCAGCACGCCCAGCCGTTCACCGGCTCGATCCTGGACGTCATCTGCGGCACCGGGGCCTACACCCCGGAGGAGGCGATGGCGGCCGCGGAGCTGGCGGGGCTCGGGGAGGACATCCGGCGGATGCCGATGGGGCTGCACACCATCGTCTCCGGCAGCGGCTCGGTCTCCGGCGGCCAGCGCCAGCGGCTGATGATCGCCCAGGCGCTGATCCGCCGGCCGCGCATCCTGTTCCTCGACGAGGCGACCAGCGCCCTCGACAACGACAGCCAGCGCACGGTCATCGAGAGCACCCGCAAGCTGAACGCCACCCGCATCGTCATCGCCCACCGGCTGTCGACGGTGCTGGACGCCGACCGGGTCGTCGTGATGGAGAACGGCAGAATCACCCAACAGGGCCCACCCGCCCTACTCCTCGCAGACACGACCGGCCGACTGCACGAGCTGGTGCGACGGCAGCTGACGTAGGGCGGGGGCAGCAGGTGAGGTAAAGCGGGCCCGGCTGGTGCCCGTCGGCCGACGGGCCCGGTCAGGGGCGGCCGGGCACGGGGGCTCCGGAGGGGAAGCCCGCCTCGATGCAGGCCCGGTAGTACGCCTCCCAGGAGCGGGTGCCGCCGTCCGGCGGGGCCGGTGTGCCGCCCGCCGCCCTGGTGTCCAGCGCGGCCAGGCACACCTCCCACCCGGCGGCGTTGCGCGCGGCCGCGTCGGCGGTGTCCAGGACGTCGGTCAGGGTGAGGCGCGTGCGCCGGTCGCCCTCGGGCTCCAGATCGAAGCGGAGTTCGTCGCCGCCCCAGGCGAAGGACAGATGGCTGAGCGCCTCCACCGCGAGGACCCGGCCGGTCGACTCCGGCAGACGCGGATCGCCGCTGAAGTGGATCGTGCCGCCGGGGCGCAGATCCATCGCCACGCGGGACGGGAACCAGTGGGCCAGCTCGTCCGGATCGGTGACGAACCGCCAGACCCGGGCGACCGGATGGTCGTAGGTGCGGGTGAGCCGGACCGCGGGCCGCCCGTCGTCCAGGGTCAGGGGGACACCCGTGAGGTCGACGCGGTCCACGCCACGCTGCTCCCGGCTGTACAGGTGCAGCTGGATGCCGTCGGGGTCGTGGAAGACGAGCAGCCGCCCGAGGGTCGCCTCGATGACCGGGGAGTGCGGGACGCCGAGCGCGTCGAGGTGGGCGGCCCAGGCTTCGACGGCGGCCCGGTCGCGGACCGCGAAGCTCACGGGGTCGAAGTTCCGGCAGCCGTGCGCCGCCTCCGGGTTGACCCGCAGCGCGAGCAGGGTGTCCCCCAGTCCCGGGACCGGGCCGCCGACGCCGCGCAGCACACCCTCGGCGTCGGGGAACTCGTGCGTGACCTTCAGGCCGAGGACCCGGCCGTACCAGTCGCGGGCCCGGTCGAGGTCGACGACGGGGATCTTCACATGGTGGATTCCGGCGAGTTCCGGCATGAGGTCCACGCTACGACCGGCCCCGCACCCCCTCCTAACGAAACTTTGCCGTTTCGCAGAAAGTGGTCTAGCCTCGATGTGTACGAAACGGTTTCGTTTACGTGTTCTTTGCTCTCCCTGCTCCACCGCACCGACCTCCCTGGAGTGGTTCCCCATGTCCTCGAAGACCTTGACGGACGGCGCCCGCACGGGCACCGAGCCGGCGCCGCCCGCCTCCGCCTCCGCCAGGAAGTGGTGGATCCTCGCGGTCGTCGCCCTGGCCCAGCTGATGGTGGTGCTGGACGCCACCATCGTGAACATCGCCCTGCCCTCGGCCCAGGCCGACCTCGGGTTCTCCGACGGCAACCGGCAGTGGATCGTCACCGCCTACGCGCTGGCCTTCGCCTCGCTGCTGCTGCTCGGCGGCCGCATAGCCGACCTCTTCGGCCGCAAGACCGCCTTCCTCGTCGGCGTCGTCGGCTTCGCCGCCGTCTCCGCGCTGGGCGGCGCCGCCACCAACTTCGAGATGCTGGTGACCGCCCGCGCCCTCCAGGGCGCCTTCGGCGCGCTGCTCGCCCCGGCCGCGCTCTCCCTGCTCAACACGACGTTCACCGACGCCAAGGAACGGGCCAAGGCGTTCAGCGTCTACGGCGCCATCGCCGGCGCGGGCGGCGCGGTGGGCCTGCTGCTGGGCGGCATCCTGACCGACGCGCTGGACTGGCGCTGGACCCTCTACGTCAACGTGGCCATCGCCGTCCTCGCCTTCGCGGGCGGCTGGGTCCTGCTGACCAACCACCGCGACGCCGGCGGCTCCAAGCTCGACGTCCCCGGCACCGTCCTGGTCGCCGCCGGACTGTTCTCCCTGGTCTACGGCTTCTCCAACGCCGAGACCCACGACTGGGACTCCGCGCTGACCTGGGGCTTCCTGGTCGCGGGCGGGGTGCTGCTGGTGGCGTTCGCCTGGTGGCAGACCCGCGCCGAGCACCCGCTGCTGCCGCTGCGCATCCTGCTCGACCGCAACCGCGCCGCCTCGTTCTTCGCCGTGCTGATCTCCGGCGCGGGCATGTTCGGCGTGTTCCTCTTCCTCACCTACTACCTCCAGCTCAACCTGGGCTTCAGCCCGACGAAGACCGGTGTGGCGTTCCTGCCGATGGTCGGCGCGCTGATGGTGACGGCCCAGCTCGGCACGACGGTCCTGGTGCCCCGGATGGGACCGAAGGCGGTCATCCCGCTGGGCTTCGCGATCGCCGCGGCCGGCATGGCCTGGCTGACCGGGATCGGTGTCGGCTCGGACTACGTGAGCGCGGTGCTGCCGCAGCTGGTGGTCATCGGCGTCGGACTCGGCCTGGTCATGCCGCCCGCCATGCAGATGGCCACCGGCGGGGTCGCCGCCGAGGACGCCGGTGTGGCGTCCGCCACGGTCAACGCCATGCAGCAGGTGGGCGGTTCGATCGGTACGGCGCTGCTGAACACCCTCGCCGCGAGCGCCGCGACGGACTATCTGGCCGGCCGGGACGCCACCAGCAAGCTGGTTCAGGCGCAGGCGACCATCGAGAGCTACACCACGGCCTTCTGGTGGTCGGCGGGTCTCTTCGCGGCGGGCGCGGTGATCGCGTTCCTCCTCTTCCGCCGCGGGGTGCCCCAGCAGGACGCGGACGCCGCACCGGTCGTCCACATGTAAGTCCTGACGCTCCGCGCGGGAAACGCCGGGAGACGCCGGGAAGCACCGGGAAGCACCGGGGACCGCCGGGAAATGAGGGAGCCACCGTCCGTTTCGGGACGGTGGCTCCTTTCGTATGGCCTCCTGCGTAGGGAATCGGCTCTCCGGGTACGCGCCGGGCCATGAGAATCAGCGTGCTGGACGTGGGGTCGAACACGGTACGACTGGTGGTGGCGGACGCCGAGGGCGGGGTGCCGCTGCCGGTGCACACGGAGAAGTGGCGGCTGCGGCTGTCCGAACAGGTCGTTCCGGGCGCGCCCGTCCCGGAGGAGGCCGTGGAGCGGCTGGTGACCGCGGTCGACGCGGCGGCCCGTACCGCGGACCGGTGGGGTGCGGCGGGCCCCCTGGCCTTCGCGACCGCCGTGGTGCGCGCCGCCCCGAACCGTACGGAGGTGCTGCGGGCGGTCCGTACCCGGACCGGGGTCGCGCTGTGCACCATGCCGGGCGAGCTGGAGGCGGAGCTGACCTTCCTCGGCGCCCGCCGCTGGATGGGCTGGCGGTCCGGGCCGCTCGCGCTGCTGGACATCGGCGGCGGCTCGTTCGAGGTGGCGTTCGGCCGGGGCCGGCTGCCGGACTTCGTGGCCTCGCTGCCGCTCGGGGCGAACCGGCTCACCCATGACTTCCTCCTCGGCGAGGACCCGCCGTCCCCCGACCTGGTCCGGGCGGTGCGGCGCAGGGTCCGTCATCAGCTCAGGGACGTGGCCGCCCGGATCCGCTGGGAGGGTCCGCACACCGCGGTGGCCACCTCGCGCACGTTCCAGCAGCTCGGCCGGTTGTGCGGGGCCCTGCCGGGCCGCCACGGCCCGTTCGTGGAGCGCACCCTGCACCGGCGTGATCTGCGTACGGCGATCGAACGGCTGGCCGAGCTGCCGGCGGAGGAACGCGCCCGGCTGCCCGGCATCTCGGCACCGCGCGCCGCGCAGAGCCTGGCCGGGGCGGTGGTGGGGCACACGGCGATGAAGCTGACCGGGCTGCGCAGGGTCACGGTCTGTCCGTGGGCGATCCGTGAGGGCGTCATGCTGCGTCACATCGAGGACGGCCCGTCCTGGTGGGCGCAGGTCAGCCTTCTCACCGACGGGGCCACCGGCCCCCCGGAGCCGGTGCCGCTGCGCGTCGCGCGACACTGAAACAGTCCGGAAGACACCCGACGTGAGGAGCCGGCCATGCCCGACGACCGCGAACCGCCCGAGACCGCACTCGAGGCGGTCCTGCGGGAGATAGAGGACGCCGAGGCCCGCGCCGACGAGCTCGACCATCTCGGAGCTGCCACAACAAGCGATATGCCGGAAATTCACTGGGACGAGTGAACTAGATCTTGCGCCCGGTCGTGCAGGGATGCTGCGCGCCCCGGCGGGGTAGCTACCGGCTCCGAAGGCGGCTCCCGAAAGCCGCCCGAACACCCCTTGCCGAGGTGGAGCGGACATGACGCCACCTGCCGACCCCCCTGCCCGTACTCGTGTCGACGGCCCCCGCACCGTGGTGGAGCTGACGGGCGAGATAGATCTGGCGACGGCCGGGTTCGTCGCGGACCAGCTCGACGCGGTGACGGCCGCGGCGGCCGTCGACGTCCTGGTCGATCTGCGCGGGGTGGAGTTCTTCGACTGTTCGGGGCTGCGGGTGCTGTGCCGGGCCCAGGACCGGGCGGTACGCGGCGGCGGCCGGCTCCGGGTCGTCTGCGACCAGCCGTATCTGCACCGGCTGTTCGGCGCGACGGGCCTGCTGGGGCGCTTCCCGCCACTCACCTCGCTCCCCGACGGCCTCCCGGACGGCCTCTCGGACGCCCCCGGGGATCGCACGGAATGACCCCAGGGACCGGCGGGCGGCCCCACTCCGCCCGTCCGGCCCCTGGGTTACGAGATCACGGTCGTCCCGTGTCCATTGGCCCGCACTCCCCACGTCACGGGCCGGTCGCGGCGTCCACGGGAGCCACGCGATCCCGGTCTCAGAAGGCGAAGAGGCTGCTCCCGGCAGCGTTCTTCACACACTCGTTGGCGAAGGTGCGCTCGTAGGCGACCCGCTTGCCCTGCCACACCCCGTCGACGGTGACGACGACCGGGGCGTACTGCTTGGTGCACATCGCGTCGCCCGGGCCCGCGAGGATGTCCAGGTCGCCGCCCGCCGCGCGCAGTTCCGCACAGGCGAGTGCGGCCGCGGGGTGGGTGCCGGAGGGTCCCGGCGCACAGCTCAGGGTGACCGCACGGGCGGCACCCACGGTGGCGGCGCTCTCGCCGTGGCCCAGAGTCAGCACCAGGGCGGACGGGGCGTAGAGCGAGGCGGGGGCGGCGGCCGGGGCGGCGAGCGCGGCCCCGGTCAGGGGTGCGCAGACGGTGGCGGCCGTGAGGCCGAGGGTCGCCGCCCAGCGCGCGGTGTTCCGCATTGTGTGCATCCTTCCGCTCGATTTCGGGGGTGTGCCGGCCGGCCCGATCGGAGCCGAACGCGGCGACCGCGAGTCTGCCGAGTCCGCCGCCGAAACTCACATCGACCCCATGCGTTTCAGTAACCTTGCGTATTGAATCAGTGGCGTGAAGTCACGGAATTCGAACGTTCCAACCCCGGAAGCAAGCGCTTCATGATCTCTTCCGTCGGCCAGATGGCCGGTTTCGATGGGTTCGTTAATCGGCCTGAAACATTCCGCTCCTGCTCTCTTTCCGCTCTCAGCTGACCCCTTCGCGACCCCTTGTGTTCATGGACCAGCGGAGTAATCGTCATTACATGATTACTTCGGAGCAGAGAGAGAAGCTGAGGGGCTGGTTCGCCGGGCGACTGCCCGACGACCTGTTCGAAGAACTCGTCGAGGTCGTCGTGGACCGCGAGGAGATCACCGTGATCGGCCGGGTGCCCGCGCCGCGGCTCGCCGACGACGCCCCGGCCGCCGAGCGGGAGGCGGCCGTCACGGCCCGGATCCAGGAGTTCCGGGAGCGCACGCGCGAGGCCAGGATGGCCGTGGCCCGGGACGCCGAGCACCGGTTCCGCCGCAAGGTGTCGTGGGGCGTGGTGTGCGACGGGGAGCGGGCGCTGTTCACACACATCGCGGCGCCGGTGATGACCCGGCTGCGGCAGCCCGAGCGCCAGGTCCTGGACACGCTGATCGCCGGGGGCGTGGCGCGCAGCCGCAGCGACGCGCTCGCCTGGTGCGTCCGGCTGGTCCAGCGGCACACCGACGACTGGCTCACCGAGCTGCGCGAGTCCCTGGAGCACGTCCAGCGGGTACGGGCCCAGGGACCGGACGGGGAGGAGGCGCCCCACACGGAGGATGATTCATCCACTCGGGACCCGGAAGAAGGATGATCCGCCCACTGGCCGGGGTCCTGCCCCACCGCTTAGGTTCGGCAGACCCCGTCCCGGACGGCCTCCGCCCGCGTCGCCCACCCCGCGGCAGCGACGGCGTCCGGTCCCCCGCCGCGCCACCCCGCGCTCCACCGTCGACAGCCCGCTGCTGGAGCCCCCGTGACCCCGCCGTCCCCCGAGACCTCCCCCACCGCGCCGCCGCCCTCCCTCACCGAGGTCGAGACCCATGGCGTGGACCGCATCCCCGACGCCGAGCGCACGGCGACCCCGTTCGACCTGTTCCGGCTCGCCTTCGGCGGCGCGAACACCTTCTCCACCTGCGTGCTCGGCGCCTTCCCGATCCTCTTCGGCCTCTCCTTCTGGCAGGGCCTCGCCGCCACCCTCCTGGGCGTGGTCGCGGGCGCGCTGATCCTGTGCCCGATGGCGGTGTTCGGCCCGGTCAACGGCACGAACAACGCGGTGTCCTCCTCCGCCCACCTCGGCGTGCACGGCCGGGTGGTCGGTTCCTTCCTCTCCCTCCTGACCGCGATCGCCTTCTTCTCCATCTCGGTGTGGAGCTCCGGGGACGCCCTGGTCGGCGGCGCGCACCGGCTCTTCGGCCTCTCCCGGAGCAACGTCACCTACGGGGTGGCGTACGCGCTGTTCGCGGGGCTGGTCCTCGCGGTGTGCGTGTACGGCTTCCGGTTCATGCTGTTCGTCAACAAGGTCGCGGTGACCTCGGCGACCGCGCTGTTCCTGCTCGGCGCGATCGCCTTCGCCGGCGACTTCGACGCCTCGTACGCCGGTGTCTTCACGGACTCCGCCGACGCGGCGACGGACGCGCTGTTCTGGCCCTCCTTCATCGGCGCGGCGCTGATCGTGCTGTCCAACCCGGTGTCGTTCGGGGCGTTCCTCGGCGACTGGTCGCGCTACATCCCGGCGGCCACCCCGCGCCGCCGGGTGATCGGCGCCGCGTTCCTGTCCCAGATCGCGACGCTGCTGCCGTTCGTCTTCGGCCTCGCGACCGCGAGCATCATCGCCGCCAAGGCCCCGGAGTACGTCGACCCGGCCGCCCCCGACTTCGTGGGCGGACTGCTGGCGATCTCGCCGGGCTGGTTCTTCCTGCCGGTGTGTCTGCTGGCGCTGATCGGCGGCATGTCCACCGGCACGACCTCGCTCTACGGCACCGGACTGGACTTCTCCTCGGTGTTCCCGCGGCTGTCGCGGGTGCAGGCGACCGTGCTGGTAGGTGTGCTGTCGATCGCGTTCATCTTCATCGGCCGGTTCGGCCTGGACCTCGTCCAGTCGATCTCCACGTTCGCCACGATGATCATCACCTGTACGACGCCGTGGATGGTCGTGATGATGCTGGGCTTCCACACCCGGCGCGGCTGGTACGACCCGGACGCCCTCCAGGTCTTCAACCGCCGTCAGCGCGGCGGCCGGTACTGGTTCGCGCACGGCTGGAACTGGCGCGGCATGACCGCCTGGTGGGTGTCGGCCGTCCTCGGCGTCCTCTTCACGAACATCCCGGGCCAGTTCGTCGGCCCGCTGGGCGACCTGGCGAACGGCATCGACATCAGCCTGCCGCTGTCCCTGGCCGTCGCCGCCGTCCTCTACCTCGCCCTGCTGCGGCTGTTCCCCGAGCCCCGGGCGGCGTACGGCCCCGAGGGGGCGCGCCTCGCCCGGACCGTGGAGGTGCCGGTTCCGCCGATCACCGGGCCGGGCGCGGGAGTTGCCGGAGGGGCGTTGTCAGACCCGGCCTCTACCGTGGGGGCATGACTCATTTCGTGTTGGTGGCGGGTGCGTGGCTCGGTGCCTGGGCCTGGGACGAGGTGGCGGCCGAGCTGCGCGCCGCCGGGGACGAGGCCCATCCCCTCACCCTCAGCGGGCTCGCCGAGAAGCGGGACCTGCCGGCGGGGCAGCGGACCCATGTCCAGGACGTCGTCGACGAGGTCGAGCGGCTGGACCTGCGGGAGGTCGTCCTGGTCGGACACAGCTACTCCGGTCTCCCGGTCGGCCAGGCCGCGGAGCGGATCGGTGACCGGCTGAGAAGGGTGGTCTATGTCGACGCGAGCGTGCCCTTCGACGGGGAGTCCTTCCTGTCGGGCTGGCCGAGCGACCATGTGCGCGCGTCGATGGCGGAGCACCACGGCTTCTGGCCGCCGCTCGACGCGGACGGCGCCGACGGTCAGGAGCTGACCGACGAGCAGATCGCCCGCATATGCTCCGGGGGCACCCCGCACCCCGGCGCCACCCTCACCGAACCGGCGGAGCTCAAGGGTTCCGCGGGCGATCTTCCCTCGACGTACGTCAAGTGCCTGCTCGACGGGGACGTGCCGCCGCCGGCCGTGGCGGAGCTCCTCACGGGTGAGAACTGGGAGCTGGTGGAGATGAACACCGGCCACTGGCCGATGTTCTCCCGCCCGCGCGAACTGGCCGCGGTCCTGCGCGCGTCGGCTTCCGTTCGCTAGCCCTTCTCTTACTACCCGCCGGTATCGTCGCCGTGCACGCGGCTCGACGACGAGAGGCGGTAGGGACGGATGGCGAAGCACTGGGCGGACTTCCAGTACGAGATCTATCTCAACGGGATGACGGGCGCGGTCCCCCGGCTGCCCACCGATCCGACCCGGCTGGAGGAGCTGACCGAGCGGCGGCTCGGGCCGGGGCCGGTCGGCTATGTGGCGGGCAGCGCGGGCGACGGCAGTACGGCGCGGGCGAACCGCGCGGCCCTGGAGCGCCGCCGGATCGTGCCGCGCATGCTGCGGGACGTCCACGAGCGGGATCTGTCGGTGGAGGTGCTGGGCCGTGCCCTGCCCGCGCCGCTGGCCCTCGCGCCGGTCGGCGTACTGTCGATCATGCACCCGGAGGCGGAGTCGGCGGCGGCGCGGGCGGCGGCCGCGCAGGGAGTGCCGTACATCCTGTCCTCCGCCTCCAGCACGCCCATGGAGGAGATCGCCGGGGCGATGGGGGACGCCGAGCGCTGGTTCCAGCTGTACTGGTCCAAGGACCGCGAGGTGACCCTCAGTTTCCTGGACCGGGCGAAGGCGGGTGGCTTCACGGTGCTCGTGGTCACCCTCGACACCCCGCTCCTCGCCTGGCGTCCGCGCGATCTGGACCAGGCGTATCTGCCGTTCCTGCACGGCGTGGGCACCGCCAACTACTTCTCGGACCCGGCCTTCCGGGCGGGCCTGGCCAAACCGCCGGCGGACGATCCGAACGCGGCCGTGCTGCACTTCCTCGGCCTGTTCGCGGACCCCGGGAAGACCTGGCCGGACCTGGCGTTCCTGCGGGAGCACTGGGACGGCCCGATCGTCCTCAAGGGCGTCCTGCACCCGGACGACGCCCGGCTCGCCGCCGACGCCGGGATGGACGGCGTGGTGGTGTCCAACCACGGCGGCCGGCAGGTGGCCGGTTCGGTGGGCGCCGCCGACGCGCTGCCCGGGGTGGCGCGGGCGGTCGGCGACCGGCTGACGGTCCTGTTCGACAGCGGGATCCGCACCGGCGCCGACGTCTTCAAGGCCCTCGCCCTGGGCGCCCGGGCGGTCCTGCTGGGCCGCCCCTACGTCTACGGGCTCGGCCTGGACGGGCAGCCCGGCGTCGAGCACGTCATCCGCTGTCTGCTGGCCGAGTTCGACCTCACGCTGGCCCTGTCGGGCCACGCCACACCGGCGACGGTGGGCCCGCAGGACCTGGCCGAGGACGAGGGGCAGTGACCGGGACGGCCCTCAGGCCGTCCCCTCCTCCAGGCCCACCGGCTGGGCCGACGCGGGGGCGTTCGTACCGGTGACGGCCTGGGAGCCGGGGGTGGCGGCCGTGTCGGGGAGCCAGCGCTGGGCGTCGGAGCGGTCGCGGACCTTCACCACGACGTCCGCGCCCGCCTCGGTGCCGGCGGTGGTCAGGGCGAGGGCGTCGTCCCAGCGGGGCAGCAACTCGCCCTGGAGGGTGAAGTCGTAGCGGACGTCGTCCGCCCGGGCCTCCCCCGCGTCCACGCAGTCGCCGAGGATGACCACGCCCGCGTCGGCGTGGGAGTCCACGCACAGGTCGGGCTGGGCCGCGCTGCGCAGCTGGCCGTCCTCGGCGTACGACCACTGCTGGGTGACGTCGGTGCCGCACGCGGCGAGTTCGAGGGCCGCACCGGCCTGGGCCTGGCCCCGGATGTCCAGACAGAGGTCGGCGCCGGCCTCGCGCAGCCTGGTCCGCTGGGGTGCGGTGGGGAGTTGCACGGTGCCGGGCGTCGTCGGCGAGGCGCCGGCGTCCGGGGTGTCGGCGCCGGGGACGACACCGCTGGTGGAGGCGGCCGGGTCGGCGCTGCCGTCGTCCAGCCACATCCCGGCGGCGAGCAGGCTGGTCAGCAGCCCGGCGGAGGCGAGCCCCACCCCGGTGAACAGGGCGCGCGGGGAGCGCGCCGAGCCGGAGGCGCGCCGGCGCGGCGAGGGGATGCGGGAGAGCAGGTTGCCGCCGCGCGGCCGGCCGCCCCGGTGCCGGGCGGAGCCCCTCAGCCGTACGGGCTGCTGGGCGCGGCCGGGGCGGGAGTCGTGGTAGCGGCGGGCGCCCCAGCCGAGGACGGCCTCGGCGAGCAGCACGCCGAGCCCGTTCTCGAAGTGCCCGAGCTGCTCGGCGGCGGCACGGCAGTAGCGGCACTCGTCGAGGTGCTTGCGGACGTCGGGCAGCAGGTCGCCGCCCCGGCGGATGGGCACGTCGAGAAGGCGGTTGTAGAAGCGGCACTCCTTGCTCGGGGCGAGTTCCCGGTGGGCGCGGACCAGGCCCTCGCGGAGCTTGTCCCGGGCCTGTTCGTAAACGCCGGTGGCCATCTCGGCGTCCATGCCGAGCAGTCCGGCGGCCGCCGCGATCGACTCGGCCTCGACCTCCACGTGCCACAGGACGCAGCGGGCGACCGCGGGCAGGCTCTGGAAGGAGCGTTCGGCGAGCACCCGGTTGTCCGGGGTCATGGACTTCGCGGCGCGCATGCCCCGGGCCCCGGCGGGCTTGGTCAGCACGGGCAGCGCGCCGGAGATGTTCTCGTCGGCGGCCCAGAGCCGGGCCATGTCCCGCACCGTCACCAGTAGTCGGGGGCGCAGCGCGGTGCCCGGCTCGCCCAGCTTCAGCCGGTCGAAGACCTGGTGGACGGCGGCCGCGGTGAGCATGTTCGAGACGCTTCCGGAGGACGCGAGGCAGATCACCGCGTACTCGTGGACCGGCCGCCAGTGCCGGGCGATCAGCACCGCGGTGGACTGGGCGACCTCGCTGTCCGTGCCGCCGCGGATCCCTGCGGCGAGGGACTCGTCGGATTCTCCGGGGCCACCGCCGGGCGGCGGGTAGGGAGGGCGAGGCGGCTGGGCGGTCGGCACTGAGCGGTTCCTTTGGTACGTACCTGATGGCGCGGCAGGGAGCGTGTGCTCGCCCCACAGGCGTCACACAGGGACCCGGCCGTCACCCCCCGCTCGGAAGGTTTACCTTTGCACAACTAAGTCGTGCGCAACAAGGCGTGAGGGCACACGGCCCCTTGTTGAAAGGAAGTCGACAAGAAGGGCGGACGAATGCCCCGCGGCACGCCTTTCGTCCGTTCTTGCGCCCCGTGTGAAACAGACGCACGCGCAGGGGTGTCGCGCACCTTCCCGGAGGGTGCGCCGCGTAGTGGACTGGGAGCCGGCCACTTCCTCGGAGGCCCCGCGCAGGACGGCGGCTCTCCTGCGCGCCACGGCCGCCGGCCCTGTTCCTCCCGCCCTGGGCCGGCGGCCCACAAGCATGCGGTGCGGCTATATCTGCCAGGACCGCAGCCGGTCGGCCGCCCCGTACACATCGGTCTTGCCGTCGATCAGGTCGCGGGCGAGGTCGACGAGCGCGCCGTAGGGCGGGTCGATGCCGACCCCGCTGACGAACATGTACGCCACCGCGGTCGCGCAGGCGAACCGGGCGTTGGCCGACGGCAGGGGTTTGAGCAGGGTGAGGGTGTGCAGCAGGGCGGCGGCCCGCCAGGCCGGGTCGGAGTCGACGCCGAGCCGGGGCGGGTCGACCCGGTGCCGGGCGACGGCCGCGACCAGTGCGGAGAAGTCGTTGACGGTGGGCTGGTCCGGCAGGACCTCTTCGTGGCGCTGGAGCAGCCAGGGCACGTCGATGTGGATGACGGGTGTCATCGGTCAGGCGACCCGCCCCTCGCCCTTGACGGCGGGTTCGTCGTCCGGGAACGCGGCGGCGAACTCGTCGGCGTGGGCGGAGAAGAACCTGCGGAACGCCTCCGCGCCCTCCTGCAGCGCCCGGTGCCGTGCGATGTCGGCGGCGGCCGCCTCCCGCACGAGTGCCTTCATCGACGTACCGCGTTCCTTGGCGATCTGCCGCAGGTCCTCCAGCTCGCGATCGCTGAACTCCACATTGAGGGCTGGCATGCCCTCACGGTACCGCCCGGGTACTTACCCGTAAATATCCCCAGGTCAAGTGAGTGTCCGGGCGGTACCGCCGGCATGCCTAGCCCTGGTCCGCCACAAAGGACGCCAGCCGGGCGAGGGCCGCGTTCCAGTTGATCGCGGTCTCGTTGGTGGACCAGGACTGGATGTCGTCGACGTAGCAGAACTGCCCGACGCAGCCCTGGAGTTTGCTCTGCGCGTAGGGGTCCTGGATGCTCGAGTTCGCCCCGCCCGCGAGGGTCCCCTTCGGCGGCTCCGGGAGGCTCGGGTCGAGCTGGTGGGCGTACCAGCGGCTGTGCTGGTGGTGGGCGGCGACCTCGCCGTAGCCGGTGACGTACGACAGGTTGAGCGCGTTGCGGCCGAGGACGTAGTCCATGCTCTGGACGGCCCCGTCACGGTACTTCGCGGCGCCGGTGAGGTCGTAGGCGGTGGCGATGACGACCGCGTTGTTGAGGACCTGGTGGCTGGAGCCCCAGTCGTAGCGGTTGCCGTCGGGGGCGTAGGGCATGCCGTACGGCTGGGCCGCCAGGGTGGCCAGGTACTTCTCCGCGCCCGTCACCACCGACTTGCGCACCTTGTCGCGTCCCGGCAGCCGGTTGGGGACCAGCGCGAGGTCGAGGCGGCCGGCGGCGGCCGTGCGGGACCAGTCGAAGCCGTAGGGGACGAAGATGTCGGCGGTGTGGACCGGGGAGGCGAGCAGGTGATCGCTGAACCGCTTCTCGCCGGTGGTGAGATACAGCTCGGCCGCCGCCCAGTAGAACTCGTCGGTCGCGTTGTCGTCGTTGTACGCTCCCCCGCCGTTGCCGTCGTTGGGGTCGGCGTAGAGGTCGGGGTGTGCGAGGGCCGCCGCCCAGGCCTTGCGGGCCGCCGTCAGGGCCCTGGCCGCGAACGCCTTGTCGTAGGGCCGGTAGAGGCGGGCCGCCTGGGCGGCCGTGGCGGCCAGGTTGAGGGTGGCCGTGGTGGTCGGCGGGTGCAGTTCGCGTTTCTGCGGGTCGGCGCTCGGCAGGAGGGGCAGACCGGTCCACTGCTCGTCGTGGATCTTGTGGTGGGCCATGCCGGCGAGCGGCCGGCCGTCCGGTACCTGCATCTTCAGCAGGAACTCCAGTTCCCAGCGGGCCTCGTCGAGGACGTCCGGCACCTTGTTGCCGCTCTCGGGGAGGGCGAGGGTGCCGTCGCCGAGCGTCGAGGGCCGGCCGGTGCGGGCGTACAGGGCGCGTTCATAGGTGCTGAGCAGCTCCCAGGTGGCGATGCCGCCGTTGACGACGTACTTGCCGTGGTCCCCGGCGTCGTACCAGCCGCCGCCGACGTCGAGGCGGTAGTCGCACTCACCCGGCCGGCAGGGGACGTCCGTGTCGCCCTGGTTGGGCGCGACGCCCACGTGGCCGGCCGCCCTGCCGTAGCCGGGCCGCAGGTCGTCCCGGATCGCGATGCCGCTGCGCTGGGTGTAGTAGTACTTCACCGCGTCCAGTCGCAGCTGCTCGTAGGCGGCCGTGCCGATGTCGAACGGGCGGCTGGTCTCGCCGTCGACGACCAGCGTGAAGCCCGTACCGCGCTTGCGGTAGGCGCCGAAGTCGAGGGAGTGGACATTCTGTCCGGAGGAGACGTCGAGGCCGCGCGGCACGGTCCAGCCATGGGCGACCGTCTCCCCCGAGGCGTTCTTCAGCAGCCAGGGCAGCTTCGTGGTCGCGTCGGTGACGAGCGTGGCGTTCTTCGGCCCGGCGGGCAGATAGGCGACCTGGTTGACGCGCACCCGCGGCCCGGTGTCCGGCTCGTACACCTCCGGGGGCACCCCGCCCAGCAGCGACACGTCGTCCAGACAGAACCGCCAGGGCTCGGCGCTCCCCCCGACCTGGAAGGCGACCTGCCCCTGGGTGGAGTCGACCGGCGAGGTGAAGGTGTACGCGTAGGAGTCGCCCGACTCGCTCAGCACCGGCGTCGCCTCGTACCAGGTGTCGTACGGGGAGACCCCGAGCCCCACGATCGCCCGCACCACATGCCCCTCGGGCACCCCGGAGGCGGCGAAGGAGAAGCGGTACGAGGACCCCTTGACCAGGGTGATCGCGTCCTGGCCGATCGCGGAGTCCCAGCGGTTGACGGTGCCGCCGGGCACGTCCGCGCAGAGGCGTCCGTCGGACCGGGCGGCGGTGACGTTGCTGGTCCACCAGGGGTCGGCGGTGGTGTCGAAGCCGCCGTTCCTGACCTGCTCGACCTCGTCGGCACCGGCCTGCTGGACGGGCAGCGCGGTGAGGGCGGCGCCCAGCAGGGCCGCGAGGGACAGCAGGGCGGTTCTGCGTCGTTTCACGTCCGGGCTCCTCGATCGGCGTCATGGGAGCGCTCCCAACGGGCGCAGGGGACATGCTTGTCCCAGTCATGACACCGCGTCAACGGTCCGGACGGGAACGGAGGTGCCCGCTCCCGCCCGGACCACGGTCCGGCTACGCCTCCAACTTGCTGATCCGCACCGCCCCTTGGACCGCGCCGGGAGCGGCGCTGGTGAACGTCAGCCGCAGCCGGGAGCCGCGCACCGCGTCGAAGGTGACGACGGTCGGGGCGTCCGAGTCGGCGGCCCAGTCCACGGCCGCCCCGCTGACCGGTGCGTAGCGCCCCCCGTCCCACACGGCGACCTCGACCGACGCGGGCAGGCTGTGCGTGGCGTCCACGGTGAAGGAGACCGCCACCCGGTCGACGTCCCGGGTGCGCCCCCAGTCGACCGAGACCCAGTCCGACGCCCGGGCCCCGCTGAACGCGGGCAGCAGCGCGGTGGCCGACTTGGCGAAGGCGTTGGACCAGCCGGTGACCGGGTTCCCGTCCAGCATCGCGGCGGGCAGGGTGTCCGTCCGTCCGGAGTAACTGGCGTCCGCAGAGGGGTGGTTCACCGGCTCCGGGTAGGCGGGCGCGAACTCGGCGGCGGGTGTGCCGGCCACCTGGCGGGCGCGGGTGGTGCGTACGGTGGCGGTGCCCTCGCGCAGTCCGTCCACCCGCGCGGTCACCTTCAGCGGCCCGGCCTCGGTTCCCGAGCGCACGATCGCGAGCGCCTTGCCGTGGAAGGCGGTCCGGGTGCTCGCCTGGTACCGCTCGGCGCTCTCCTCGCGCCCGTTGTCGAGCCCGGCGAGCGAACCGCCGCTCACCGCGAAGGAGATGAGGTGCTCGGCGTCCGGGACGACGACCCCGTGCGCGTCGACGACGTCGGCGGTGACGAAGACGAGAGACCGCCCGTCCGCCGGAAGGGACGCGCGGTCGGGGGTGAGGCGTACGGCGTGCGGGGCGCCGGCCGTGCGCAGCACATCGGTGGCGACGACCTTGCCGCCGCGCCGGGCTACCGCCTTCAACACCCCTGGTTCATAGGCGACTTTCCACGTCAGGTGCAGTTTGCCCGCGCTGCCGTTGGGGCTGGTGTAACTGCCGGGGTAGGGGCCGGAGGTGAAGGTCTTGTCGTCGCCGGTGGCCTCGGTGGTCTCCAGGTAGGCGCGGCCGTCGACGGTCGTCTTGGTGTCGAACGTCCGGACGCCCAGCGACTCTCCGTTGAGGTACAGCTCGACGGTGCCGACATTGGCGTACGCCCACACCTCGACCGTGTCGCCCCGCTCGTGGTTCCAGGTGGTCGGCAGCAGATGGACCATCGGTTCGTCCGTCCACTGGCTTCTGAACAGGTGGTACATGTCCTTCGGGAAGCCGGCCGTGTCGACCGCGCCGAAGAAGGACGCCTTCACCGGGAAGACGTTGTACGGGGTCGGCTCGCCGATGTAGTCGATGCCGGACCACAGGAACTGCCCGGCGAACCACTTCCGGTCCCGGTCCTTCTTGTGGCCGTACTCGCCGCTCATCGTCCAGGACGCGAGGTTGTTGTCGTAGGACGAGGTGGCCCGCTTGCCGGGGGTGTGGTTCTCGCCGGTGTTCAGCCGCTCCGGTTCCTGGTATGTCCCCCGGGTGGAGGTCTCCGAGGAGGACTCGGACTCGAAGAGGAACAGGTGGGGATAGGCGGCGTGCAGCACGTCCACGCTCTTCGCGGTGTTGTAGTTGAGGCCGAGGCCGTCCAGCTTGGCCAGCATCAGATCGGCGGCGGAGCCCTTCGCGGGCGGGTTGCGGTACTTGTCGGAGCCGATGACGAGCGGGCGGGTGTCGTCGGCGGCCCTGATCGCGGCGATGATCCGGTCGGCCATGGCGAGCCCGGCGGTGGAGGTGGAGTCGGTGATCTCGTTGCCGATGGACCACAGCACCACGGCCGGCGAGTTGCGGGCGGCGAGGACCATCTCACCGGCGTCCCGCTCGCACCACTCGTCGAAGAACCGGCCGTAGTCGTAGCGGGTCTTGCCGGTCCGCCAGCAGTCGAAGGCCTCCACCATCATCACGATGCCCAGCTCCTCGCAGACCTCGATCATCTCGGGCGAGGGCGGGTTGTGGGAGGTGCGGAAGGCGTTGACCCCCATCGACTTCATGATCGTCATCTGGCGGCGGATCGCGTCGGCGCTCACCGCCGCGCCGAGCGCGCCCAGGTCGTGGTGGAGGTCGACGCCCTTGATCTTGGAGTGCTTCCCGTTGAGGAAGAAGCCCTCGTCCGGGTCGAAGCGGAAGGTGCGGATGCCGAAGCGGGTGCGCAGGGTGTCGGTGACCCGGCCGGAGACCCTGAGCTCGGTCTCCAGGGTGTAGCGGTGGGGCGCCGTGAAGTCCCACAGCCGCGGGCGGTCCACGGAGAGCTCGTGGGTCTCGGTGGCCCGGTCGCCGACGGCGACCGTGGAGGCCGTACGGGCGACGGTACGGCCGTTCGGCGCGAGGATCCGGGAGACGACCTCCACCTCCGTGTCCGCGCCGGAGGCGTTCTCGACGGCGGTCGCCACCCGGACGAGGGCGCGCTCGCCGCTGACCTCGGGGGTGGTGACGTACGTGCCCCGGCGGGCGACGTGCACCGGTTCCGTGACGACGAGGCGGGCCTCGCGGTAGATCCCGCTGCCGGAGTACCAGCGGCTGCTGGGGAGACGGTTCTGCACCTTGACCGCGATCACGTTCTCGGTGGTGCCGTCGGTGTGCAGCAGCGCGGTCAGATCGAAGGCGAAGCCGGTGTAGCCGTAGGGGTGGCGGCCGACCTCGGTGCCGTTGCAGTAGACGTACGCGTCCATGTAGACGCCGTCGAACTCGACCGAGATCCGCCGGCCGGCGTGGGCGGGCGACAGGGTGAAGGCCAGGCGGTACCAGCCGAGGCCGCCGGGGAAGAAGCCGGTGCCGCTGGTGGTGCCGTACTCGGTGGTGGGGGTCTGTTCGATGCTCCAGTCGTGCGGGACCGCCACCTCGCGCCAGGCCGAGTCGTCGTGGCCGGGGGCGGCGGCATCCGCGTACGCGCCGGTCGGGTCGGTGATCCCGCCCGGGTTGACCAGGGCGAAGCGCCAGCCGTCGCGCAGGGCGACCGTGTGGCGGCCGGGGGTGTGCGCGGCCGCCCGAGCCGCCTCGGCCGGGCTGCCGAGGAGCGCTCCTGCGGCCGGGGCGGCCGCGGAGGCGATCAAGACGGATCTGCGAGTGACTGTCACTGGCGGCTCTCCCTCTCAGGACCCAGAAGTACTCACAACTGATCTGACAACTGATCGTGACCAAACAGAATCTGACGACGAGCCCCTCCCGCCCGTCAAGGGGCCGGAGACGTCTTGACGCCCCACGAGTGACCGGCGCATCCGAAGCGCATCCAAGGGGCCATTTCGGCCGGAATTGACCCTTGACCTCGGCCGTAACGCGACCGCGCGACCCCGCTGGGGGGTTCCCGTCCGCGCGGCAGCGGGACGGACTAGGCTGGAACGGATGTGGCGCGCCTGTTCACTGTGAGTGTCCGCGATGGAGTGGCGACGATGAGCCCGGACTATCCGTTCGACGAGGCCGCGACGGCCCGGGTGGTCGTCGACGACACCGGCACGGTCGTCGGATGGAACGAGGGTGCCCGGACCCTGCTCGGCTGGGCGTCGCCCGAGGTCGTGGGCCGGCCCGCCGGTGAGCTGCTGGCCGGCCGAAGACCTCCGGCGCCCACCGGCCCCCGCTGGGACGGCATGCTCGGTCTGCGCCACCGGGACGGCCGGACCGTACGGGTGTGGCTGCTCGCCCACCACCGCCCCGCCCTCTACGACACCCCGGGCACCTGGCTCGTCGTGACCCCGCTCGCCGGAGACGGCGCCCGCACCACCGACGCCCCCCTGGACACGGCCGCGCTGGCCCAGTCGCCGTGCGCCGTCGCCGTCTACGACGAACAGCTGCGGCTGGCCCGGGTCAACGACGCGATGGCCGCGGCGATCGGCCTGCCCGAGGAGCGCATCAAGGGGCTGCGGCTCTCCGAGATCGGCGGCCGGCCGCAGAGCGCCGAGCTGGAGGCGCACATGATCCGGGTGCTCGCCAACGGGCGGGCGGAGGACATCCAGATCTACACCCGCACCGGCGGCGAGGACCGGGCGCACGCCTGGCTGGCCCGGTTCAAGCCGGTCACCGACGCCGCGGGCCGGGTGCGGGGCGTGTGCCTCGCCGCGCACGACTTCACCGAGAACTACCTCGCCCGCGAGCGGCTGCGCCTGGTCAACGAGGCCAGCGTGCGGATCGGCAGCACCCTCGACGTCACCCGGACGGCCCAGGAACTGGCCGAGGTGTGCGTGCCCGCGCTCGCCGACTTCGTCAGCGTCGATCTGCTGGACCTCCAGGACGGCGGGGAGCCGCCCGCCCGGCTCGTCGCCCCGCTGGACCTGCGCCGGGCCGCGCACCACTCCGTCAACCCGGGCAACCCGATGGCGGTGGCCAAGCCCGGGGACGTCCAGCACTATCCGGCGGGCTCGCCGCAGGCCGACTCGCTGATCGCGGGCCGCACCATCGTCGCCTCCGTGGACGAGCTGAACGCCTGGCTGGCCTGGGACACCCTGCGCGGCGAGCGGGTGCGCGAGTTCGGCATCCACTCCACGATGTCCGTGCCGATCCGGGCCCGGGGCGCGACCCTGGGCGTCGCGGTCCTCACCCGCTACCGGCGACCGGACCCCTTCACCCCGGACGACGTGCTGCTCGCCGAGGAGATCACCGCCCGGGCGGCCGTCTGCATCGACAACGCCCGACGCTTCTCCCGCGAGCGCGACACGGCCCTCGCCCTGCAGCGCAGCCTGCTGCCGCGGTCCCTGCCCAAGACGGTCGCCGTCGACGCCGCCTCCCGCTATCTGCCGGCCGCGCGCGCCGGGGTGGGCGGCGACTGGTTCGACGTGATCCCGCTGTCCGGGATGCGGGTCGCCATGGTCGTCGGCGACGTGGTCGGCCAGGGCATCCAGGCCTCGGCGACCATGGGCCGGCTGCGCACCGCCGTGCGCACCCTCGCCGACATCGACCTGGCCCCCGAAGAGCTGCTCACCCACCTCGACGATCTCGTCGTACGGCTGTCCGAGGAGGCCGGGAGTGAGGGCAACCCCGGCGAGGTCGGCGCGAGCTGCGTGTACGCGGTGTACGACCCGGTGTCCCGGCGGTGCACGCTGGCCCGGGCCGGACACCCCGCGCCGCTGCTGGTGCGGCCGGGCGCCGCGCCGCACCGGATCGATGTGCCCGCCGGTCCCGCGCTGGGCGTCGGCGGGCTGCCGTTCGAGTCGGCCGAGCTGGAGCTGACCGAGGGCAGTGTGCTCGCGTTCTACACGGACGGGCTGCTGGCGTCCGGCGAGCGGGACGCGGAGGCCGGTCACCGGCTGCTGAGCGAGGCCCTCGCCGCGTACTCGGACTCCCTGGACGAGACCTGCGACCGGGTGCTGCACGCGCTGCTGCCGGCCGGAGGCGTCGCCGACGACGTGGCGCTGCTGCTGGCGCGCACCCGCGGGCTGCCCGCGACGCAGGTCGCGACCTGGGACATCCCCGCCGATCCGGCGCTCGTCGCGCCGATCCGCAAGCAGGTCGTCGCCCAGCTGACGCACTGGGAGATGAGCGAGGCGTCGTTCACGGCCGAGCTGGTGGTCAGCGAGCTGGTCACCAACGCGATCCGGTACGGGGCGCATCCGATACGGCTGCGGTTGATCCACGATGCGAAGACGTTGATCTGTGAGGTGTCCGACACCAGTCACACCGCGCCGCATCTTCGGCGGGCGAAGACGTGGGACGAGGGCGGGCGGGGGTTGCTGCTGGTCGCGCAGCTCACGCAGCGGTGGGGCAGTCGGCATACCGCGGAGGGGAAGACGATCTGGGCGGAGCTGGGGTTGTTCGAGGAGGAGTAGGGCGTACGTCGTGGTGGGTTAGGTTGTAGGGCGGCTGCGGATCGTTGTGGGCTGGTCGCGCCCACGCGGCGGAGCCGCAGAATCAATGCAGCCCCGCGCCCCTGGGTGGGTGGACGGGCCCTGAACCACCATCTGAACCCGCTCCGGAGATCCGCCCTGAACGCCCCGCTCGCCGAAATTCTGTCCGTCTCGCTGCTTGTCGCCTCGCTTGTGTGGGCCGTGTTGCGTCCTGCCGGGCGGTCGGAGGCGTTCGTCGCCGTGCCGGCCGCTGTCGTGGCCGTGGGGCTGGGGGCGATCTCGCCGGGGCATGCGCTGGAGGAGGCCGAGCGGCTCGGGCCCGTCGTCGGGTTTCTCGCGGCGGTGCTGGTGCTCGCGCACCTGTGCGATGTCGAGGGGCTCTTCACGGCGTGCGGGGCGTGGATGGCGCGGCGGGCCGCGGGGCGGCCCCGGCGGCTGCTGACCGCGGTGTTCGTGCTGGCCTCCGTCATCACGGCCGTGCTCAGTCTGGACGCGACGGTGGTGCTGCTGACGCCGGTGGTGTTCGCCACGGCCGCCCGGATGGGGGTGCGCTCGAAGCCGCACGTCTACGCCTGCGCGCATCTGTCCAACACGGCCTCGCTGCTGCTGCCGGTGTCCAATCTGACGAACCTGCTGGCGTTCACGGCGAGCGGGCTGAGCTTCACCCGGTTCGCGGCGCTGATGGCACTGCCGTGGCTGGTCGCGGTGAGCCTGGAGTACGCGGTCTTCCGGCGCTTCTTCGCCGACGACCTGCCCGCCGGACCGGCCGGCGCGGAGGCCGTGCCCGACGCCGGACCGGCGCCCGAGGTGCCGGTGTTCGCGCTGGTCACGGTGGGGTGCACGCTGGCCGGGTTCGTGGTGGCCTCGGCGCTCGGGATCGAACCGGCGTGGGCGGCGTTCGCGGGCGCGCTGGTGATGGCCGGGCGGGCGCTGGCGCGGCGGCGGGTGACGCCGGTGGCCGTGGTGCGGTCCGCGGCGCCCGGTTTCCTGGCGTTCGTGCTCGCGCTCGGGATCGTGGTCCGGGCGGTCGTCGACAACGGGCTCGCGGCTGCGCTGCGGCACGCCCTGCCGGACGGCTCGGGGCTGCTCGCGCTGCTCGGCGTCGCCGCGGTGGCCGCCGTGCTCGCCAACCTGATCAACAATCTGCCCGCGGTCCTGGTGCTGGTCCCGCTGGCGGCCCCGGCCGGGACCGGCGCCGTCCTCGCGGTGCTCCTCGGGGTGAACATCGGCCCCAACCTGACGTACGCCGGCTCGCTCGCGACCCTGCTGTGGCGGCGGGTGGTGCAGGAGCGCGCGGAGCGGGTCGAGGTCGGGGAGTTCACCCGGCTCGGCCTGCTCACCGTGCCGGTCACGCTGGGCGCGGCGGTCGTGGCGCTGTGGGTGTCCCTCCAACTGGCCTGAGCCCGCCGCCGCGCCGGTGTCAGTGGCCTCCGCCGCCGGAGTAGGAGCCGTTTCCGGAGCCGTATCCGGAGCCGTATCCGCCGTACCCGCTGCCGGAGGAGCCGTAGCCCGAGCCGCCGTAGCCGTACCCGGAACCGCCGTAGCCGTATCCGGAGCCGCCGTCCTTGCCGCCCCAGGTGCAGTAGTACCAGGAGAAGTACGAGCAGGAGGTGCTGGACGAGGAGGAGGTGCCCGAGGAGCTCGTCGTCCTCGGGGTCGTCGGGGTGGCCGAGGGGGCCGGGTCGGACTTGGGCGTGGCCGACTTGGGGGTGGGAGTGGGCGTCGGGTCGGCGGACCCGGTGTCGTCGGCGCCCCAGTTGACGAACTCCATCTGGGGGTCGGGCTGCGAGGTGTCGATCACCCAGCGCTGGGAGGTTCCGTTCGCGCGGGTCTTCAGGACCAGGGCTCCCGAGCCGTCGGTGGCGGCGGGGGCGAGGGCCAGGTTCTGGTCGGAGCGCGGGACGAGCGTGCCCTGGAGGGTGAAGTCGTACCGGACGTTCTTGGCGGTCGCCGCGGAGGAGTCCGCGCACTCGCCGAGCCGCACGGAGTAGCCGAGGTGGGAGTCGAGGCACAGGTTCGGGTCGGCGGCGCTGCGCAGCAGTCCGTCGGTCTCGTACGTCCACTGCTGGCCGGCGTCGGAGGAGCAGGTGGCGAGTTCGATTTCGGCGCCCTTGGCGGCCTTGCCGCCGGCGACGCCGATGCACAGCCCGGAGGCGACGTTGTGCAGTCGGCCGCGCAGGGTGCCCTGGGTCTCCTCGTCGGCGATCCAGGACGGGCTGTCGGTGGCGGTGTCGGTGCCCGCCGACGGGGTCTTCGCGCCTTCGCCCGCGGTCGTGCCGGTGCCGCCGTCGGAGCCGAGGGCGGCCCACACCACGAGCGGGAGGACGACCATGCCGCTGACGGTCAGGACGGCGGCCGTGAGGTTGCGGCGGCGGGCGGCCCGGCGGGCCGCCTTGCGGTCCGAGCGGCGGGACGCGGGACGCAGGGCGATCTCGGCCCCCGAGCCGGTACCGGCCGGCGGACGGGGCGCCTCGGCCCGGTTCCGCGCGGCGGACGCGACGGTCTGCGCCGGGGCGTCGGCGGGCGTCCGGGGCGCGGCCGGTTCGCCGTCGAAGGCCTCGCCCACGGCGGCCGGACGGCGGTCCCGCTCCGGCGCCGCCGTGCGTTCGCGTCCGTCCGCGGTGGCCCTGCCCTCCAGGTAGGCGCCGGCCGCCCAGCCCAGGATGCCCTCGGCCAGGGCGACGCCGAGGAGGCCCTCGAACTGCAGGAGCTGGTCGGCGGTGTGCGCACAGTGCCGGCACTGCTCGGTGTGGCCGCGCAGGTCGGGGTCGACGTCGATACCGCGGCGGCGGCAGGTGACGTCCAGCAGGCGGTGGTAGCGGTGGCACTCGTCGTCGGTGGCCTGTTCGCGGTGGACCTGGAGGACCTCCTCGCGCAACCGCTCGCGGGAGCGCCGCAGTTCGACGTGGGCGCCTTCCTCGTCGAGGCCGAGCAGTCCGGCCGGGATCGCGAGGGGTTCGGCCTCGGCCTCGGTGTGCCAGAGCAGGCAGCGGGCCGACTGGGGCAGCCGCTGGAAGGCGCGGGCGATCATGCGCCGGTTGGCCGGCGGGAGGAGTCGGGCGGCGACCGGCGTGCCCTCGTCGTCCTGGACGCGCAGGGCGGGGTGGAGCAGGTCACGGCGGCCGTCGGCGTCCCACTCGGCGGCCAGCCGGCGGACGGTGGCCAGCAGATGGGGGCGCCAGGCGGCGGTCGGTCCGTCCTGGTGCTGGGTCGCGCCGAACAGCCGGGTGAAGGCGGCGGTGGTGAGCATTCCGGCCGCGCGTTCGCCGTCGGTGCACAGCCGCGCGTAGGCGAAGGCCGCCTCCCAGTGCCGGTCCAGCAACTCACCGACGGGGTGGAGTGCGGGCGCCTCCCCCGTCCATTGGGTCAGTTCCGCGCTCAGCTGTTCGTCCGTCGCGTCGAGGCGGCGAGCCGAAGGGGAATTCGACAGGCCTGCGTCATTCAAGGCTGCATTCCTCCTGGAGGCATGTCCGGGGGGAGCGGGACATGCGGCAATAGGCAGGGTTCGACACCTGTGAAGTCAGCGGAGGAGCCGGCTCTTTTGAAGCATGGGGGGTGCGACGGAACACAGGGGCCTCGCGCGCACAGGGGAGAAAACGTTGTCCGTGCGCCGACACGCCACACCTTCGCACAGCCGGACCAGGAGGAACAAGAGATCTCGCGGTTTCGTGCACAGTGTGCGGAGCCCGGGAATTGACGAAACGTCAATGCACTGTCTGAGTTAGGGAGGGTCCCGGTATCGGTGTCCCTTTTTGCCGTCGTTTTCAGGGGCCGTTTCCCGGGACGTCCATTGTGGCCCGTATTCCGTCCCGGTACGCGCCGGGGGGCCTGCCGTAGCGGGCGCGGAACACCCGGGTGAAGTGGAAGGGGCTCACGAATCCGGAGGCCGCCGCGACGCGTTCCACGGGGAGATCGGTGCCTTCCAGCAGTCGGGCGGCGTGCCGCAGCCGTGCCTCGCGCAGCGCCCGCATCGGGGACTGTCCGGTCTGCTCGGCGAAGAGGTGGGACAGCCGGGAGGGGGACAGCGCGACCCGCGCGGCGAGGGAGCCGACGGTGTGCGGGGCACCCGGATCGGCGGCGAGGATCGCCTGGACGCGCCGGACGCGCTCGTCGAGGCCTGGCGGCGGGAGAGGCGCACGGGCGGCGGCCGTGGTGAGCAGGACGGCCTCCTCCAGTGCGCACAGGGCGAGTTCGCGGGCGGCGGTGCCGTGCGCCACGACGATGCCGGAGCCTTCCGGCGCCTCCTGCGCTCCCCCGGTCCACCGGGCGTCGGCGTGCAGGCGCCGGAACGCGGCCTCGACGCGCGGGCGCAGGGCCGCGGGGACGGGGGTCACGGCGTACAGGCCGTCGTCGGTGCCGTACGGGCGCAGCCAGGGGGTCCAGGACGGGCGGGCCTGGCAGTGCGCCCACCAGAACCGCCAGTGTGCGGCGCCGGGTTCGACGGCGTAGCCGTGCGGGACGCCCGGCGCCAGGACGACCAGATCGCCGGTGCCGGCCCGGACCTCGCTCGCGCCCTGCCACAGCCGGCCCCGGCCGCCGGTCGTCCAGGTGAACAGCCAGCTGTCCGCTCCCCGGGGCCGGTCGACGCCGTACCCGGGGCCCTCGTCGAAGTGGGCGGCCACCACCAGACCGGGCGGCGGGGAGGGGTCCCCGGGCCCGACAGGGACGGGCAGGTCGTCAGCAGGCATGGGCATCCTCCGGTGGGCCGGGTCCGCCTCACGATAAGGGGGCCGATCGAGGAGGGCACACATGCTGCAGCAGTACGAGAAGGACGGGTTCACCGTCGTCCGGGGGCTGTTCGGGTACGAGGAAGTGGAGCGCCTGCGTGCGGAGTTCACGGGGCTCCAGGCGGCGGGGCGGGCGGTGCCGGGGCACTTCGAACCGCGCGCCGGGGACGATCCGCTGGACCGGTATCCGAGGGTGATGCATCCGCACGAGATCAGCGCGCTCGCCCGGCGGGTGCTGCTGGACGGGCGGTTGCGGGAGGTGCTGGAGACGCTGCTGGGCGAGGAGGTGCTGGCCGCGCAGAGCATGTTCTATTTCAAGCCGCCGGGGGCGCGGGGGCAGGCGCTGCACCAGGACAACTTCTATCTGCGGGTGGAGCCGGGCACGTGTGTGGCGGCCTGGCTGGCGTGCGACGAGATCGATCGCGGGAACGGGGGGCTGGAAGTCGTTCCCGGTACGCATCGGATGGAGGTGTTCTGTCCGGAGGAGGCGAATGCGGAGGTGTCGTTCGCTCGGGAGTATGTGCCGCCGCCGGCCGGGCTGGCGCCCGTGCCGGTGGACATGGCGCCGGGGGATGTCCTGTTCTTCAACGGGAGTCTGGTGCACGGGTCTCCGCCGAACCGGAGCGCGGACCGGTTCCGGCGGTCGTTCATCGGGCACTACGTGGGGCGGTCGACGGAGCGGATCGGGCGGTATTACCGGACCATGACCATGAGTGGGGCGCGGGTTTCCCTGCGGGAGAGTGAAGGCGCGGGGCCCTGTGGGACGGAGTTCGCGTCGCCAAGGGGTGCGCACTAGCTCGGGCGCGCTTCAGTGGCCGGCGATGGGATGGGGGGTGTAGGGCTGCTCCAGTTCCCCCAGTTCCTCTTCGGTCAGGTGGAGTTGGGTCGCCGCCACCGCGTCCTCGATGTGCCGGGGCTTCGAGGCGCCGACGATCGGGGCCGTGACCTGGGGCCGGTGGAGGAGCCAGGACAGGGCCACCTGGGCGCGGGGGATCTCGCGGGTGGCGGCGATGCGGGAGACCGCCTCGACGATGGTGTGGTCGCCCTCGAGGTAGAGGGTGCCGCCGAAGGTGTCCGTGGCGCTGCGCTCGGTGCGGGTTCCCCAGTCGCGGGTGAGGCGGCCCCGGGCCAGGGGGCTCCAGGGCAGGACGCCCACGCCCTGGTCGGCGCAGAGCGGCAGCATCTCGCGCTCCTCCTCGCGGTAGAGGAGGTTGTAGTGGTTCTGCATGGAGACGAACTTGGTCCAGCCGTGCCGTTCGGCGGTGTACTGCATCTTGGAGAACTGCCAGGCGTACATCGAACTCGCCCCGATGTAACGGACCTTGCCCGCCTTGACCACGTCGTGCAGCGCCTCCATCGTCTCCTCGACCGGGGTGTACGGGTCGTAGCGGTGGATCTGGTAGAGGTCGACGTGGTCGGTGCCGAGGCGGGTCAGGCTGTGGTCGAGTTCGGAGAGGATCGCCTTGCGGGAGAGGCCGCCGCCGTTGGGGCCCGGGCGCATCCGGCCGTGCACCTTCGTGGCGAGGACGATCTCGTCGCGGCGGGCGAAGTCGCGCAGCGCCCGGCCGACGATCTCCTCGCTGGTGCCGTCGGAGTAGACGTTCGCGGTGTCGAAGAAGGTGATGCCGGCGTCCAGCGCCTGCCGGATCAGCGGGCGCGCGGCCTCCTCGTCGAGGGTCCATTCGTGTGCGCCCCGGTCGGGCAGGCCGTAGGTCATGCAGCCCAGACAGATCCGCGACACGTCCAGGCCCGTCGAACCGAGCTTCACGTACTGCATCGATGCTGCTCCTGACTCGGTGGGGAGTACACAGAGGGGAGCCTACGTCGGCGCGGGGCGCTGCCCCGGGTGACTCACTCCACCAGGTCCAGCGCCCGTTCCCAGCCGAACTCCCCGCCCTGGTGGGGCGGTCCGAAGCGGACGCCCAGGCCGCGCAGCCGTATGAGACTGTCCTGGTAGGCGGGGTGGGCGGCGAGGCCGTCGGAGACGCAGGTCAGGACGCCGACCGGGACGCCCTGGCCGGTCACCTCGCACAGGGTGCCGAGGGCGAGGGTGTCGGCGATGCCCGCCGCCCACTTGTTGATCGTGTTGAAGGTGGCCGGGGCGACGACGACCGCGTCCGGGTCGGGGAAGGGACGCGGGTCCCCGGGGCTCCGCCAGGCGGAGCGGATCGGCCGGCCGGTCTGTGCCTCGACGGCGGCGGTGTCGAAGAAGCCGTTCATGGCGTGCGGGGTGGCGATGACCCCGACCTGCCAGTCCCGTTCCCGGGCGGCGGTGATCAGTCTGCCGACGCCCGAGGCGATGCCGGCGGCGCAGACGACGACATAGAGGAAGGGCGGCTTCTCGTCCGGTGCGGTCACCCGGGAACCCTATGCGAGCGGGAAGGACAGCCCTCGCTCGGACTCGGGGCGCGGGCCGTGGAGGCGGCGGTCCCGCTCGTCCATCCGTACGTCGTTGATGCCGGCCTCGCGGCGGGTCATCAGGCCGCGCTCGTCGAACTCCCAGAGTTCGTTGCCGTACGAGCGCCACCACTGGCCGTCGGCATCCCGCGACTCGTACTGGAAGCGGACGGCGATGCGGTTCCCGTCGAAGGCCCACAGGTCCTTGCGCAGGGCGTACTCGTGCTCGCGGGCCCATTTGGCGGTCAGGAAGTCGACGATCGCGGCGCGGCCGGCGAGGAAGGTGTCGCGGTTGCGCCAGACGGAGTCCTCAGAGTAGGCGAGCGCGACGCGGTGCGGGTCGCGGGTGTTCCAGGCGTCCTCGGCGGCCTGGACCTTCTGTGCGGCGGTCTCCCGGGTGAAGGGCGGGAAGGGCGGACGGGGGTCGGACATGGGGCTCCTCCTGGGGGTGCGGGGCCGACGGCACCTGGAGAACGTGCGTTCTCCGGTACGCTGCCACCGTAGAGAACGGCCGTTCTCATCGTCAAGGAGGACCGGCGAGGAGAGCGCGCGAGGAGGATCGGGAGCACGGTGATGGTGGCCATGGACGGCGCGACGGCCCGCGAACAGGCGCTCGACGCCGCGGAGATGCTGTTCTACGGGCGGGGTGTGCAGTCCGTGGGGATGGACGAGGTCCGGGCCGCCTCGGGGGTCTCGCTCAAGCGGCTGTATCAGCTCTTCCCCGCGAAGGAAGTACTGGTGGAGGCGTATCTGGAGCGGCGGGACCTGCGCTGGCGGGGGCGGCTCGCGGAGTTCGTGGCGCGGCGGGAGGAGCCCCGGGAGCGGATCCTCGCGGTGTTCGACTGGCTGGAGGAGTGGTTCGCGGAGCCGGACTTCCGGGGCTGTGCCTGGATCAACGCCTACGGCGAGCTGGGCGCGACCTCGGAGCGGGTGGCGGACCGGGTACGGGCGCACAAGCGGGCGTTCCGGGAGTATCTCGGCGCGCTGGTCGCCGAGGCCGGTCTGCCCGGCGCCCTGGCCGGACCGCTGTTCCTGCTGGCCGAGGGCGCGATGGTGACGGCCGGGATCGAGGGGGCGACGGCGCCGGCCGCACAGGCGCGGGAGGCGGCCCGGCTGCTGCTGGGGTGAGCGTCAGTCGAGGGGCAGGGGGTCGCGCAGGTCCACCGCGAATCCGGCGCGGTCGAGGACGTCGGCGCCGAGCTCGCTCACCAGTGCCGGGACGAGGCCCGGCCCGCCGCCGGGCAGCACCACGGCCTCGGTCGTGCCGGCGACCGCCTCCAGATCGGCCGGCCCCCGCCCCGCCGGGAGGGCGACACGGGCCTCGAACACCGGCCGTCCCTCCACCGCGGCGAGGGTGAGCACGGGGTGGGGCGCCGTGCGCAGTCCGGCTTGTGCGGCGAAGGCCCGCTCCCGGGCGTCCTCGCCGGTGAACACGCACGCGTCGGCCGGCACCGCCGGGATCCCGTCGCGGGCGGTGGCGGCCACCGCCCGCTCGAAGATCGCCGGGCTGTTCTTCGCACCCCAGAGCACCAGCGCCGCGTCGGGGAAGCGGCCCGGGAACGCGGTGTGCAGGGCGGACGCGGCCCGGGCGGCGGCCTCTTCGCCCGGGCCGGGGTTGGACACGATCCCCTTGCGCACCTCGCCGAAGGAGTCGAGCACGGCCAGGACGCGCGGCCGGGGCCGCAGGGTCAGGGAACCGTCGGCCTCGACGGCCGCGTCCGCGAGGGTCGCTCCGATGTCGAAGAAGAGCACGGGCATGTCGGCGCCTCCGCACGATGATCCGGTTCCCCGTCGACCCTGGCGCACCGGGCCGTGCGCAGCAACCCGGGCGGCGATCCGCGCGGGGCGCACGGAGGCTTGTCTCCTTGGCCGTTCACACCCCGGGAGCCCCCCGGTCAAGATGCTCAGCGGGGCGGTGGCGCCGTCCCTTAGCTCCGGGTCGTCCGGCCGGTCCGGACAGCTTGACAGGGAGTTCGGCCACATCGGTGACAGGGGCAGGATGGCCGGAAGCGTCCCCCGGGAAAACCACTTGCCGACGGGTGGGGGCGGGCCGCAGGATCCGGCCATGTCTCGTTTCACCGTTCTCGTGCCGCCGCTGTCCGACGCCGTCCTTCCGGCGCGGCTCCAGCAGCAGCCCGGCCGTCCCCGGAGGCCCGAGCCCGCGCGTCCATGACGGCCGCGCTCGTCGCGGGCCTGATCGCGGGCTACGGCATCGCCGTACCCGTCGGGGCCGTCGCGACCTACCTCGTCTCCCTCACCGCCCGTACCTCTCTGCGCACCGGCGCGTGCGCCGCGCTCGGGGTCGCCACGGCCGACGGGCTCTACGCCCTGCTGGCCACCGTCGGCGGATCCGCTCTCGCCGCCGCGCTGCGGCCGGTGCTGGTGCCGCTGCGCTGGGCCTCGGCCCTGGTGCTGCTGGTCCTCGCGGCGCGCGGCGCGCTGACGGCCGTACGCCAGTACCGGACCCACCGGCTCACCACCCGCTCCGTGCCGACACCGCCGAACGCCGCCCGGGCCTACCTCGGTCTGCTCGGCATCACGCTGCTCAACCCGACCACCGTCGTCTACTTCGCCGCGCTGGTGCTCGGCACCGGCACCACGGGCGCCGTACGGCCCCTGGAACAGGGCGTGTTCGTGCTGGCGGCCTTCGCCGCCTCCGCGAGCTGGCAGCTGCTGCTGGCCGGGGGCGGCGCCCTGCTCGGCCGGGCTCTGACCGGTCACCGGGGGCGGCTCGCGACCGCGCTGGTGTCGAGCGGGGTGATGACCGTGCTGGCCGTGGGGATGGTGGTGTAGGCGGTGCGGCCCGGGCGGTCAGGGCGGTCAGGGGGCGAAGGCGCGGGCCACGGCCAGGCTGTCCTCGTAGACGTGGTGGCGGACGACGAGTCCGCCGGTGACGGTGAGGTGCAGGGCGAATCCGGCCCGGTAGGGGCGGCCGGTGGGGGCGGCGGTCTGGCGGATCTCGCCCAGCACCACGGCGTCGGCGCCGTCGACGAGGACGTGTCCGACCCGGGTGTCCGCCGCCCCTGGCGTGTGGTGGGCGGCCAGGGCCCGGTAGTGGTCGGCGGCGTCGGCCCGGGTGGCGCGGTGCCGGATCCAGGGCGTCCCGGTGCGGCCGTGTTCGTCCTCGGGCCAGGACAGCCGCCAGTCGACGCCGTCGGCGTACAGCGCGGCGATCCGCTCGGGGTCGCCCTCGGCGATACGGCGCAACAGCTCCTCGACGACGGCGCGGGTCCCGGCGCCGGCGCTGGTGTCGGTCGTCTTCGTCATGACCCCGAGTGTGCCGGTGGGGTGCGGGCGGCGCGATTACCCGCGAGGTAAGGGTGCACTCGTAGGGGGCGGGCCGGGTGCGGATGATTCACGGGGGCGCCGGTGTTGAATGCGGACAGCCGGTCGGACCGACCACGCGACGGAATGCGATGCATACGACGAAAGGGACGGATGTCATGCCTCTCGACGGCGAGTACGAGCCCAGCCCGACCCAGTGGGTGCGCGACCAAGTGGAGTTGTACGAGAGCTCCGGCGGCACCGAGGGGACGACGCTGATGGACACGGGGATGCCCGTCATCCTGCTGACCACCCGGGGCGCCAGGAGCGGCAAGCTCCGCAAGACCCCGCTGATGCGGGTCGAGCACGACGGACGCTACGCGCTCGTCGCCTCCCAGGGCGGGGCGCCCACCCACCCGGTCTGGTACCACAACCTCAAGGCCGCCCCGGAGGTGGAGCTCCAGGACGGGCCCGAGAAGCAGGACATGACGGTCCGCCAGATCAGCGGGGCGGAGAAGGCCCAGTGGTGGGAGCGGGCCGTCGCCGCGTATCCGCCGTACGCCGAATACCAGGAGAAGACCGACCGGGAGATACCCGTGTTCGTCGCCGAGCCGGCGGCCGGCTGACCCCCGGCGGCGGCGGACGCGTGATCCCACGGTGGCGGCGAACGCGTAGAAGAATCCGCCGCCGGGGCGCATGAACCGGCCCGCACCGGGCACGCGACCGTCAGGCCCCGCCGCGCTCCCCCGTCGCGGCGGGGCTCTTGCGTGCCTCGGGCGGCGGACGGTCGGTGACATCGAGGAAGATCTCGTCCGCCTCGGGGACGGCCTCGCCGATGGAACGCTTGATCCGGTCGGCGGCCTCCTCCACACGCTCTCCCCCACTCTCGACTTCGCTCGAGCGGGGGGACCCCCAGTCCAGGCCCGGCATCAGGTCCACCCGGGCGGCGACGAGAGCCGTGTCGAGGCCCGTCTTCATGGTGAACAGCGCCTCCACGCTGTCGATCTCCGGCTCGGCGGCCAGCAGTTCCCGGATCCGGGAGCCGGTCTCGGGGTCGGCGGCCTCGCCGATGAGCTGGTCGCGGGCCTCCCGGCCGAGGTGGAACGCGACGTACACGAGGAGCGCGCCGATCGCCAGCGAGGCGGACGCCTCCCACACGACGTTCCCGGTGACCATGTGCAGCGCCATGCCGGCGGCGGCCAGGGTGACGCCCAGTACGGCGGTGCCGCCCTCGGCGACGACGGTGCGCAGCGCCGGGTCGCGCAGCCGGGCGGCGCCGCCCTGCCGGCGCACCTGGTGCAGGGCGCGCAGGAGGGAGGCGCCCTCGGCGAGGAGGGCGACGCCGAGGACGATCAGGCCGGCCACATAGCCGCCGGTCTTCTCGTCGGCGCCGGTCCTGAGCGCCTCGGTGCCCTGGAAGAAGGAGAAGCAGCCGCCCATGACGAAGATCCCCACGGCGGCGAGGAGCGACCAGAAGAAGCGTTCCTTGCCGTAGCCGAAGGGGTGCCGCCGGTCGGCCGGGCGACGGCTGCGGCGCAGCGCGGCCAGCAGGAACACCTCGTTGAGGCTGTCGGCGACGGAGTGCGCGGCCTCCGACAGCAGCGCGGGCGAGCCCGCCAGCAGACCCCCGGCCGTCTTGGCGGCGGCGATGACGAGGTTGGCGGCGAGGGCGACCAGGACGGTGAGGCGTGTCCTGCGGTCGGCCCGCGTCCGTCGGGCCGTGCCGCTCGTCGGCTTCGGTGTTGTCCCGCTCACGCGAGCCGACTGCCCCGGCAGGTCGGGATCACACCGTGCCGTCGGCGGAAATCGGGGAACGCGGTCAGGAGGACGCGGGCCGGGAAGCCCGGTGCGAGCGGCGGGGAGGTCGCAGATGCGTGCGGGAGGTTCCACATGAGTGGCGGACGGGGCGGTGCCGGGGCCGATGGCAACAGCGGGTACGGGCACCGGCGGTTCCAGCGGTCCAGGAGTCACTTCACGGACCGGATCACCGCGGACGGCCGGGACGGCTGGCCGGTGGAGGCCGGGCGCTACCGTCTGGTGGTCAGCCGTGCCTGCCCGTGGGCGAGCCGGGCGGTGATCTCGCGGCGGCTGCTCGGTCTGGAGGACGCGCTGTCGATGGCGGTCGCCGATCCGATCCAGGACGACCGCAGTTGGCGATTCACCCTCGATCCGGACGACCGTGACCCGGTGCTCGGAATCCGCCACCTCAGCGAGGCCTACGACCGCCGGGAGACCGGCTATCCGAGCGGGGTCAGCGTGCCGGCGATCGTGGACGTGCCCAGCGGACGGCTGGTGACCAACGACTACCAGCGGATCACCCTCGACCTGGCCACCGAGTGGCGGGCCCTGCACCGCCCCGGGGCGCCCGACCTCTACCCCGAGGAGCTGCGCGCCGAGATCGACACGGTGATGGCCGAGGTGTACGAGGACGTCAACAACGGGGTGTACCGGGCGGGCTTCGCGCGGGGGCAGGAGGAGTACGAGGAGGCCTGTGCGGCCGTCTTCCGGCGGCTGGAGCTGCTGAGTTCGCGGCTCGCGCGGCAGCGGTATCTGGTCGGCGACACGATCACCGAGGCCGACGTCCGGCTGTTCACCACGCTGGTCCGCTTCGACGCCGTCTACCACGGGCACTTCAAGTGCAACCGCCGCAAGCTCACGGAGGACCCGGTGTTGTGGGCGTACGCCCGGGACCTCTACCAGACGCCGGGATTCGGTGACACCGTCGACTTCGACCACGTCAAGCGGCACTACTACCAGGTGCACACCGGGATCAATCCGACGAGGATCGTTCCCGTCGGCCCGGACCTGGCGGGCTGGCCGACCCCGCACGGCCGGGAGCGGCTCGGTGGCCGGCCCTTCGGCAACGGCACCGCGCCGGGGCCGGTCCGCGCGGACGAGGAGGTGCCGGCGCGGGGGCGGCCCTGATCGGCTCAAGGAGGAGGACTCGGTGGCCAAGAACAAGAAGAGGAAGCTCCCGCTCGTCTACCAGCCCGTCGGTTTCGTCCTCGGCTGGGCGAGCGGCGCGCTGGCCGGGGTCGCGTTCCGCAAGGCGTGGAAGGCGATCCGCCACGAGGACGACGCCCCCGACGCCCTGGACCGCGATCGCGGCTGGGCCGAGATCCTGCTGGCCGCGGCGCTCCAGGGCGCGATCTTCGCAGCGGCCCGCAGCGCGGCCGACCGCACGGGCGCGAAGGCCATCGAACGGTCGACGGGGGCATGGCCGACGAAGGAGAAGGGGGGCCGGGCTTGAGGGGGCGGGCTTGAGGGGGCGGGCTTGAGGGGGTCGGACCGAGAGGCCGGACCGAGAGGCCGGACTGAGCAACCGGGCTGAGCAACCGGGCTGAGCAACCGGACCCTATCGCCGGGCTGAGACGCGACCGAGACACCGGGCTGAGGGGCCGGGCTGAGGGGCCGGGCTGAGCGACCGGACCGAGACGCCGGGCTGAGACGCGGCCGAGACGCACGGACCGAGATGCCGGACCGAGACGCCGGACCGAGACGCCGGGCCGAGCGACCTGGGCTGAAGGGGGCCGGGGCCGAAAGGGGGCCGGGGCTGAAGGGGGCCGGGCTTGGTGTGGTGGTCTGGGCGGGTTCAGCCGGGTACCAGCCACTGCCCGTCGCGCATTACCTCGCACCCCTCCGTCTCCTCCTCGTGGGTGCGCCAGGAGCGGATCCGTTGGGGGCGGATGAGGAAGTAGAGGTGGGGCGCGGCCAGTTCGCGGGGGTCGAAGCCGGTCTTGCCGGCGAAGATCTCGGCGTCCTCCTCCGGGAGGTCGGCGGGCTGTACGGGGAGGACCTGGCCCTCGATCATGACCACGTCGTCGGCCGGACCGACGGCGAGCCGGGCCACCCCGGTGTCCCGCAGCGCACGGCCGGTGAGGGTGGTGACCGGGGCGGCGACCAGCAGGACGGCGCCGTCCCAGACGTAGGAGAGCGGGGCCAGCTGGGGTGCGGCGCCGTCCTCGGCGGCCGTGGCGACCCAGACGTCGACGTCGTGTTCCAGCCGGTGGAGCGTGTCGTGCTTGCGCTGCTGCGCGGTGCGTGCCGGTGCTCGGGTCATGTCTCCAGTGTGGCCACGCCCCGCGCCCCCGCACCCCGGCACAGCCCTCGCCCCCGGGACCGCCCCGATCCGCGACTGGACTTCTTGGACAGGTGTCCACTATAACGGGACACCTGTCCAAGAAGTTTGAGGGAGATCATGGAAATTCTGGCGAATGTGCTGGTCGCGCTGGTGGCGGTGCTGCATCTCTACATCCTGGTGATGGAGATGTTCCTGTGGCAGAAGAAGCCGGGGATGGGCTTCCACGGGTTCGACGCGGAAATGGCGCAGCGGACGGCCGCGCTGGCCGCCAACCAGGGGCTGTACAACGGGTTCCTGGCGGCGGGGCTGGTGTGGGGGCTCGTCGCCGGGGATCCGACGGGGTTCGCGGCGCAGGTGTTCTTCCTGTCCTGCGTGATCGTCGCGGGCGTGTACGGCGCGGTCACCGCCAACCGGCGGATCCTGGTCGCCCAGGCGCTGCCCGGCGCGCTCGCCCTGGCCGCGGTGCTGATCGCGCAGTGATCCGGGCGGAGGCCGAGGACCCGAGGGCGGCCCGGACGCGGGCGCGGCTGCGGGCCGCGCTGCTGGCGGAGTGCGCGGAGCGGCCGCTGGAGGAGGTGGGCGTGGCGGCGCTGGTGCGGCGGGCCGGTGTCGGCCGGGCCACCTTCTACGTGCACTATCCGGACCTGGAGGCCGTCGCGGTCGACGCGTGCGCGGATGTCGTACGGGAGGCCGTGGAGGCGCTGCACGCCTGGCAGGGGCGGCCGGACCCGGTGCGGGCGCCGGCCGCCCTGGCGGAGTTCTTCGCCTCGCTCACCCCGCACGCCCCGCTCTACCGCACCCTGCTCGCGCCGGGCGGCGGCGGTCCGCTCGGCCGGGTGCTGCACCGGGACCTGCGGGCCTACAGTCTGCGGGAGCGTGAGCGGGCGGGCGCGGCCGACGCCCCGCTGGTGGCCTCGGCCGTCGCCGCGACCTTCGCCGGTGTGCTGGCCGACTGGCTGCACGGCGACCTCGGCGGCACCCCCGCCGAAATCGCCGACCAGGTCTGGCAGTTGCTGGTCGCGCTGCACGCCAGCCGCTGACCCACGGTCACAGACAGGCCACCATCTCCTTCGCGAGCGGCCAGGCCTCGACACCCTCGCCGGTCCGGACGTAGGCCGTCGTGCGGTCGTCCGTCAGCCACAACTGCCAGTCCCGGTAGCGGTATCCGGTGTCGTGCGCGTCGTCCGGCATCCGGACGTCACCGTCGTAGGGCGAGGTCAGCAGCTCCTGCGCGATCACGCCGTCGGGGTCACGGACGTACTGGCGGTGGTCCTCGCGCCGGCCCATGCCCAGGAAGTGCGCGCTCTGCCAGTCGCAGTGCTCCGCGCCCGCGTAACTGCTGACGGTGGTCGTCGGGAGCCGCCTGCCGTCGCGGTCGGTCCAGATCTCCTCGTGACCGGAGTCCGTGACGCTCGCGGGGAGTTCGGCGGGATCGCAGGAGGCATAGGTCTCCGGACCCCAGCCGGGCCGGTCCTTCTGGTCCCGGGCGACGACGACCGCCACCTTCGTCCGGCCGCCGACGTCGTAGGAGTACAGGACCCGGTCGGACTCCTGGCGCTCGACGCGGAACCCGGAGCGGGGTCCCGCAGGGTCGAACATCTCGAAGTAGCGCCGCAGCCCGTCCTCGGGGCTGTCACCGCCGTCGCCCTTTCCCCAGCCGTCGGGCCCGCCGCCCCAGGAGATCTCCCCGTCGCACTCCAGCGCCCGGCCCGCGGCACCCGACGCGGTGAGCAGGGCCTGCGGGGTGTCCTCGTCGAGGGCCCTCGTGGCGATGTCCAGCGGTCCGGCGTACGGCTTCGGCGGCGGCGTCCCCTCGACGACCACGTCCGCCCGGTCCCCCGCCCCGCAGCCCACGACCGCCATCAGTGTCACCGTCACCACCACTGGTGCTCTGCGCATGTCCGTCCCCGTCCCTCCGGCCGATCCCGTGTCCCTACGACGCCGGGGCGGGCCGGTACGTTCAGCGGGCCGTCTGGAACGTTCTGCGGTAGGCCTGCGGTGAGACCCCGATCGCCGCGTGGAGGTGCTGGCGCAGCGAGGCGCCGGTGGCGAAGCCGACCCGGCCGGCGATCTGGTCCACGGAGAGGTCGCTGGCCTCCAGCAGCTGCCGGGCGTGCACCACCCGCTGCTGGATCAGCCAGCGGCCGGGGCTGACGCCCACCTCGTCCTGGAAGCGGCGGGCGAAGGTGCGCAGGCTCATCCGGGCGTGCGCGGCGAGGTCGGCGAGGGCGAGGGGTTCGTCCAGGTGCTCCAGGGCCCAGGCCCGGGTGGCGGCCGTGCTCGCCGGGCCGGTCTCGGGCACCGGCTGTTCGATGTACTGGGCCTGGCCGCCGTCGCGGAACGGGGGCACGACACAGCGGCGGGCCACCTTGTTGGCGAGCTCGCTGCCGTGGTCCTTGCGGACGAGGTGCAGACAGATGTCGACGCCGGCGGCGGCACCGGCCGAGGTCAGCATCCGGCCGTCGTCCACGAAGAGGACGTCCGGGTCCAGGTCCACCTGCGGGTACATACGGCGGAAGCGGTCGGCGCAGTTCCAGTGGGTGGTGGCCCGGCGGCCGTCGAGAAGGCCCGCAGCGGCGAGGACGAAGGCCGCCGTGCAGATCGAGACGATCCGGGTGTCGGGGCGGATCCGGGCGAGAGCCGCGGCGACCGCAGACGGCAGTTCCTCCGTGAGCCGCTCGGGCGACACGGACGCGACGACGACCGTGTCGGCCGTCTCCAGCACCTCGGGGCCGTGCTCGACGCCGATGGTGAAATCGGCGTTCGTGGCGACCGGGCGGCCGTCGACCGTGCAGGTCAGCACCTCGTAGCGGTCGTCGGCGGCGCCGAGGATCCGGCTCGGGATGCCGAGCTCGAAGGGGTAGACGCCGTCGAGGGCGAGGACGACGACACGGTGGGGGGCTCGCTGGGGCATGGCATGATTCTATCGGAGGTTGGCATTCATGCCATTTCCCGGCGGGGGCGGGCCCGGCACGCTGGTTCACCATGAGCACTGTGCACACCATGCGTGTCATCGGCCAGGACGTCCTCGGCGGTCCCGAGGTCCTGAAGGAGAAGGAAGTGGAGCGGCCCGCCCCGCGGGCGAACGAGGTACTGGTGCGGGTGCGCGCCGCCGGCGTCAATCCGACCGACTGGAAGCACCGCGCCACGGGCGGGTTCCTGGGCGAGCCGCCCTTCGTCCTGGGCTGGGACCTCTCCGGCACCGTCGAGGCCGTCGGCATCGGCGTCGCCACCTTCGCGCCGGGCGACGAGGTCTTCGGGATGCTGCCGTACCCCTACGGCCACGGCTCGCACGCCGAGTACGCCGTCGCCCCGGTCCGTGCCCTGTGGCACAAGCCCGCCGGTGTCGACCACGTCCAGGCGGGCGCGCTGCCGCTGGTCTCGCTGACCGCCTGGCAGGCACTGGTGGAGAACGCCGGACTCGAGGCCGGGCAGAGGGTGTTGATCCACGCGGCCGCCGGGGGCGTGGGGCATGTGGCGGTGCAGATCGCCAAGGCGCGCGGGGCGTATGTGATCGGGACGGCCAGCGCGGGGAAGCACACGTTCCTGCGGGGTCTGGGCGTCGACGAGGTGATCGACTACCGGGAGACCGAGTTCACCGAGGCCGTGAAGGACGTCGACGTCGTCCTGGACACGCTGGGCGGGGAGAACGCGACGCGCTCACTGCGGGTGCTGCGGCCGGGCGGCGTCGTGGTGTCGATCCTGCCGGCGGGGTCGCGGGAGTTCCACGAGGAGGCCGGGCGGCTCGGGGTGCGCGCGGTCCGGATGCTCGTGGACGCCGACCGGGCCGGGATGCGGACGATCGCCGAGCTGGTGGAGGCGGGGAAGCTGCGCGCGACGATCGCGGGGACGTTCCCGCTGGCCGATGCCGCCGAGGCGCACAGGCTCGGCGACACCGGCCGGACCACCGGGAAGCTGGTCCTGACGGTGGACTGACGGCCCGTCGACGGGCCCGTCCGTCAGAAGGTCAGCACCGGCTTCACGGTCTTGCCCGAGGTCATGTCCTGGACCGCCTGGTCGATGTCCTCGAAGGCATAGGTGCCGATCAGCCGGTCCAGCGGGAGCCGTCCGGACTTGACCAGGTCCACCAGGGCCGGGATGAAGGTCTGCGTCTCGCTGTCGCCGAGGGTGAGGCCGACGACCTGCTTGCCGCCGAGCAACCCGTTGACGTCCAGGGCGACCTCGCTGCCGAAGGGCGGTGCGCCCACGACGACCAGGGTGCCGCGGGCGGCGAGCGCGTCGACGCCCTGGCGCAGCACGGCCGTGCTGCCCGTGGTCTCCACGATGCCGTCGGCGCCCCGGCCGCCGGTGATCTCGGCGACGGCCTCGCCGAGCGCGGCCTGTCCGGCGTCCACGGTATGGGTGGCGCCCAACTCCTTGGCGAGTTCCAGGCGTTCGGCGACGCGGTCGACGGCGATGATCGTGGTGGCGGGGCTGAGGGCGGCGGCCATGACGGCGGACAGGCCGACGGCTCCGGCGCCGAGGACGACGATCGTGTCGCCGGCGGTGGGCTTCAGGACGTTCCAGACGGCGCCGACGCCCGTCTGCACACCGCAGCCCAGCGGGGCGATCGACGTCAGCGGGACGTCGGGGTCGACCTTGACCAGGCTGCGCTCGTCGACCAGGGCCCGTTCGGCGAAGGAGGACTGGCCGAAGAAGTGACCGCCGAGCGGCTCGCCGTCGCGGCTGATGGTGCCGGTGCCGTCGGCGCGGCTGCCGCCGAGGAGGTTCAGGGGCAGCCAGGTGGCGCAGTAGGCGGGGTGGCCGCCGTGGCAGTTGCGGCACTCGCCGCAGGAGGTGAAGGAGAGGACGACATGGTCGCCGGGGGCCACTCCGGTGACGGCCGATCCGACCGCCTCCACGACCCCGGCGCCCTCGTGGCCGAGGACTCCGGGCAGCGGGAAGGGCAGTCCGCCGCTCGCCACGCCGAGGTCGGTGTGGCACAGGCCGGCCGCCACCAGCCGGACGACCGCCTCGTTCGGGCGGGGCTCGTCCAGGACGACCTCGGAGAGGGTGAAGGGTGCTCCGCCGGACTCGACGACGGCCGCGCGTGTGGTGATGGACATGGGTTGAACTCCCTTTGCAGTGCGGCGCGTTCAGTCGAGCGAGACGACGACGGACTTGACCTTGGTGTACGAGGCGAGCGCCTCGGGGCCGTACTCGCGGCCGAAGCCGGAGTCCTTGACGCCGCCGAAGGGGACGGCCGGGTCGAGCATGGCCCAGTCGTTGACCCAGACGATGCCGGCCTGGAGGCGGTCGGCGACCCGGTGGGCGCGGGCGAGGTTGCCGGTCTGGACACCCGAGGCCAGGCCGTACGGCGTGGAGTTGGCGAGGGCGACCGCCTCGTCCTCGTCGTCGAAGGGCTGGACGGTGAGGACCGGGCCGAAGATCTCCTCCTGGATCACCCGGGAGTCGTTGGGGAGGTCGGCGAGGACGGTGGGCTTGTAGTAGTAGCCGCCGTCGAGGTCGAGACGCTCACCGCCGCAGACGATGCGGGCGCCCTCCTTGCGGGCGAGGTCGACGTACTCCTCGACCTTGCGCAGGTGCTTCTCCCCCGCCATGGGTCCGACGACGGTCTCCGCCGCGCGCGGGTCGCCCACGGGCACGCCGGGGACGGCCTCGGCGAGGATGTTCAGCAGGGTGCTGTAGACCGGGCGGGCCACCAGCAGACGCGGGCCGCCCATGCAGAACTGGCCGGTGTTGAAGACGAAGCCCTTGATGACCGCGCCCACGGCCTTCTCCAGGTCGGCGTCCTCGAAGACGATGTGCGCGGCGTTGCCGCCGAGTTCCATGGTGACCGGCTTGAGGTTCTCGCCGGCGATGCTCGCGGCGTGCCGGCCGATCGCGGTGGAGCCGGTGAAGGCGATCTTGTCGACGCCGGGGTGCCGCAGCAGCGCCTCGCCGGCGACCGGCCCGGTGCCGGTGACGACGTTGACGACACCGTCGGGCACACCCGCCCGCTGGAGCAGGCCCGCCATGTACAGGGCGCTCAGCGGGGTCTCGTCGGCGGGCTTGTGGACGACGGTGTTGCCGGCGGCGAGGGCCGGGGCCAGCTTCGAACCGGCCAGGATCAGAGGGAAGTTGAAGGGGGTGATGGCCGCGACGACGCCGATCGGTCCGCGCTTGGTGTAGGCCAGCGCGTTCATCGGGGTGTCGCGGTTGCCGCCCTCCAGGGAGAAGGCGAGGGTGGCGTAGTACTCGTAGTCGTTGGCCGCGTTGGTGACGTCGACCGCGTGGGCCAGGGTGATCGGCTTGCCGACGTCCAGGCTCTCCAGCCGGGCGATCTCGTCGGCCTCCTCCCGGATCAGCTGGGCCACACGCAGCAGGATCCGGCCGCGCTCGCGACCGCTGAGCCCGGACCACCGGCCGGAGTCGAAGGCCTCTCGGGCGGCCCGCACCGCGGCGTCCACGTCGGCGGCGCCCGCCTCCGCGACGGTGGTGACGACCGCGCCCCGGGACGGGTCGACCACCTCGGTCCGCGCTCCGTCCGCGGCCTCGCGCCACTGTCCCCCGATGAACAGTCGACCGGGGTCGATCTCGAAGGTGGTCATCACCACTCCTCAGCATCGTCGCCAAGATTTCAACTAACAGGATTCCTGTTGGTCCGCAGTCTCATTACAGACAGGTTTCCTGTCAATGGTCTACGCTCGGACTCATGGCCGGCACCCAGACAGACCAGGCAGCGACACCCTCGCGCCCGCCCCACCGGGAACCCCCGTCCCTGCTGTACATGGTGAAACAGGTGGAGCTCGTCGCGCGATCCCATCTGGACGAGCTCGTCAAGCCGTCCGGAATCACCGCCCTGCAGTACACGGCGCTGACCGTCCTGGAGCGGCACGACGGGCTGTCCGCCGCCCAGCTGGCCCGGGACTCCTTCGTGACCGCGCAGTCCATCGCCGATCTGGTGCGCACCCTGGAGAACCGCGGCCTGATCCGTCGCGAGCGCAATCCGCGCAACCGGCGCGAGCTGCTGATCCTGCTCACCGAGGCCGGGCGCGAGCTGCTGGAGCAGTACGCGTGCCGGGTGCGGGAGCTGGAGGAGCGGATGGTGCGGGACCTCACGGCACACCAGAGGGAGCAGTTCCGCACGGCCCTGTCCAAGGCCTGGCACGCCCTCTCGTAAGCTTCTCGCACCCCTTCGCTCACGGCGCGAAAAAACTCGGTCGAGACACGCCCGCATTTCGAAGACATATGTCAATCGAACATGCTGAAATTCACTCCATCGGGGGTACCTTGCTGGGGCGGGGAACTGCTGTGCGCTTCCCCCCCGTTGAAGGCTCCCGACCGGTGGAGCGGGTTGGAGGCGATGTCGTCGTGCAGCAGGAACCCGCCGCGGACACCCCGCACCTGTGCGTCCGGCAGGAGCGGGGGTACACGGTGCTGGAGTTCCGCGGCGAGATCGACATCGTCGCGGCGACGGAGATCGGTCCGTGGCTCGACGACGCGACCGCCGGGCCCGCGCCGCGGGTGGTCATCGACCTGTCGCCGATCGACTTCTTCGACTGCTCCGGACTCCGCCTGCTGTACCGGGCCCGCAGCCGGGTGCTCGACCAGGACGGCGAGCTCCGGCTGGTGTGCACCCACCCGCTGGCCCTGCGCGTGCTCAAGGCCACCGGACTGCACCGGCTGCTGCCGCCCGCCACGACCCTGGACGCGGCCCTGGGGCAGCCCGAGGCCACCTCCGGCACCTTATGACCGCGCCGCCCGCCGGACAGCCGCGCTAGGCGACGATCCGCGTCACCTGTCCGGCCCCCACGGTCCGTCCGCCCTCGCGGATGGCGAACTTCAGCCCCTCCTCCATCGCGATCGGCTGGATCAGCTCCACGAGCATGGTGGTGTTGTCGCCCGGCATGACCATCTCGGTGCCCTCCGGCAGGGTCACCACGCCCGTCACGTCCGTCGTACGGAAGTAGAACTGCGGGCGGTAGTTCTGGAAGAACGGCGTGTGCCGGCCGCCCTCGTCCTTGGACAGGATGTACGCCCGTGCCTCGAACCGGGTGTGCGGGGTGACCGAGCCCGGTTTGATCACCACCTGGCCCCGCTCCACCTCGTCCCGTTTGATCCCGCGCAGCAGCAGGCCGACGTTCTCCCCGGCCCGGCCCTCGTCGAGGAGCTTGCGGAACATCTCCACGCCGGTGACCGTGCTCCTCGTCTTCTGGTGGTGGATGCCGATGATCTCCACCTCGCTGTTGACCCGCAGCGTGCCGCGCTCGATGCGGCCGGTGACGACCGTCCCGCGCCCGGTGATGGTGAAGACGTCCTCGATCGGCATCAGGAACGGCCTGTCCACGTCCCGCTGCGGCTCCGGCACCGCCTCGTCGACCGCGTCCAGCAGGTCCAGCACCGACTGCGTCCACCGCGGGTCGCCCTCCAGGGCCCGCAGCGCGGAGATCCGTACGACGGGCACCTCGTCGCCCGGGAACTCGTACTCGGTGAGCAGTTCCCGCACCTCCAGCTCGACCAGCTCCAGGATCTCCTCGTCGTCGACCATGTCCGTCTTGTTGAGGGCGACGACGATGTACGGCACGCCCACCTGCCGGGCCAGCAGCACATGCTCCTTGGTCTGCGGCATCGGCCCGTCGGTGCCCGCGACCACCAGGATCGCGCCGTCCATCTGGGCCGCGCCGGTGATCATGTTCTTGATGTAGTCGGCGTGCCCGGGGCAGTCCACGTGCGCGTAGTGCCGGCGCTCGGTCTGGTACTCCACATGGGCGATGGAGATGGTGATGCCGCGCTGCCGCTCCTCGGGCGCCTTGTCGATCTGGTCGAACGGGGTGAAGGGGTTCAGCTGGGGGAACTTGTCGTGCAGCACCTTGGTGATGGCTGCCGTGAGGGTCGTCTTGCCGTGGTCGATGTGCCCGATGGTGCCGATGTTGACGTGTGGTTTGGTCCGCTCGAACTTCGCCTTCGCCACTGCGAGCCCTCCCTGGTCACATGGGTGACGACATGCGCGTATCCACTCCTTCCTGTCTATTCGCTGCGGGCCGCGTCGAACAGGGCGCTGACGGACTCACCGTTGTGAATGCGGCGCACGGCCTCGGCCAGGGCGGGCGCGATGGACAGGATCCGCAGCTTGTCGGTGTGCTCCTCGGCGGGCACCGGCACGGTGTTCGTGCAGACGATCTCCAGGACGTCGGGCTGCTCGCTGAGCCGTTTGAGGGCGCCGCCCGCGAACAGGCCGTGCGTGCACGCCACCCGGATCGAGCGCGGCGCCAACTCCCTTAGCCGGTCGAGCAGTTCGAGGACGGTACTGCCCTTGGCGATCTCGTCGTCGAGGACGATGACGTCCCGCCCGGTGACCTCGCCGATCACGGAGTTGATGCTCACCCGGTCGTCGGCGTAGCGCTGCTTCGCGCCGGCCGCCACCTGGGCGCCGATCATCCGGGCGAACGCGGCGGCCTCCTTGGCGTTGCCGAGGTCGGGCGAGACGACGGTGGTGGAGGTCAGGTCGTAGCGGCGGAAGTGGGCGGCGAGCTCCCGGCGGGCGTGCAGATGGTCCACGGGCATCGAGAAGAAGCCGTGCACCTGCGGTGAGTGCAGGGTCATGGCGAGGACCCGGTGGACGCCGGCCGCCGCCATCAGATCGGCGACCAGCCGGCCGCCGAGGGAGATCCGGGGCGCGTCCTTCTTGTCGGAGCGGGCGTAGGAGTAGTGCGGCATGACGACGGTGATCCGGCCGGCGGACGCGCCGCGGGCCGCGTCGCACATCAGCAGCAGCTCCACGAGATGCTCCTGCACGGGCCTCACCAGGGGCTGGACCAGGAAGACATCCCTTTCCCGGCAGTTGGCCTGGAGCTGCACCTCCAGACAGTCGTTGGCGAATCTGCTGAGCCGGGTCGGGCTCAGCGGCACGCCGAGGTGGGAACAGACCTCGGCGGCCAGCTCGGGGTGGGCGCTGCCGCTGAACACGGAGATGTCTCGCACGAAAGGACTCCTCGACCAGGTCCGGCTGGAGGGGATCTCTCACGGGATCTCTCATGCTACGGATCCCTCCCGATTTACCCACCCTCAGGAGCCCCTCGGGCACCGGGGGCCCCGCGTCAGGAGTCCAGGAATCCGGTCACCGGTACACCGTGGGCTGCTCGAGGTCGACGAGATGGCCCGCGAGGGGGACGGTGGGCGATGCCGGGGTTCTTGTGTCCCAGTCGCCGCGCACGACCGGCACCGGCACGTGGCTGTGCCACAGGGCGGGGCGCGGGTCCGGGACCGTGAGCCGGTCGGCGGTGGTGAGCTGGTTGGCGTAGAAGCCGGACAGGGGGCGGGCAGGCCGGGCAGGGGGCTGGCAGGCCGGGCAGGGGGCGGGCAGGCCGGGCAGGGGGCGGGCAGGCCGGGCAGGGGGCGGGCAGGCCGGGCAGGGGGGCGGGCAGGCCGGGCAGGGGGGCGGGCAGGCCGGGCAGGCCGGGCAGGGGGGCGGTCCGGGTGGCAGGTGGCCGCCGGGGCCGCGAAGGCGAGGAGCCGGGCGAAGACCGGGTCGATCTCGGCGTCCGGCACCAAGGCGTGGGCGGCGCGCGGGTCGGCCCCCATCAGCAGGGACCGGGCGGCCGGCCGGGGACTCGCCTCCAGCACGTCGATCCGGCGCTGCTGCGCGCGGGTGAGCCGGTCCCAGATGTCCCCCTCGGCCGCCCCGCGCCCCGGGCAAGGTCAGGACCATGCGGGCGACGGGGCCGGGGCGGGCGGCCAGGTACTCGGCGGCGAGCGTGGCGCCCCAGGAGGCGCCGAGGAGCACGACCCGCTCGGCGCCGATCGGCTGCCGTACCGCCTCCAGGTCGGCGATCTGCCGGGCGACCGTGCAGCCGGTCGGATCGGCCAGCCGGGTGGAGCGGCCCGAGCCGAGCTGGTCGTACGCGTAGACGTCGTAGCCGCGCTCGGCGAGGAGATGTTCGAGGAGCCGGGGCCGCCGCCGGGTGTCCCCGGCCCGCCGTGCAGCACGATCACCGGGCTCGCCCGGGCGGCCCCCTCGGCCGGCAGCCGGGTGCAGGCGAGGCGGGAGCCGGTCGGGGTGGAGTGCGGCCGGGGCGCCGGCTCGTCGAGCGGTCGCAGGACGGTGGGCGCCGGCGGCGGTGACGAGGAGGACGGCTGCCGTGACCAGCGCGGCGACCCCCTTGCGCGTACACCCGCGTACACGGGGAGCGTGCAGGTCACGACGAGCGCGTCGCCGGCCGCGGGCGCGAGGGCGGCGACCGGGGCGAGCAGCGCCCCGGGGACGGCGAGCGCGGCACGGGCGGTCAGCCGCAGGCGACGGTGGCGGGAAGGCAACCGGGGCGGTTCTGCGATGAGTCGAGTGGTCGTCATACGGCGATGCTGCGGGCGGTGGTCGGTCGGCCGCGTCCGCCGGTCCGGGCGGGTGCCTCCCCTCCCCGGTGTTGTCGTGGTCGCGTATCTGTCGGCCGTGATCGCCGTCGGTGGGGCTGCGGGGCCGGGTGCACGCCGTCGTGTTCGCCTTCGACCATGGACTGGTGCGACCGGGCGGATCATGACCCCGGGACGTCGAGTTCTGTCACAGGTCGTCAACAAGGCGGTCTGGCAACGGCTTTGACGGGAATCCGTCCTGACAGGAAGGAGGGCCGTCGCCATGACGACTCCCGTCAAGCGCCTCCAGGGGCGCATACCCGGCTGGGCCAAGGTGCTCATCGCGGTCGTGGTCGTGCTCACCGTGATGTTCGCCGGGATCCGGCTCAGCCTGCTGCCCGGGCTGCGCGAGTTCTTCGGCACCGAGACCAAGGACCGCTCGGGCCCCGCCCTGCTCAAGTCCATCCAGGACATGAGCCGTTACGACGCCGCCTCCGGCAACTTCCAGGTCGTCGTGGACCTGGAGAAGGACGCCAAGTACCTCCCGGACGCCCTGCGCGGCACCCGCACGCTGTACGTGGGGGCGGGCACCGTGGACGCCTATGTCGACCTCGGCAAGGTGGGCGACGACGACGTGACGGTCGACGGCGACCGTACGTCGGCCACGCTCCGGCTGCCGCACGCCCAGCTGGGCAAGCCGGCGCTCGACCCGGACCGCTCCTACGCGGTCTCCAAGCAGCGCGGTCTCCTCGACCGCCTCGGCGATCTCTTCTCGGACAACCCCAACAGCGAGCAGGCCGTGCAGAAACTCGCCGTGAAGCACATCGGCGAGGCGGCGAAGGACAGCGAGCTGACGGCGCGCGCCGAGACCAACACCACCGACATGCTGGAGGGTCTGCTGCACTCCCTGGGCTTCAAGGACGTCAAGGTCACCTACGCGTCCTGATCGGCCCCCTCCCGCTCGGCGGCATTCTCGGGCGGTACGCGGGTAACCGCCTTAGGACGCAGGTAAGTTGAAGACTGGAGGACCGCATGGCCCGTGCCGCCTCACGTCCGCGTACCGTGTTCCGCCTGCGCCCGCCCAAGGGCGACCGGCCACCCGACCCGGCCGCCCCCGGAAAGAAGGCCGCGTCCAGGAAGACCGCGGCGCCAGGAAAGAAGACCGCGTCCGGCAAGAAGACCGGCCCCGAGAAGAAAGCCGGCGCGGAGAAGGGGAAGAAGAAGGCACCGGCGCGTTCCGGGCCGCGGATGGTGCCCTTTCCGTTGCGGCTGCTCGCGATGCTGTTCGCGTTCGCCTTCATGGTGGGGTTCGCCGTCGTGCTGGCGCGGCTGACGCTGGAGCCGTCGCCCGCCTCCGAGGCGCTCGTGCACTCCAACCTGCGTCCGGGCCGCTCGCTGCAGGCCTATCTGGACCAGCCCGCGCTGCGGGACGCGGTCAAGCAGATCGGCGGGAACGTGCTGCTCGGGGTGCCGTTCGGCATTCTGGTGCCGGTGCTCGCGCCGAAGGCGCGCGGTGTGCTGCGGGTGCTGCTGCTCACGGCGTCCGTGATGCTGCTGGTGGAGTTCGCGCAGGGCGCGCTCATCACCGGGCGCGCCTTCGACATCGACGACGTCATCCTCAACACGACGGGCGCGCTGCTCGGTTATCTGCTCCTGGGGCGCCGCATGAGCCGCGCGGTGCACGCTCCCCGGCCCCGCCGCGGCGACTCCTAGAGGCGCGGCCTCCAGGTGTACTTGTCGCCGCCCACCCAGCGCACGACATCGGGGTCGTCGAGGTCGTGGACGGTGATGCCGAACGCGGCGGCCGTCTCCAGGACGTCGGTGACGGTATGCGCCGAACCGACCACTTCGCCGTCGATTTCCACGATCCGGAACGGGGGTGTGCCCGGCTGCACCCCGAGCACCAAGATCCGTGGCTGGTTCATAAAGGGGCTCGCGACTTCGGTCATGTAATAGAGCGTAAATCGCAACCGGCCGGTACGGATCGCCGGAAATCGCCCCCCGGCGGCGCCCGTCGTGCGGCGGGCGCCGTGCTGGGGAACTCTGGAGCGAGGAGGTGGCGATGGATCCCCTCGAAGCCCTGGACCGGATCGCGTTCCTGCTGGAGCGGTCCCTGGCGCCGACCTACCGCGTGAAGGCGTTCCGCACGGCCGCCCGGGTGCTGGCGGGACTGCCCGAGGGCGAGGTGGCGGGCCGGGCGGAGGCCGGCACGCTGGAGTCGCTGAAGGGGGTGGGGCCGAAGACGGCCCAGGTGGTGCGCGCGGCACTGGCCGGGGAGGTGCCCGCCTACCTGCAAAAACTCGAGGACGAGGTGGGGCGGCCGCTCACCGACGGCGCCGGTGAGGAGCTGCGGGCGCTGCTGCGGGGCGACTGCCATCTGCACTCCGACTGGTCGGACGGCGGCAGCCCCATCGACGAGATGGGCCGCGCCGCGGCCGCCCTCGGCCACGAGTGGGCCGTACTGACCGACCACTCGCCGCGGCTGACGGTGGCCCGGGGGCTGTCGCCGGAGCGGCTGCGCGACCAGCTGGAGGTGGTCGGGGAGCTGAACGCGTCCTGGGCGCCGTTCCGGCTGCTGACCGGTATCGAGTGCGACATCCTCGAGGACGGCTCCCTGGACCAGGAGCCCGAGCTGCTCGACCGGCTGGACGTGGTCGTGGTGTCCGTGCACTCCAAACTACGGATGGAGCGACGGGCGATGACCCGGCGCATGGTCAGGGCCGTACGGGATCCGCATGCGAACGTCCTCGGGCACTGCACGGGGCGGCTGGTGCAGGGTCGGGGGCGGCCGGAGTCGGAGTTCGACGCCGACGAGGTGTTCGCGGCGTGCGCCGAGTCCGGTACGGCCGTGGAGATCAACAGCAGGCCCGAACGGCTGGACCCGCCCCGGCGGCTGCTGCGGCGGGCGGTCGAGGCGGGGGTGCTGTTCTCGGTCGACACCGACGCCCACGCGCCCGGCCAGCTGGACTGGCAGATCCTCGGCTGCGCGCGGGCGGAGGAGTGCGGGGTGCCCGCCGGGCGGATCGTGACGACCTGGCCGATGGGCCGGCTGCTGGAGTGGTCCCGGAAGGGTGTCTCCGCTTGACTTGGAGTGCGCTCCAATCCGTAGCGTTTCGGACATGAGCGAAAGCGACAAGAACAACCTCTTCACCGCACAGCACAAGATCGGCTCGGGCTTCGGTGCCACGAGCACCGCCGACGACGTCCTGCGGGGCATCGATCTGGGCGGACGGCTGGCGATCGTGACCGGCGGCTACTCGGGACTCGGACTGGAGACCACCCGCGCGCTGGTCAGGGCCGGCGCAAGGGTCGTCGTCCCGGCGCGGCGCCCGCAGACGGCCCGGGAGAATCTGGCCGGCGTCGAGAACGTCGAGGTGGACGAGCTCGACCTCGGTGACCTGGACAGTGTGCGCGCCTTCGCCGACCGGTTCCTCGCCTCGGGCCGCACGCTCGACCTCGTGATCGACAACGCCGGGATCATGGCCTGCCCGGAGACCCGGGTCGGGCCGGGCTGGGAGGCGCAGTTCGCCACCAACCACCTCGGTCACTTCGCCCTGGTCAACCGGCTGTGGCCGGCCATCGAGCCCGGCGGGGCGCGGGTGGTGTCGGTGTCCTCGCGCGGCCACCACTTCTCCGGGATCCGCTGGGACGACGTCCACTGGCGGCAGCAGGACTACGACAAGTGGCAGGCGTACGGGCAGGCGAAGACGGCGAACGTGCTGTTCGCCGTGCACCTCGACGCACTCGCCCGGGACCGCGGCGTACGGGCCTTCTCCCTGCACCCGGGCGGCATCCTCACGCCGCTCCAGCGGCATCTGCCGAGGGAGGAGATGATGGCGAACGGCTGGATCGACGAGGACGGCAACCCGATCCCGCAGCCGGGCTTCAAGACGCCGGAGCAGGGCGCGGCCACCCAGGTGTGGGCGGCGACCTCGCCGCAGCTGGACGGTATGGGCGGCGTCTATCTGGACGACTGCGACATCGCCGAGCCCGCTCCCGAGAGCGGTGAGCGGGCCGGGGTGAAGGCCTGGGCGACGGACCGCGAGCAGGCGGCCCGGCTGTGGGAGCTGTCGGCCGAGCTGACCGGCGTGAACGCGTTCGCCGCCTAGCCGCCGAACGGGCGTGCCGGGTTCCCATGGGGGTACTCGGCGGTCGTCTCCCGTGGGGGAACCGCCGAGAGGAGCCGAAGGTGAGCAGCTCAACGGGCAGCGATGTCGTCGTCACCGGGGCCACCGGCAACGTCGGCACGAGTGTGGTGCGTCTGCTGTCGGAGGATCCGGGCGTCGCCTCGGTGCGGGGCCTGGCCCGGCGGGTGCCGGAGTGGGCGCCGCCGAAGACGGAGTGGACCGGGGTCGATCTGGCGTCCGAGGGCGTCAGTCTGGCCGGGCTGTTCGAGGGCGCGGCGGCGGTGGTGCATCTGGCGTGGGCGTTCCAGCCCACGCACGATCCGGCGGTGACCTGGCGCACCAATGTGCTGGGCAGCATCCGGGTGTTCCAGGCGGTGGCCGCCGCACGGGTGCCGGTGCTGGTGCACGCCTCGTCGGTGGGCGCGTACTCGCCGGGTCCGAAGGAGCGCGCGGTGGACGAGTCATGGCCGACGCACGGCTGGCCGGGCGCCGCGTACTGCCGGGAGAAGGCCTATCTGGAACGGGCCCTGGACACCTTCGAGCGCGACCATCCGCAGGTGCGGGTGGTGCGGATGCGGCCCGCCTTCCTGTTCAAGCGGGAGTCGGCGAGCGAGCAGCGGCGCATCTTCGGCGGCCGGTTCCTGCCGGGTCAGGTCGCCCGCCCCGACCTGCTGCCCTTCCTGCCCGACATTCCCGGGCTGCGGGTGCAGGCGCTGCACACCGACGACGCGGCCGAGGCGTACCGGCTCGCCCTGCGCAGCGAGGCGCGCGGCGCGTTCAACCTCGCCGCCGAGCCCGCCGTGGACGCCGAGCTGCTGGGCGAGCTGTTCGACGCACGGCCGGTACGCCTCCCCCGCACAGCCGCCCGCTCGGCCGTCGCCGCGGCCTGGGGCCTGCGTCTCCTGCCGGCCTCCCCGCAGCTCTTCGACGCGGTCCTCAGGCTCCCCCTGATGGACTGCACCCGGGCCCGCACGGAACTCGGCTGGCGCCCGGAGCGCACGGCGACGGAGGTGCTCCAGGAGTTCGTGCAGGGCCTGCGGTCCGGGAACGGCGCGGCCACGGCGCCGATGCGGGGCCGGAAGGTCGGCTGAGACGGACGGCGTTCACCAGCTGTCGAAGGTCGGTACGACCCGTGCGGCGACGGCGTCGGACACCGCTGCCTGCAACCAGCCGCACCACGGGTCACCCGGCCGTTGGGACCAGTGCTCCATGGCGCCCTCCCGGAGTTCGGCGCGTGCCTGCTCCGGGTCGACGCGGGGCGGGACCAGTCGGCCGGGAGCCGCACGGGCGTGCTCCTGCCACCGGTCCTGCCACCACTCCACGGTCCAGCCGGGCCAGCGCCCGCCCATCTCCGCGGCCTCCGGCACCGCGCTCAGCGTCCACCAGCCGACCCGGCGGCCCACCGGGTCGACGTGCAGACCGGCCTCGGCGGCCACGGTGCACCGGCCGTGGTCATGGGCGTCCGCGAGCCGGTCGAGCAGGGCCGGGCCCTCGGCCACCGGATGGTCGTTGATCGCCGCCAGCAGATGGCAGCGCCGGTCGCCGACCGTGACGGCGGTGACCAGCGGGTCGCGTTCCCCGAACTCCTCGTCGTCCGGGTCGAGCAGCGGGGCCGGGAACACCCGGGCGTCCCGCTCGCGCACCGCGGCCGGGTCCAGGCCCAGGTGGCGGCGCAGGTCGGCGGGGCCGTCGTAGGTCCAGCGCAGCTCCCAGCCCGGCCAGGCGTGGGCGATCGCCCGCAAGGTGACGGCGCGATGCCGGAACTGCGTGACCGGACCCTCGCTCGCGGAGAACAGCAGGAGGCGGCGACGCAGGTCGAACAGGGCCGCCGCCTCGCACATCCAGTCTCCGCGCCACCGGTCGACGCGGGGGCGGGACCGTACGGCGGGCAGGACGACGTCGGGACCCGCCAGCAGGTCGTGGTCGATGCCCACCGCCCCGAAACGCGCCTCGTACACCTCGTGCGTGCCGTCCTCCGGCGCGACGACGTATGTCGCCCAGTCAGCCATGCGGCCGATGATCGCAGCGGGTCCGGCGCGCACGCACCTGCGTTTCGCCTCGGCGGGACGGCTCAGTCGGACGGCTCGTCCGGGCGGCTCGGTGGAGCGGCTCGGTGGAGCGGCTCGGTGGCGCGGCTCGGTGGCGCGCCTCAGCCGGAAGGCTCGGTGGGGCGGCTCCGGTGGAGCGGCTCAGTCGGACGGCTCGTCCGGTACCGGGCGGTCGGGGTGGGTGCCTGGTGCGTGAGGGGCGCCGCGGCGGCCTGTGCCCGCCTCGTCCGGGTCGGGGAGTTCGGTGTCGGGCCTATCGGGGGTGGTGACGTCCCAGGGGTCCTCGCCCGGGCGGGTCTGCTGGTCGGGCAGGTCTCGGGGGATCGGGGCGCCGGTCTCGTCGGGGCCCTCGTCGGGGTGGGCGGCCACGGTGTGCTCCCTTCGGGGGACGGTGGCGGGTACCTCGACTGCGGCCCGCGAAACCTCAGTGGGGGGTGCGTTCCTGGAGGGCGGTGTGCCAGGCCGGTCGGGGAACGGCGGGCCGCGGTTCGGGGCGTCGGCCGCCGCGGGCGAAGAAGTCGGCGAGCGGGAGGATCGCCGCGCCCACGGTGACCGCGTCGGGGCCGAGCCTGCCGAGGTCGACGGTGACCTTGCGGGCCGGGTGGCCGAGGGCGTAGGCGGTCGCGTGGCGGCGTACGGCGGGCAGCAGGCGGGCGCCGAGCTGCAGCCCCGCCCAGCCGCCGATGAGGATGCGCTCGGGCTGGAAGAGGTTGATCAGGTCGGACAGGCCGGCGCCCACGTACTCGGCGGTCTCCTCGAGGACGGCGCGGGCGACCGGATCGGCCTCGGCGCCGTCCTCCGGGTGGGCGGCGGCGAGCATCACGGCGAGCGCGGTCTCCTCGTCGGTGTCCGCGGGCGGCCGGCCGCCCTCCTCGCGCCAGCGGTCGAGAAGCGCCTCGGCTCCCGCGTACGCCTCCAGACAGCCGAGGGCTCCGCACCGGCAGCGGCGGCCCCGGACCCGCACCGTCAGATGCCCCCATTCGAGGGCGCGCCCCTGTTCCGCCTCGGGGGTGACGAGGCTGGCGCCGACGCCGGAGCCGAAGAGGACCACGACGGCGTTGCGGGCACCGCGTCCGGCGCCGAACCACATCTCGGCCTGGCCGAGGGTCCTGGCACCGTTGTCGATGAAGTACGGGACGGTGTCGGGCAGCGGGGAGCCCTCGCGCAGCAGCGCCTCCAGCGGGACGGCGTCCCAGCCGATCGTCTGTCCGTGCACGACGGCGCCGCCGTCGGGGGTGTGCTCGACGATGCCGGGGACGCCGATACCGACGCCCAGGAGCCGTTCGGGGGCGAGGCCGGCCGCTTCGAGCACCTCGGCGACGCCGTCCCGGATGTGGCCGACGATCCCCTCGACCTCGTACCGCTGCTGCTCCAACGGGCGCTCCGCGCGGGCGAGTTCGGTGAGGGTGAGGTCGAACAGCTCGATCCGCACCCGGGTCTCGCCGACGTCCACGCCGATCATGTGGCCGCTGGTGGGGGCGACCCGCAGCAGGATGCGGGGGCGGCCCCCGTCGGAGTCGACGCTGCCGGCCTCCTCGACCAGTCCGTCGGCGACCAGGTCGGCGACGACATTGCTGATCGAGCCGGAGCTCAGGCCGGTGGCCGGGCCCAGTTCGAAGCGGCTGAGGGGGGCGTCGAAGTAGAGCCGTTGCAGGACGGCCGTGCGGTTGGCCCGCCTGAGGTCGCGTACCGTTCGCCCGTTCCGCCCCGTCATGACGCTCCTTTCGCCCCCTGCCCGATCTGCAACATACCCTCGGGAACGGGCGGGGCGCGACTTTCCCCAACCCTTAGTTCATGATGCGAGACAAGCGACGCCCGGGGTGCTTGCCCGGTCGTCCGACTCGGGTTATTAGGCTCGATCGATGACCTCCACCCCGGACGTGCTGTCGATCGCCCTGGCCGAGACGTCGGATCCGCCGCTGCGGCCCCTGCCGGCGGGCGTCGCCGGGCTGCTCGCCGAACTCGGGGCGCCGCCCCGGCTGGTCGCCCATCTGCGGGCGGTGCACGAGGTCGCCGCCGGGATCGTGGAGTGGATCGGGGAGCACCGTCCGGAACTGGCCGTGGACGGATCGGCGGTGCTGTTCGGCGCGGCCACGCACGACATCGGCAAGGTGCTGCACCCCGGTGAGCTGTCCGGTCCGGGCGCCCGGCACGAGGAGGCCGGGCGGGAGCTGTTGCTGGCGCGCGGGGTGGCTCCCGGTCTGGCGCGTTTCGCGGGCAGTCACGCCTCCTGGCAGGCGCCGGGCGTCGAGATCGAGGACCTGCTGGTGAGCCTCGCCGACAAGGTGTGGAAGGACAAACGGGTGGCCGACCTGGAGGACCTGGTGGTGGCGGAGCTGTCCCGGGCGGGCGGCCGGCCGGTCTGGGAGGAGTTCCTGGCGCTGGACGAGTTCCTCACCGGTGTCGGCGAGGGCGCTCGGCGCCGACTGGCCTGGCAGGCGGCTCATCCCGTCGGCTGAGAGCGCGTGTTCCATGGTTCAGGAGACCGACCGGTCCGGCGTGCCGTGGCGCAATCGCGCGCTGCCCCTCTTCGACCGCGTGACGGTGCCGGTCGCCGTGGGCGAGGTGTACGGCCATGTCCTGCCGCTGAAGGCACCGCTCGCGCCACCAGGTGTCGGTGCGCCGGCGGGCACCCGGCGGCGCGGAGCGGTACGGGGAGCGGTACGGGGAGCGGTACGGGGAGCGGTACGGGGAGCGGTACGGGGAGCTCACAGCGGACCCGGTGAGCGACAGCGTCGAGGAGGCTCCCGCACTGCTGGTGATGCCGCGCGTCCTCGGCGAGCGCGAACCTCCCGCGCCGCCCGCACCTATGCGTCGGGCGTGCTTACGGCGGGCGTGTGACCGCCGGAGCCTGCCGCCCCCGCCGACGGTGCGCAGGGCGTTCCCGCCCTAGGCGCATGGGGCTTTGCCGTCGGTGGCGCACAGGGCGTTGCCGTCGTCGGCGTGGGGAGGCCGGCGGTGTCGGTCAGGTGGCGGGCGACGGCGCCCTCGGTCGCCTCGGCCGTGCCCGCGCCCCGGGGTGCGCCGAAGCGGGCGAGGGTGTGCCAGACCATCTTGAGGTCCTGCGGGGCATGCCGTCCGCCGCGGGCCGCGTCGCCGATCATGCGCGGGTCGACGACTCCGTCCTCGGCGATCCGGGCGCCCAGCTCGGCGTACGCGCGGCCCCGGTACTCGGCGTACCGGTACAGCTGTGCGACGGTGATGCGGTAGCCGGGGTGCCACTCGACCGGGCAGGGCAGCGCGCCGGCCGCCTCCTCGACCGGGGTGCCGCGGTAACTCGGGTCCAGCACCAGCGCCTCGACGTCCCGGGCGAGATCGACGCCCCCGTGGACATGCGCCTCGACGTAGTCGTTGAGCGCGTCCCGCTCGTCCGCCTCGGCCAGGGCGATCAGGGGCATCGCGGCGGCGACGCCGAAGTCGGCGGGCTCGGCCGCGCTGTCGGGGTAGCAGAAGGTGGCACGGGTGAGCGCGCCCGGGTGCAGCCGGAGGTGCGAGGAACCGAACCTCGGGGCCGCGCCCACGACTTGGCGGCGGAAGTCCAGTGCGCCGTACACCGGTCGCTCGCCGGGGTCCGCGTCGTCGTACGCCCCGCCGAAGATCCGGCTCTCCCAGCGCCAACGGTCGCCGCCGGCGTGGGCGGTGAGGCCGCCGTTGCTCGTGCCGGTGGCGAACTGCGAGCGGTAGGCACCGTCCCGGGCGAGCGCGGCGAGGACCGACAGGCCGCCGGCCTCCCGGTCCGGGTGGAAGTTCAGCGTGATCCGCAGGTCCGGGCCGAGGGCGGGGCCGGTGGAGCGGGCGGCGACATGCCGCAGGGCGGTCCGGGCGCGCGGCGACGCGGGGAAGTGCGGGAAATCCACTGGCTCTCCTGGGTGCGACTGCTTAGTCTAGGCTAAAACCTAGAGGTCCTAGGTTGTGAGGTCCTAGGTTGTGCACGGAACACGGACAGACACCCAGGAGACTCCCCCATGAGGTCACTCACCGAAAGCGATATCCGCACCTCGTTCGTCAACTGCTCGAAGGGAGACGCCAAACGGATATACGTCCCCCGTGATCTGGATCAACTCCCGTGGGCGGACCTGGATTTCCTGGGCTGGCGGGATCCGGGCGCGCCCGACCGCAGCCATCTCGTCGCCGAGCGGCGGGGCGAACTCCTGGGCGTCGCACTGCGTTTCCCGCCCTCTCGGCACGGCGCCCTGCACCGCAGCATGTGCTCGCTGTGTCTGACCACCCACCCCGGCGGCGGGGTCTCGCTGATGACCGCCCGCAAGGCGGGCGCGGCCGGCCGGGAGGGCAACTCGGTCGGCCTGTACATGTGCACGGACCTGGCCTGCTCCCTGTACGTGCGCGGCAGGAAGGTCCCGGAGTCGGGCGGCCGGCTGGAGGAGAGCCTCACCCTGGACCAGCAGATCGCCCGTACGACGGGCCGTCTGTCGGCCTTCCTCGACACGCTGTACGCGTGAACCGGTCGGGAACGGTCCGCTACCGGCCCCGCAGCGCGGCCGCCGCCACCCGGTGCAGATGGATCAGCACGTCATGGGTGGACGCGAGGGCGATGTCCTGCGGCTCCTCGGGGTAGGCGGTGCCGATCGCGCGCGTCGGCCGGGCCGCCGACAGCCAGGTGCGGGCCGGTTCGCCCACGGACCGCAGGTCGACGGCGTAGTCGCGGTACCGCACCCGGTCGAGCGTCGCCTCGTTGCTGCCGGGGCCGGCGGGTCCCAGCGTCCAGCGCCGTACGGCGCCGTCGTCGGAGCCGGTCGCCCGGAACGACCCCCGGTCGAAGGTGACGCCGACGCTCAGATATCCGGCGCCGAGGGCGTCGCGCAGGAACGCGCCCTGCACCTCGGGATGCTCGGCGGGATCCGGGGAGACGTACCCGAGGTGGGTGTCGTGCGCGGACAACAGCACCCTGGTGCCGGTGTGCCGCTGCCACCACAGCACGTTGTCGGCCATCGCCTCGTCGCGGTAGCGCATGGCGGCGGCGGCCCGCGCGGGATCGTCGAAGTCGAAGGCGTACTGCCCTGCGGTCCGGTCGATGGCGGTGGCACTCTGCAGCATCCGCTCGAACGCCTCCCGGTCCGCGCCCGGCGGCAGCCCGCGCAGGAGTTCCCGTGCCTGCCCGGTCCGCCGGGCCATCTCGGCGCGCTCGGCGTAGGGCCTGGCGAGGTACGCCGCGATGTAGGCGCCGGTGGCCCGGGTGGGCCGCAGCCCCCGGTAGAGCTCGGCGAGCCGGGCCGAGAGCTCCGGATGGTGGTCGGCGACGTACCGGGTGACCTGGTCGTACATCTCGGGGCCGGTCCAGGCGATGTCGTCGCCGACGAACCGCACCGGATCGCCGGGGTGGTCCACGTTGTACGCCCGCATCCAGCGCACCAGACGCAGGTAGTCGGTGTTGTTCCACCACCGGTAGTCCCGCTGGAACTCCTCGTCCATGATGCGCACCGGGTCGCCCCGGCCGTGCACCACGTAGTCGTCGAGGCGGACGCCCGTGCTCCAGGGCGCCTCCAGGGCGAAGGTGCGGAATCCCTTCTCCTCCACCAGATGGCGGAAGACACGGTCCTTGAGGGCGAAGAACTCGTGCGAGCCGTGGGTCGCCTCCCCGAGGCCGACCACCCGCGCGTCGCCGATCATCCGGTCGAGGGGCCGCAGATCGCCGGTCGCGCCGCCCGGTTCGACCGTGCGCAGGGGGTGGGCGGCGCGGTCGAGGGCCGCGACGACCGACGGCCCGCCGTCGCCGGGCGCCGCACGGGCCGTGGTGGCAGCAGGGGCCGCGGATGCCCCGGATGCCGCGACAGTGACGGTCGTGGCGGTGGTGACGCAGAGCAGGGAGAGGACCAGGGGGATGCCGAGTCGGATGGTGTGAAGTCTCATGAACCGAGCGTCGCCCCGCGGCACCCGTGGAAACCATCCAGCGGACCGCCGTCCTGGGGGTGCGGATGACCCGAGGAGTGAGACGGGGGATTCCCCGCACCGTGTTCCCGACGGCACCCTGGGTACAGAAGAAACGTTCGAGCACCATGGGGAAGGGGAACTGGTCCGGGAATGCGAGAGGTAAGTCAGCGAGCGGCGCCGTTCGTACGGTTTCTGCAGCGTCACCGGGAACCCGCGGTCGTCCAGGCGTTCCGCTCCGCCGCGGCGGCGACGCTCGCGTACGTCGTCGCCCTGCGGCTCAGCCCCGAGGCGGCCCCCCTCACCGCGCCCCTGACCGCGCTGCTGGTCGTCCAGGTCACCCTGTTCGCCACGCTCACCAACGGCATCCGGCGGGTCAACTCGGTGGTGGCCGGTGTGCTGGTCGCCATCGCCTTCAGCCAACTGGTCGGCCTGACCTGGTGGAGCCTCGCGCTGCTGATCGTGGCCTCGCTGGCGGTCGGGAACCTGGTGCGGGTCGACGAGTACGTGCCGGAGGTGGCGATCAGCGCCATGCTGGTGCTGGGCGTGACCACCGTCGGGGACACGGCCTGGGCGCGGATCGTGGAGACCCTGATCGGCGCGGTCGTCGGTCTCGCCGTCAATCTGCTGCTGCCGCCCCCGGTGTGGATCGAGGAGGCGGGCGAGTCGATCGAGGGGCTGGCCCGACGGCTGCGCCGGCTGATGCTGCGCATCGGCGAGGAGGCGGCCGGCCGCCCGGCGCCGGAGGAGGCGGCCGCCCGGCTGCACGAGGCACGCCGGCTCGACCACGACATCGTCGAGGTGGACGCGGCGCTGCGGCAGGCCGAGGACTCACTGCGGCTCAATCCCCGGGTGCGGGAGGGCCTGCTGCACCGGGTGGTGCTGCGCACCGGCCTGGACACCCTGGAGATCTGCACGGTCGTCCTGCGGGTGCTGGCCCGCACCCTCACCGACCTCGCCAAGGAGCGCGAACCCGAGCCACTGTTCCCCAAGGAGACCGGGGAGGTGGTGGAGCGGCTGCTGTCGGAGATCGCCAACGCCGTGGTCAGCTTCGCGGTGCTGGTCACCACCCACGTCAGCCTCAACGCGGACGCCGCCGAGGCCCGGCTCACCGCGGAGCTGCGGCAGGCCGCCGCCACCCGCGACAAGCTCGCCCAGCTGCTGCTGGAGCGGCTCCAGCACGACGCCCGGCAGTGGCAGCTGCACGGCGCCCTGCTCACCGAGGTCAACCGGATGCTCGACGAGCTGGACACCGAGCACCGCTCGCGCCGCCTCCTGGAGGAGCTGGACCGGGTCTCCTCGGAGCAGCGGGCGCGGATGCCGCGGCTGACGCGGTTGCGCGAGCGCCTCGGCATTCAGGAGGAGCTGTGGCGGAACCGTACGGGGATCGGCGGGCGTTCTCTGTGAGGGAGCGCCGGGACGGGGCCGGCGCCGGATGCGAGGGAGCGCGCCTGTGGCCGACACCACCGTACGGATCGACGGGGACACACTGAGGTTGCCGGGCGGGGTGGCCGTGCGGTTCATGCGGACCCTGCGGCTGCCGGAGAGCGGCGAGCACGACCTGCCGCCCGGGCTGGGGACCTTCCCGCTCCGGCGGGTCGCCGACCACGAGGACACCGTGCCCGCCGAGTGGCTGGCACGCGGTGGCGTGATGCTGCCGATGTATCTCCGCGAGGCGATGTGGCTGGGCTTCGCGGGCTCCACGGAACCGGCCGCGCTGCAGGTCGGGGCGGGCAAGGTGTGCGCGGTCTCCGGAAAGCCGTGGAGCGACCGGCTCTCCCCCGACCCGCAGAACTACCTGGCGCTGCCGCGTCAGCCCTGGCTGGACGGCATCAACTCCGGGAAGGGCACGGTCCGCCAGTTCGTGGCGGTGCCGCTCGGCCTGGGCGCGACCGTGGAGGGCCAGGTCACCGGCGAGGAGGTGTGGGGCGGGGTCCAGCTGCAGTCCTTCCCGCTGAACGAGGCGAAGCGCGCGGAGTGGGAGGAGGCGCAGCGGGTCCTCTCCCTGGAGACGCGGAGCGTGAAGTCGGTCGGCGGCGGCGGGTACGGCGGGATGCCGCCGGCCCCCGGTGCGATGCCCCCGCAGGCGGCCATGCCCATGATGCCCGCCGCGGTCCCCGCCCCGCCCGGCGCGCCCCGGCCCCGGGCGGCCGCCGCGATGGGCCTGGGCGTGGGCGGTTCGATGCGGCAGGAGGTCTACCGGGACACCCGCCCGGTCGAGGACTACACGCGGGAACCCGCCGCGCGGGTCTTCGTGCACCTGGTCACTCCCCCGGAGTGGCGCCGCATCACGGGCGAGGAGCCCCCGCCGTCCCCGGTCGACCGCGCCGCGTACACCAAGGCCGGGCTGCCGTGGTTCGACTACTACGACGAGGGCGCGCGGGACCTCGCCCCGAGCGAGACCCTGTCCGGGGTGAAGCCGGTCGGCGACTGGCTCGGGGACGACCTCGACCCCTGGCAGCAGCCCGCGCCCGGCCAGGTGCACCAGCTGAAGGACGCGCCGGGCGAGCCGGTGCAGGACGGCGACTGGTAGCCGGGCCACGGCTCCGCCGCTTTTGCGTTCGAGGGTCGTTCCGCGTCAAGGTGCTGTGTACGACGGGGGCGCGGGACGACCTGAGGTGCGGGACATGAACGGTGGGACGCAAGGGGTGCGCGCAAGCTGGAGCAGGCGGCGGTTCGTCGCGGTGCTCGGCGGTGCGGCGGTGGCTCCGGCGGTGGCGGGCTGCGGCGGAGACGGTGACGGGGACGGTTCGACCGGGGCGGCACGGGAAGCGCGGGAGACCGCGTCGGCCCCGCAGCCCTCGTCGTCCGCCGCCGCCTCCGCCTCGCCGGAGCCGGCGCCCAGCCCCTCCGGCCCCCGGCCCCTCTACCTGGGCACCTACACCTCCGCCGAGGGCGGCGGAAAGGGCATCGGTGTCGCCTCGTACGACCCTTCGTCGGGCCGGATCACCGGCCGGGGCACGATCACCGGCGTCCCCGACCCGTCGTACCTCGCGATCCACCCGGACGGCGGCACGCTGTACGCGGCGAACGAACGGGCGAAGGGCACGGTGACCGCCGTACGGCTGTCCGACCGGAAGGTGCTCGGGAGCCGGGCGACGGGCGGGGAGCACCCCTGCCATGTGTCGGTGCATCCGAGCGGGCGCTGGCTGCTGAGCGCCGACTACGGCTCGGGCAGTGTGGCCGTGCACCCGATCGAGGCCTCGGGGGCGCTGGGCGAGCGCACCGACCGGGTCGTGCACTCCCGTCCGGCGCCGGGACCGGGTCAGCAGGGGCCGCACGCCCACCAGTTCCTCACGGCGCCGGACGGCGGGCATGTGCTGGCCGTGGACCTGGGCACGGACACCGTGTACAGCTACCGCCTGGACGAGCGGAAGGGCACGCTCACCGAGGTCGCGCAGGCGCACACCCGGCCGGGCGCGGGACCCCGCCACCTCACCTTCCATCCCGGCGGCCGCCACGCCTACCTCGCCAACGAGGGCGACGACACGGTCGCGGTCTGCGGGTACGACGCCGGCAGCGGCCGGGTGACGATCGGCGCGCCGCAGTCCACGGGCGCGAAGGCGGACCCCAACTATCCGGCGCAGTTCGCGGTCACGCCGGACGGCGCGTACGCCTATCTGGCCAACCGGGGCGACAACACCCTCGCCCGGTACGCGGTGGAGGCGGACGGCGCCCGGCTGCGGCTGCTCGGCACGGTCCCGGTGCACGGGGACTTCCCCCGGCAGATCGCCCTCTCCCCGGACGGCGGTCTGCTGTTCGCGGCGAACCAGCGCTCGGGCACGGTCGGTGTCTTCGAGGTGGACGGCGCCAGTGGTGAACTGCGGCTCGCGGGCGAGCCGTTCGCGTCACCCGTCGCCGTCTGTGCGCTGCCGCTGTAGGGCGCGCGGGCAGGACGCGGTGCTCGCCTGGGTGAGCAGGACGTGCATGCGCTCGGTGAGCTGGCCGACGTCGTCGGCGGGCGCGTGGAAGGGCAGTCGTACGTCGCCGTGGGCGCGGGCGCGTTCGATGCGCAGCGTCAGTCCGTGCCGGTCGACGGCGAGCGGCTGGACCCGTACCGCGCCGTGCAGGCTGTCGTGCCGGACCAGCCGGGTGAGCCGCTCGACGGCGTCCGGGTGGGCGTCGGCGAGATGGGTGAGCAGCTGGGCCTCGGCGGTGGCGAGGGGGTCGGGGCGGGCCTCGGCGAACTCGTCGAGGCCGACGACGACCGCGCCGGTGGGCTGTTTCAGGACGACCCGGGTGGCGTGGAGGACGAGGTGGTCGTCCTCGGGGGCGAACCAGCCGGCGAGCCAGAGCCGGCCCCGGATACGGTTGCGCACGGGGACGGGCGCCACGTCGGCGAACTCCAGGACGGCGGACGGCTCGCCGCGGGGCGCGCAGATGGCCGCCGTGAGCAGGGAGCTGTCGTCGGGCACATGGAGGTGCACCCGGCCGTCCTCGTCGACGGTGTGCGCGCCGACGAACTCCTCGCGTCCGCCGTCCGCGGTCACCGCGCAGGACCACGAGGCGGCCAGTACCGACCGGGCCCGCTCGGCCGCACCGGGCACCGCCGTCCAGCTGTGGCCGTCGCCCATGTGGCTGTCACCCATCCCGAACCTCCTTAGGTAAGCCTTGCCTAACCTATCGGAGATCGGGGCGCACGCCAACCGGCACAGGTGATCTTTTATGTCATCCGTCAGGGCGCGATGACCCCGAGCAGCGCCCGCGCGCACAGGTCCCGCACCTGCTCCCTCGTCAGATCCGGACCGCGCAGCCACTCCAGACAGACGGCCGTGATGAACGCCAGCCAGCCGCGCACCGCCAGCCGCACCTCGGCGCGCTCCTCGAAGAGCGGACCGAACTCCGGGTCGGCGCCGAGGGCGGCCAGGATCTGCTCCTCCTGCGCCGCGAGGGCCCGCTGGTAGACCCGGCGCACGACCTGGTCGCCCGCCGCGTCCGCGCGGTGGAAGGCGCGGTAGCCGTGCGCATGGGTCTCGACGTACTCCAGATAGGCGTCGAGGCCCGCGGCGAGCTGCTCGCGGACCGGGACGCCGGGCACCGCCGCCGTCATCCGCAGCATCCGCTCGCTCTCGCGCTCGACGACCGCCGCGAAGAAGTCCCGCTTGGTCGGGAAGTAGTGGTAGAGCAGCCCGCGCGAGACCCCGGCGATCCCGGCGACCCGCTCGATCCGGACCTCGTCGTACGGACTCTCCGAGAACAGCCGCGCGCCCACCGACAGGAGCTGTTCCCTGCGCTCCTCGGTACTGAGTCGGCGCCGGGTGCGCTCCCCCTGGTTCGCGGCCATGCCCGCACTTTACTTGACGCCGGTTCAACGACGGGACGAGACTGGGCGCGTTATTGAACCCACGTACAACAGCTCCAACCTGCCGCTGGTTCAAGGGAGATCAAGGGAGATCGCGTCATGGCGGAGACGGTGTCGACGACGACCGGGGGCGTCCTGCCCAAGGGGTTCCGCAGCGCCGAGCTGGGCTGGCCCGAGCTACGGCGCATCCCGCATCCCCCGCACCGGATCCCACTGCTCGGCGACCTCCTCGGCGCCAGCCGGCGCACTCCCCTCCAGGACACCCTGCGGTATGCCCGGCAGCTCGGCCCGATCTTCCGGCGCAAGGCGTTCGGCCGGGAGTTCGTGTTCGTGTGGGGCGCGGAGCTCGCCGCCGACATGGCGGACGAGTCGCGGTTCGCCAAGCACGTGGGGCTGGGCATCGCCAACCTCAGGCCGGTGGTCGGGGACGCGCTGTTCACCGCGTACAACCACGAGCCCAACTGGCAGCTCGCGCACGACGTCCTGGCCCCCGGGTTCAGCCGGGAGGCCATGGCGGCCTACCACCCGATGATGCTGGACGTCGCCGAACGGCTCACCGCCCACTGGGACCGGGAGGCCGCCGCCGGACGCCCGGTCGACGTGCCCGGCGACATGACCAAGCTGACCCTGGAAACGATCGCCCGCACCGGGTTCGGGCACGACTTCGGCTCCTTCGAGCGCGCCCGCCCGCATCCCTTCGTGACCGCGATGGTGGGCACCCTGACCTACGCCCAGCGCCTCAACACCCTGCCGTTCCCCGGGCTGTTGAAGGGCGCCGCCCGGCAGAACGAGGCCGACATCGCCCATCTCGACCGCACCGTCGACGAGCTGGTACGGCAGCGGCGCGCCGGGGGCGGCGGGCAGGGCGACCTGCTCGACCGGATGCTCGACACCGCGCACCCCGAGACCGGGGAGCGGCTGTCCGCCGAGAACGTACGGCGGCAGGTCATCACCTTCCTCGTCGCGGGCCACGAGACCACCTCGGGCGCGCTCTCCTTCGCCCTCCACTACCTCTCCCTGAACCCGCACATCGCCGCCCGGGCCCGGGCCGAGGTGGACCGGGTGTGGGGCGACACGCGGGTGCCCGGGTACGACCAGGTGGCGAAGCTGCGGTACGTCCGCCGGGTCCTCGACGAGGCGCTGCGGCTGTGGCCGACGGCGCCGGGGTTCGCCCGGGAGGCCCGCGACGACACGGTGCTGGGCGGGGAGCATCCGATGCGGCGGGGCGCCTGGGCGCTGGTCCTGACGGCGATGCTGCACCGGGACCCCGAGGTGTGGGGCGAGGACGCCGAACGGTTCGACCCGGACCGCTTCGACGCCCCCGCCGTGCGGGGGCGCGCCCCGCACACCTTCAAGCCGTTCGGCACGGGCGCCCGCGCCTGCATCGGACGCCAGTTCGCCCTGCACGAGGCCACCCTCGTCCTCGGCCTGCTCCTGCGCCGCTACGACCTGCGCCCCGACCCGGCGTACCGGCTGCGGGTCACGGAGCGGCTGACGCTGATGCCGGAGGGGCTGCGGATGGGGCTGGAGCGGCGCACGACGGGCGGAGCGGCGGGGGCACCGGCGGAAGGACCCGCCCCGGAGGCCTCAGCGCCCCGCTGTCCAGTGCACCGGGCGGGTGACTGAGCCCGGCAGCCGGGTGCCCGCGCCGCCCCGGGCCGCGTTCAGCTGGGGCTGGGTCAGGAAGATCGCGTCGGTCAGGTCGGCGTCGGTGAGGTCGGTGTCGCGCAGGTCGGCCCCGATCAGGTCCGCGCCGCGCAGATCGGCGCCGGTGAGGTCGGCGGCGATCAGATACGCCCCGCGCAGATTCGCCCCGCGCAGATCGGCGCCCCTGAGGCGGGCGCCCATGAGGTCGGCGCCCCGGCGGTCCTTCTTCCGGCCGCGGACACCGGCGCGGGCCAGTTCGCTGGTCCGCAGCAGCAGGACGTTGACCTCCTGGCGGTGGGCCGGGACGTCCAGGGCGGCCAGCTCCTCGGGACTCTGCCGGGTGAGCGTCTCGGTCCGCTCCAGGGCCCGGCGCAGCTCCGGGTGGACCGGGCGGGCGGCGGGCAGGCCGAGCGCCTCGGTGAGGTACCAGAGCAGCTCGTGGAGCTGGCGGACCACCGGGAACACCTCGAACATCGCCCGGGCGTGCTCGGCGGGGGCGCCCCGCCAGTCCCGCCCGCCGAACGTGACCTGCGAGACCTTCTGGCCGGCGCCGAAGCAGTCGTACACCGTGCAGCCGGTGAAACCCTTCTGCCGCAGCCGTTCGTGGATGCCGCAGCGGTGGTCCTCCGCCAGGTTGGGGCAGGGCCGCCCCGCGGGCTTGTCGAGCGCGAAGTCCGCGGAGCGGGCGAAGGGCAGGGCCACACAGCACAGGCCGAAGCAGTCCGCGCAGTCGCCGCGCAGTCCGGCCCGGTCCACCGTCTTGTCTTGCATGCCCTCCACCCTACTGACTCCCTACCGACACCCTGCTGACCTGCGCTCACGCCCCTTCCGGCAGGTCCAGGGCGGCCACCCGCTCCGGGTCCGCCAGGATGTTCAGGGCGACGATCCGGCCGTCGGCGACCGTGATGCCCATGACCGACCGCACCTCGCCCTCGGGCCCGTTGAGGATCCCGACCGCCCCGCCCACCAGCGCCAGCCGCCCGGCCGGCGCGAACTGCCGGAAGAACACCGCCTGTTCGGCGACCGCCTTCGCCCCCTGCACGATCTTGGACGCCGCCGCGCCGCGCACCAGCGCCCCGGAGTCGGCCCGCAGCACCACATCGGGGTGGAGGACGGAGACCAGCGCCTCGAAGTCACCGGCCCGGGCGGCGGCCAGGAACGCGGACACCACCTCGCGCTGCCGGCCGAGGTCCGGCTCCGCCGACGGCGTGGCCCCCTGGACCCGGCGGCGGGCCCGGCTGGCGAGCTGCCGGGTCGCGGGCGGGGTGCGCTCCACGATCGGCGCGATGTCGTCGAACGGCACGGCGAACATGTCGTGCAGCACGAACGCGAGCCGCTCGTCGGGCTCCAGGGTCTCCAGCACGATCAGCAGGGCGAGCCCCACCGCGTCGGCCTGGAGCACCTCCTCCTCGGGGTCGGTCCGGGGCAGGGGAGCGATCACCGGGTCGGGGACGAAGGCGGCGTACCCCGCGTACCCCTCCTGTCCTTCGTCCATCGGCAGTTCACGGCGGGCGGTGCGCGAGCGCAGCAGGTCCAGGCAGACCCGGCCGGTCACGGTGGTCAGCCAGCCGCCCAGGTTGCGCACCTCCTCGACGTCACTGCGGCCGAGTCTCAGCCAGGTCTCCTGCACCGCGTCCTCGGCCTCGGCGAGCGAGCCGAGCATCCGGTAGGCGACGGCCTTGAGATGGGCGCGGTGCTCCTCGAAGCGTTTCGCCAGTACGTCCGTGTCGGTCATCGTGCCGCTCCCCCTGGGGCATCGGTTTCTATCGGTTGAAGAGCTCGAAGGCGACCGCCGGTCTGCCGCCGAACCGCTCCCCCACGGAGTGCGCCACCCCCGTCAGGAAGCCGCGCACATACGTCTCCGGATCCTCGTCGGTGAGGGCCTCGATGTAGGCGCGGTGTTCGAGCAGGGAGCCCACCGCCCGCTCCAGGCCCGCCGAGGCGTCCACGGCATGGGTGGGCGTGGCGGATCCGGCGACCGCGACCCAGCGCACGCCGTTCCATGGTTCGAGGCCCTGTTCGGCCAGCTCGGGGAAGATCCAGCGGTTGCCGGCGTCCCCGGCGGCGTCGAGCGTGGCCCGGCCCACGGCGACATGGTCGGGGGTGTTCCAGGCGACGCCGCCCCAGGTGTCGCGGTGGTTGAGGGTGATGACGAGCTCGGGGCGGTGTCTGCGGATCGCGGCGGCGATGTCGCGGCGCAGGGCGGGCCCGTACTCGATCACGCCGTCGCGGTGGTCGAGGAACTCCACCGCGGTGACGCCCACGACGGCCGCGCTCGCCCGCTGCTCCCGCTCCCGCAGCGGGCCGCACTCGGCGGGCGCGATGGTGTCGATGCCCGCCTCGCCGCGTGTCGCCAGGACATAGGCGAACTCCCGGCCGTCGTCGGTCCAGGCGGCGACGGCCGCGGAGCAGCCGTACTCCAGGTCGTCCGGATGCGCCACGACGGCCAGGGCACGCCGCCAGTCCTCGGGCATGGGCTGGAGCTGAGGGATCGTCGGCACGGTCATGCCCGAAGACTAATCGGTGACACCGACATCACGCTTCGTCACGGACGAGGGCCAGCAGCCGGTCCAGGACACGGGGGCCGCCGGCCCGCACGCCGTCGTGCTCGAACTCGTCGGTGACCCAGGTGCGCAGGCCCCGGATCGCGTGGGCGGTGCGCAGGGAGTGGGCGGTGTCGACGTACAGGTCGTCGTGGTAGATCGCCGCCGCCACCGGGACCTCGTTGGCGGCGAGGCGGGCGGGGTCGTACAGCGGTGTCCAGTCGGTGCGGGCGGCGAGGAGTTCGGCGGTCTCGCGCAGGGGGCGCAGCGCGGGGTCGGTGGTGAACATCCAGGGGTGGATCGTTTCGCCGGTGAGCAGGAGCGGTCCGTCGCCGGTGAGGGTCTTGGCGGCGTCGAACTGCGGGAACTCGGCGCGCATCCGTTCCGCCGACCAGGCGGTGGGGCGGGCGTCCTGGCCGTAGATCGCCTCGTGGACGAGGGCGTAGAGGGGGTGTCCGGCGAATGAGAGCTGCTGCCGGAGCTGCTCCTGGAAGGCGTCGGACAGTTCGGGGCCGTGCGGGGTGGGGACGAACGCGTCCTCGAGGAGGTGGTGCAGCCGGTGGCTGCCGTCGCCGGTGCCGAGCAGGATGCCGAGGGTCTGGAACGCCTCGACCGTGAGCCGGTGGCCGCCGGGGAGGGTGACCTCGTGCTGGAGGAGGTGGTCGGCGATCCGGCGGACCCGTTCGACGTCCTGCGGGTAGCGGGCGTAGTGCGCGGCGTTCTTGCGCTCCATGCGCGGGTAGGCGGCGCGGTAGACGTCGTCGGCGTGGGCGTCGAGGGCGGGCAGACCGCCGGTGATCAGGGCGGCGGCCAGTCCCTCGGGGGCGAGGGAGAGATAGCTGACCGTGCAGAAGCCGCCGAAGCTCTGGCCGAGCACGGTCCAGGGGGCGCCGCCGGTGACCTCGCGGCGGACGGCCTCGCAGTCGCGGACGATCGAGTCGGCGCGGAAGTGCGTGAGGTAGTCGGCCTGGGCGGCGGGGCCGCCGCGCAGCGGGAGCGTCTGGCGGTTGGCGGGGCTGGAGGCGCCGGTGCCGCGCTGGTCCAGCAGGAGGACGCGGTACTCCTTCAGGGCGCGGCCGAGCCAGGCCGGGCTGCCGACGAAACGGTTCGCCCCGAAGCCGGGGCCGCCCTGGAGGTAGAGCAGCCAGGGCAGGTCCTGGCCCTCCTTGTCGCTCGCGACGACCTCACGGGCGTACAGCTCGATCGTCTCCCCCGCCGGGTCGGCGTGGTCGAGGGGGACGGTGAAACGGCGGTCGGTGAGTACGACGCCGGGCTGGCGGTAGCTGAGGGACAACAGGGGTCTCCTGGGACGCTCGGTGTACGGGCCGCGTCCCAGTTCAGCACATGTCCGGGCGGGCGTGGAGCCCAGGGGATCATGAACGGCTACTGAACGGCCACTCAGCGGGCCGACAGACTGGACCGGCGTACCACCAGCTCGGGCTGGAGCACGACCCTGCGGTGCTCGTGCCGTCGGCCGGTGTCCTCCTCGGTCTCCTCCAGCAGCATCTCGGCGGCCAGGGCGCCCATGGTGACGGCGGGCTGACGGACCGAGGTGAGCGGGACGGCCGCGGCGGCGGCGAACTCGATGTCGTCGTAACCGACGATGGCGAGGTCGTCGGGGACCCCGACGCCGGCCGCGTACATGGCCTGGAGCACGCCGAGGGCGAGCAGGTCGTTGGCGCAGAACACGGCGGTGGGGCGGTCGGCGAGCCCGAGCAGCCGGGCGCCGGCGTCGCGTCCCGCGGCCACGTCGAGCCGCTCGGTGGGCAGCTCGCGCAGGCACTCGGGGCCGAGGCCCGCCTCGGCGAGCGCGTTGAGGGCGCCGGTGCGGCGGTCGCGGACCTGGTTGAAGCCGGGCGGGCCACTGACGTAGGCGAGGGAGCGGTGTCCGGCGTCGATGAGATGCCGGACGGCGAGCGCGCCGCCCGCGACGTCGTCCACCGACACCGAGCACTCGGTGGTGCCCTCGGAGACCCGGTCGACCAGCACGAACGGGATGCCGTGGCGGCGGAAGGACTCGATGTTGCGGCCGGTGGCGTCGGCGGGCGTGAGCAGCACGCCCCGCACCCGCTGCTCGGCGAAGAGCGAGAGGTACTCGGCCTCCTCGCCGACGCTCTCGGCGCTGTTGCAGACCATCACTCCGAGCCCGGCGTCCCGGGCGGCGCGCTCGGCGCCGCGCGCCACGTCCACGAAGAAGGGGTTGCCCATGTCGAGGACGAGCAGCCCCATGATCCGGGACCGCCCGGCCCTGAGCTGGCGCGCGGACTCGCTGCGGACGTATCCCAGCCGGTCTATCGCGGACAGCACACGGGCCCGGGTCTCCGTGGCGACGGTGTCGGGGCGGTTGATGACGTTGGAGACCGTGCCGACGGAGACTCCGGCGGCACGGGCGACGTCCTTGATACCCACCGGCTGGGCCATCAGGCGGGGACCTCCAGGTGAACGGGGTACGGCGGGACGGGCTTCACATTACCGTCACGCCGACCCCTGGCCGTTCGTGTCATGCGGGCAGTGCGAAGTCGATGACGTGGAGTGCCGAGGGGGTCGTCCCGCTCGACTTCTCCTGGTACATGAACGACAGGGTGTTGTCGTACTTGACGCGCAGTTCGTCGATGACGACCTCGCCGAAGGCGTTCAGTCCGCTGCCGTCGAAGAGCACGGTCCAGTCGGTGTACCCGGAGGACTTCGAGGCGCCGGCGATCCGCCCGAAGGGGAAGATCGCGTAGGCGTTGTCGTACTTGTCCAGGATCAGCTTGGTGCGCTGGCTGGAGCCGAGGACGACGGGGATCTCCGTCTTCTGCCAGGTGCCCGAGGAGTTCTTGCGGACGTGGAACGCACGGCCGTTGGCGGTGCGGTCGCTGACGTAGTTGGTGGTGCACTGCCCGAAGCGGCCGGGGACATAGCTGATGATCGCGTGCGGGAGGCCGCTGGAGTCGGTGAACTGGCTCTCCTGGTTCATCAGGGAGTGGTCGGGGTTGAGCGAGTCGACGACCAGCCCCGAGTCGGTGACGGCCACCGTGTCCGAGGTGCCGGTGGTGCCCACGAGCGTACCCGCGTTGTTGCGCCAGGTCCGCCCGCGGTCGTCCGAGTACACGTAGCCGGTGTCGTGGTTGGTGATGCCGCCGCTGTTGCACATGACGGCCGCGGACTGCTCGCGCCAGGTGAAGAAGGAGTGCAGCCGTCCGTTGACGTCGTAGTCGATGCCGTGCAGGTACATGTTGCGGGCGGTGGAGGAGCCGTGCGAGCTGGTGTAGGTCCCGGTCGAGCCGGACCACTCCCCGAGCGCGGTCCAGGACGAACCGTCGTACTCGGCGAGGGCGTTGCGCCCGTTGCCGGAGATGCCGACGCGGTAGCTCAGCTGGAGCTTGCCCTCGGGCGTGGAGACGAACTGCGGGTAGGTGAACTGCGAGGTGAGCGCGAGCCCGTCGAGGCTGGTCTGTACGGCGCCGAAGACGGACGAGGTCCAGGAGGTGGACGCCGGGTTGTCCAGGAGTCCGGCTGTCGACTTCACGTAGAAGTAGCCGTTGCTGTGGGAGTCCATGTTGAGGTGGAGCCGGCCGTCCACCTTGGAGACGCCCATGGAGATGACGTTGTGGGAGTCGCTGGCCTTGAGCACGTGGGAGAGGGTGACGGTCGACCACGAGGTGGCGCCGAGGACGCGGCGGGCGACGACCGCGTTGCCGGTGGAGGTGTACCAGGTGGCGTACTGGTAGCCCTTGTAGGTCAACAGACCGTTCTTCTGGAACGAGTTGTTGTTGACCAGACCGTCGTAGGACACGAAGAAGACGGCGGTGGCGTCGAGTTGGGTGGTGGCCTTCTGGGTGACCGAGGGGCCGGGGTCGGCGGCGCGGGCGGTGCCGGAGGCGAGAAGGGGGGTCGCCGCGGCGGTCGCGAGGGCGCCGGCCAGCAGGGTGCGTCGTCTCATCTCGGGGGACTCCATTGTCGTACGAGAGCGGGAGGTACGGGGTGGTGTCAGGCGAGGTGGAACACTTCGGTGAGGGGCTTCATGGCCTCGTCGGGCCGGGCGCCGTCCAGGGACTCGAAGAACGGCGCCATCTCGGCCTGCCAACGGGCGTTGACCTCGGCGGCCTCCATGCCGGCCTGGGCGGCGGCGAAGTCCTCGGTCTCCAGATAGCCCACGAGCAGGCCGTCGTCCCTGAGGAACAGGGAGTAGTTGTGCCACCCGGTGGCCGAGAGAGCCTGAAGCATCTCCGGCCACACGGCGGCGTGCCGTTCGCGGTACTCGGCGAGGCGGTCCTGGCGGACCTTGAGCAGGAAACAGACGCGCTGCATGAAGTACCGCTCCCGATGGGTGTGGGGGGATGATCAGGGGACGGGGATCAGAAGTTGAACTGGTCGATGTTCTTGGCGTCGAACACGGTCGGCTTGCCGAGGCTGATCACACCGTCCTTGCCGATGGTGTACGACGTCCCGCCGGCCGTGAAGGTCTCGCCCTCCTTGCCGGTGATCTGCCCGGAGACCAGCGCCACGGCCGTCTGCGCGGCGAGGGCGCCGAGCTTGGCCGGGTCCCACAGCTCGAAGCCGTCGACGGTACCGTTCTTGACGTACTTGCGCATGTCGTTGGGGGTGCCGAGGCCCGTCAGCTTGACCTTGCCCTTGTACTTCGAGCCGGACAGGTACTGGGCGGCGGCCTTGATGCCGACGGTGGTCGGGGAGATGATCCCCTTCAGGTTCGGGTACTCCTGGAGCAGGCCCTGGGTCTGCTGGAAGGACTGCTGGGCGTCGTCGTTGCCGTACGCGACCTTGACGAGCTTGATGTCCTTGTACTTGGCGTCCTTGAGTTCGTCCTTCATGAACTCGATCCAGGTGTTCTGGTTGGTCGCGGTCTGCGCGGCGGACAGGATCGCGATCTCGCCCTTGTAGCCGATCTGCTCGGCGAGCAGCTGCACCTCGGTCCGGCCGAGGTCCTCGGCGGAGGCCTGCGAGACGAAGGCGTTGCGGCACTCGGGGTTGGTGTCGGAGTCGTAGGTGACGACCTTGATGTCGTTGCTCATCGCCGTCTTCAGGGCGGTGCACAGCGCGCCCGGGTCCTGCGCGGACACGGCCATCGCGTCGACCTTCTGCTGCGTGAGCGTGTTGACGTACGACACCTGCCCCGAGGTGTCGGTCGCGCTGGACGGACCGACCTCCTTGTAGCTGGAGCCCAGCTCCTTCAGGGCCGCCTCGCCGCCCTTGTCGGAGGTGGTGAAGTACGGGTTGTTGACCTGCTTCGGCAGGAAGCCGACGGTCAGCCCCTTCTTGGTGGCGGCGTTGGGGTCGGCCTTGCCGGTGGCGGCCGCGGAGGCGCCTTCGCTCTTCACGTCCTCCTTGGTGGTGCCCCCACAGGCGGTGGCGGCGAGGGCGAGCGAGGAGACGACGGCGAGGGCGGCACAGGCACGCCGAAGGGATGACTTACGCATGAGGGTTCCTTCGTGAGAAAGGTGAGGTGAGGGTTTTCTCTTGGGGCGCGGGGAACTAACCGGCGGAACGAGCCGCCGCCCGAGCGACGGAGATCTGACGAGCGACCCGAGGGCCGAGCACCGACACGACCAGCAGCACACCGGTCACGACGATCTGGGACTGCGCGGAGACATTGACGAGGCTCATCACGTTCTGGAGCGCACCGAGGAGGAACACCCCCGCGATCGCACCGCCCAACGTGCCCTTGCCGCCGTCGAAGTCGATACCGCCGAGCAGCACCGCCGCGACCACGGAGAGTTCGAGGCCGGTCGCGTTGTCATAGCGAGCACTGGCGTAGTGCAGCGCCCAGAAGATCCCGGTGAGCGAGGCCATGAACCCCGTCATCGTGAACAGGATCAGCTTCTGCCGCTTGACGCGGATCCCGGCGAACCGCGCCGCCTCCTCGCTCGCCCCGGTCGCGAACAGCGACCGCCCGAACGGCGTGGCGTGCAGCACGATCACGGCGATCGCGAGCAGGACGAGGAAGGGCAGGAAGGCCTGCGGCAGGAAGCTGTCCCCGACCCGTCCGGCCGCGAAGTCCAGGTACTGGGACGGGAAATCGGTCACCGCGTCGGAGCCGAGCACGATCTGTGCGATGCCCCGGTAGGCGGCGAGGGTGCCGATGGTGACGGCGAGGGAGGGCAGTCCGAGCCGGGTCACCAGCAGGCCGTTGACCAGCCCGCAGACGACCCCGAGCAGCAGACAGATCGGGATGATCGTCTCGATGGTCATGCCCTGGTTCCACAGGGCGCCCATCACCGCGCCGGACAGCCCGGCCGTGGAGGCGACCGAGAGGTCGATCTCGCCGGAGACGACCAGCAGGGTCATGGGGAGCGCGACCAGCGCGATCGGCAGGGTGTTGCCGATGAGGAAGGACAGGTTCAGCGCGTTGCCGAAGCCGTCCACGAAGGAGAAGGAGAACAGCAGCAGGACGATCAGCAGCGCACTGACGGCTGTATCCCACCTGAAGGCGGACCTGCGGACCACCCGACCGGCAAGAGACTCACGCACGGGTCTCCCCCTTCTCCACGGCCGGCGCGACGGACGCCGACTTCTTCTTCAGGGCGGTCGCCACCCGCAGCGCCACGATCCGGTCGACCGCGATCGCCAGCAGGAGCAGGACGCCGTTGATGGCGAGGACCCACACCGAGCTGACGCCGAGGGCGGGCAGGACGCTGTTGATGGAGGTCAGCAGCAGCGCGCCGAGGGCGGCGCCGTAGACGCTGCCGGAGCCGCCGGTGAAGACGACGCCGCCGACCACGACCGCGCTGACGACGGTGAGTTCGTAGCCGTTGCCGGTCCCGGAGTCGACGTTGCCGAACCGGGCCAGGTACATCGCGCCGGCGAGTCCGGCGAGTCCGCCGCAGAAGGTGTAGGCGGCGAGGATCCGCTTGCGCACGGGGATGCCGGCGAGGCGGGCGGCCTCCGGGTTGGAGCCGAGGGCGTACAGCTCCCGGCCGCTGCCGAAGTGCTTGAGGTAGTACGCCGTGGCGACCAGCACCGCCAGGGCGATCAGCGCGAGATACGGCACGGCGGAGAGGCCGCCGGAGCCGAAGTCGACGAAGCCGGCGGGCAGGTCGGCCGCGGTGATCTGCCGGGAGCCGACCCAGATGGAGTCGATGCCGCGGATGATGTACAGCGTGCCGAGGGTGACGACGAGCGCGGGCACCTGGCCGAGGCTGACCAGCAGGCCGTTGAGGAGCCCGAAGCCGACACCGAGCAGGACGGCCAGCACGATCGCGATCACCGGGTTGCCGCCGCCGTGCAGATAGGTGCCGGCGGCGAAGGCGGTGATGCCGAGGGTGGAGCCGACCGACAGGTCGACGTTCCTCGTGATCACCACCAGGGACTGGCCGGTGGCGACCAGCACCAGGATGGTCGCGTTCAGCAGCAGGTCCTTGATGCCCTGCTCGGAGAGGAACTCGCTGTTGCCGGCCTGGGTGACGGCGATCATCACCAGGAAGACGACCAGGATGGCGAGTTCGCGCATCTTGAAGACGCGGTCGACGAGCCGGGTGCCGCTGGACTTGGGCGCCTCGGCGACGGGGGCCTGTTCAGGAGTGGCGACCGTCATGCGGCTGCCCTCCCGGTGGCTGCGGCCATCACGGTTTCCTCGGTGGCGTCGGAGCGGGGGATCTCGGCGGTGAGCCGGCCCTCGTGCATCACCAGCACGCGGTCGGCCATGCCGAGGATCTCGGGCAGGTCGGAGGAGATCATCAGGACGGCGACCCCGTCGGCGGCCAGCTCGCTCAGCAGCCGGTGCACCTCGGCCTTGGTGCCGACGTCGATGCCGCGGGTGGGCTCGTCGACGATCAGCACCTTGGGGGCGGTGGCGAGCCACTTGGCGAGGACGACCTTCTGCTGGTTGCCGCCGGAGAGCGTGTTGACGGTGTCGGCGATCCGGGCGTACTTCACCTGGAGCTTGACCGCCCAGTCCAGGGACCGGCTGCGCTCGGCGCCCCGGTCCATCAGGCCCGCCTTCACGGTCGTCCGCAGACCCGTGAGGCCGATGTTGCGCTCAATGGACATGTCCATCACCAGGCCCTGGGCGCGCCGGTCCTCCGGCACCAGGGCGAGGCCCGCGGCCATCGCGGTGGAGGGGGCGCCGTTGACCAGCGCCCTGCCGTCGACGGTGACATCGCCGGCGTCCCAGCGGTCGATCCCGAACACGGCCCGGGCGACTTCGGTGCGTCCGGCGCCGACCAGTCCGGCCAGGCCGACGATCTCGCCCCGCCGTACCTCGAAGGAGACGTCGGTGAAGACGCCCTCCCGGGTCAGCCGGCTCACGCTCAGGGCGACCTCGCCCGGAGTGACGTCCTGCTTCGGGTAGAGCTCGTCGAGGTCGCGGCCGACCATCCTGCGGACCAGGTCGTCCTCGGTCATGCCGGCGAGGGGCTCGCTGGCGATCCAGGCGCCGTCGCGCAGGGTCGTCACCCGCTGGCAGATCTCGAAGATCTCCTCCAGCCGGTGCGAGATGAACAGGACGGCCGCGCCCTGCTCGCGCAGGGTCCGCACGACTCCGAAGAGCCGGGCGACCTCGCTGCCCGTGAGGGCGGCGGTCGGCTCGTCCATGATCAGGACGCGGGCGTCGAAGGAGAGCGCCTTGGCGATCTCCACGATCTGCTGGTCGGCGATGGACAGTCCGCGCGCCGGGCGGTCCGGGTCGAGGTCGACACCGAGCCGCGCCATCAGGGCGGCGGTCGCCGCGTGGGTGGCCTTGTGGTCGATCCGGCCGAGGCCGCGCCGGGGCTGGCGGCCCATGAAGATGTTCTCGGCGATCGAAAGGTCGGGGAAGAGCGTGGGTTCCTGGTAGATCACGGCGATGCCGGCGTCGCGGGCATCGCCGGGTCCGTGGAAGACGACGGGCTCGCCGTCGAGCAGCACCCGGCCGGTGTCCGGCCGGTGCACCCCCGCGAGGGTCTTGATCAAGGTCGACTTGCCCGCGCCGTTCTCCCCGGCGAGGGCGTGCACCTCGCCGGGGAACAGCTCCAGGGAGACGCCCCGCAGGGCGCGTACGGCGCCGAAGGACTTGGCGACGTCCTTGAGCGCCAGCACCGGGGCCGGTCCCGTGTCGGACGGGTGGGTCATGGGTGGCTCCTCGACGAACGTCCGCGGCGGTGCCCCTGGGGCCCGCCACGGCGTCGTGAAAGGTTTCAACTGGATTGCCGGGACGTTAGGCACGCGGGGCATGTCACGTCAATGGGTCCGTCTCGAAAAGTTTTCGATAGTCGAAGGTCACGCGGCGGTCACGAAAAGGGTGCGCGGTCGAAAGGGTTGACACTCCCCTCGCGGCCTCATAGCTTCCCGTTCTGAATCGTTTCATCCGGGCCCTGTCCCGGACCGATGTCACAGGAGCCCGAAGTGACCGACCTCGCCGCCGTGAAGGCCGCGCTGAAGACCCAGGCCGTCGAGACGCCGTCGTGGGCGTACGGGAACTCGGGGACCCGTTTCAAGGTGTTCGCCCAGCAGGGCGTTCCGCGCACCCCGCAGGAGAAGCTGGACGACGCGGCACAGGTGCACGCGGTCACCGGCGTGGCCCCGACCGTGGCGCTGCACATCCCCTGGGACAAGGTGGAGGACTACGCGGCGCTGGCGAAGCACGCCGAGGACCGGGGGGTGCGGCTCGGGGCGATCAACTCCAACACCTTCCAGGACGACGCCTACAAACTGGGCAGCATCTGCCACCCCGAGGCGGCGGTGCGGCGCAAGGCCGTCGATCATCTGCTGGAGTGCGTCGACATCATGGACGCGACGGGTTCCGCCGATCTCAAGCTGTGGTTCGCCGACGGGACGAACTATCCCGGCCAGGACGACATCCGGGCGCGGCAGGACCGGCTGGCGAAGGGGCTGGCCGAGGTGTACGAGCGGCTCGGGGACGGGCAGCGGATGCTGCTGGAGTACAAGTTCTTCGAGCCGGCGTTCTACTCGACCGACGTCCCGGACTGGGGCACGGCGTACGCGCACTGTCTGAAGCTGGGGCCGAAGGCGCAGGTCGTGGTCGACACGGGCCACCACGCGCCGGGGACCAACATCGAGTTCATCGTGGCGACGCTGCTGCGGGAGGGGAAGCTCGGCGGGTTCGACTTCAACTCGCGCTTCTACGCCGACGACGATCTGATGGTGGGCGCGGCCGACCCCTTCCAGCTGTTCCGGATCATGTACGAGGTCGTACGTGGGGGTGGGTTCACCTCCGAGGTGGCGTTCATGCTCGATCAGTGCCACAACATCGAGGCGAAGATCCCCGCGATCATCCGGTCCGTGATGAACGTGCAGGAGGCCACGGCGAAGGCGCTGCTGGTGGATCGGGACGCGTTGGCTGCCGCGCAGGCGGCCGGGGATGTGCTGGAAGCGAATGCCGTGCTGATGGACGCGTACAACACGGATGTGCGGCCGCTGCTTCGTGAGGTGCGCGAGGAGATGGGGTTGGACCCCGAGCCGCTTGTCGCCTACCGGGCGTCGGGGTGGGCCGAGAAGGTTGTCGCCGAGCGTGTCGGGGGAGAGCAGGCCGGTTGGGGCGCGTAAGCGTCTGCCTTGATCTGTTTCGTCGCGGGCTGCGGGCCGGTTGTGGCTGGTCGCGCCCACGCGGCGGAGCCGCATATTGATGCAGCCCCGCGCCCCTAAGGAATCGCACCTCTTTCAAGTAAGGACTGGACGTTCATGTCACCGCACCCCGAAGCCGCCGCCCTCCTCGCGCGGTCGCACCGACTCGGTGCTGATCCCCGTAATACGAACTACGCCGGCGGCAACGCGTCCGCCAAGGGCACCGACACCGACCCCGTCACCGGTGGGGATGTCGAGCTGATGTGGGTGAAGGGGTCGGGAGGCGACCTCGGCACGCTCACCGAGAGCGGGCTGGCCGTGCTGCGGCTGGACCGGCTGCGGGGGCTCGTCGACGTCTACCCCGGGGTCGAGCGCGAGGACGAGATGGTCGCCGCGTTCGACTACTGCCTGCACGGCAAGGGTGGGGCGGCGCCTTCCATCGACACCGCCATGCACGGACTCGTCGACGCCGCGCACGTGGATCATCTGCACCCGGACTCCGGGATCGCGCTCGCCTGTGCGGCGGACGGGGAGAAGCTGACCGCCGAGTGCTTCGGGGACAGTGTGGCGTGGGTGCCGTGGCGGCGGCCCGGGTTCCAGCTGGGCCTGGACATCGCCGCGATCAAGGCCGCCAACCCGCAGGCCATCGGGGTCGTCCTGGGCGGGCACGGGATCACCGCCTGGGGTGACACTGCCGAGGAGTGCGAGCGCAACTCCCTGCACATCATCCGCACCGCGGAGGCGTTCCTCGCCGAGCGGGGTAAGGCCGAGCCCTTCGGGCCCGTCGTCGAGGGGTACGAGGCGCTGGCCGAGGGCGAGCGCCGGGAGCGGGCCGCCGCGCTCGCGCCGTATGTGCGGGCGATCGCCTCGCAGGACCGGCCGCAGGTCGGGCACTTCGCCGACCCGGACGTCGTCCTCGACTTCGTGGCGCGGGCCGAGCACCCCCGGCTCGCCGCGCTGGGGACGTCCTGCCCGGACCACTTCCTGCGCACCAAGGTGCGGCCGCTGGTCCTCGACCTGCCGCCCACCGCTCCGCTTCAGGAGGCCGTCGCCCGGCTGAAGGAACTGCACACCGCGTACCGGGAGGAGTACGCCGCCTACTACCGGCGGCACGCCGAGCCCGACTCCCCCGCCATGCGCGGCGCCGACCCGGCCATCGTGCTGGTGCCCGGTGTGGGCATGTTCTCCTTCGGCAAGGACAAGCAGACCGCCCGGGTCGCCGGTGAGTTCTACGTCAACGCCATCAATGTGATGCGGGGCGCCGAGGCGGTGTCCTCGTACGCGCCGATCGAGGAACGGGAGAAGTTCCGCATCGAGTACTGGGCGCTGGAGGAGGCCAAGCTCCAGCGGATGCCGAAGCCGAAGGCGCTGGCCACCCGGGTGGCGCTGGTGACGGGCGCGGGCAGCGGGATCGGGAGGGCCATCGCGCACCGGCTGGTCGCCGAGGGGGCGTGTGTCGTCGTCGCCGATCTGAACGGGGAGAACGCCGCCCAGGTGGCGGAGGAGCTGGGCGGGGCCGACAAGGCCGTCGCCGTCACCGTCGACGTGACGTCCGAGGAGCAGATCGCCGGGGCCTTCCGGGCCGCCGCGCTCGCCTTCGGTGGTGTCGATCTCGTCGTCAACAACGCCGGGATCTCCATTTCGAAGCCGCTGCTGGAGACCTCGGCCAAGGACTGGGACCTCCAGCACGACATCATGGCCCGGGGATCGTTCCTGGTGTCGCGGGAAGCGGCCCGGGTGATGATCGCGCAGGGGCTCGGCGGGGACATCGTCTACATCGCCTCGAAGAACGCCGTGTTCGCCGGTCCGAACAACATCGCCTACTCCGCCACCAAGGCCGACCAGGCCCACCAGGTGCGGCTGCTCGCCGCCGAGCTGGGTGAGCACGGGATCCGCGTCAACGGCGTCAATCCGGACGGTGTGGTGCGGGGATCGGGGATCTTCGCCGGCGGGTGGGGCGCCCAGCGGGCCGCCGTGTACGGGGTCCAGGAGGAGAAGCTCGGCGAGTTCTACGCCCAGCGGACCATCCTCAAGCGGGAGGTGCTGCCCGAGCATGTCGCGAACGCGGTGTTCGCGCTGACCGGCGGGGAGCTGACCCACACCACCGGGCTGCATGTGCCCGTCGACGCGGGTGTGGCAGCCGCGTTCCTCCGGTGACCGGCGTGCGGTCGTACGCCGCGGTCGACCTCGGCGCGTCCAGCGGACGTGTCATGGTCGGCCGCGTCGGGCCGGACACCTTGGAGCTGGCGGAGGCGCATCGGTTCGCCAACCGTCCGGTGCGGGTTCCGGAGGGGCTGCGGTGGGACGTGCTGGCGTTGTACGCGGGAGTGCTGGACGGGCTGAAGGCAGCCGGGCAGGTCGACTCCGTCGGCATCGACAGCTGGGCCGTGGACTACGGGCTGCTGGACGGTGACGGGGCGCTGCTCGGGAATCCGGTGCACTACCGGGACGCGCGGACCGACGGGATCGCGGAGAAGGTGTGGGCCGGTGTGCCGGCCGAGGAGCTGTACGCGGCGACCGGTCTGCAGTACGCGCCCTTCAACACCCTGTACCAGCTCGTCGCCGCCCGGGGGACGCGTCAGTTCGCCCATGCCGAGCGACTGCTGCTCATCCCCGATCTGCTGGCCTACTGGCTGACCGGCGAACAGGGCACCGAGCTGACCAACGCCTCCACGACCCAGCTGATCGATCCCCGGACGCGGACGTGGTCGTACGAGCTCGCCGCGCGGCTGGGCATCGACCTGGAGCTGTTCGCGCCGCTGCGGCAGCCGGGCGATCCCGCCGGGGTGCTGCGGGGCGAGGTGCTGGAGGAGACCGGGCTGACCGGGCCCGTGCCGGTGACCGCCGTCGGGTCGCACGACACCGCCTCCGCGGTGGCGGCCGTGCCGGCGACCGGGGAGCGGTTCGCCTACATCTGCACCGGCACCTGGTCCCTGGCCGGTCTGGAGCTGGAGGCACCCGTGCTCACCGAGGAGAGCCGGGCCGCCAACTTCACCAACGAGCTGGGTCTGGACGGCACGGTCCGGTACCTGCGCAACATCATGGGCCTCTGGCTGCTCCAGGAGTGTGTACGGGCCTGGGGGGACCCCGATCTGGGGGTGCTGCTGCGGGAGGCGGCCGCCGTGCCCGCGCTGCGGTCGGTCGTGGACGCGGGGGACGCCGCGTTCCTCGCACCCGGGCGGATGCCGGAGCGGATCGCCGAGGCGTGCCGGGCCACCGGGCAGCCGGTGCCCGGGACGCCTGGCGAGATCACCCGCTGCATCCTCGACTCGCTCGCCCTCGCCCACCGCCGGGCGGTCGAGGACGCCCAGCGGCTCGCCGGGCATCCGGCGGACGTCGTGCACATCGTGGGGGGCGGCACCCGCAACGCGCTGCTGTGCCAGCTCACCGCCGACGCCTGCGGGCTGCCGGTGGTGGCCGGGCCGACGGAGGCCGCCGCGCTCGGCAACGTGCTGGTGCAGGCGCGGGCGCACGGGCTGGTGGGCGACCGTGCCGACATGCGGCGGCTGCTCGCCCACACCCAGCCGCTGACCCGCTACGAGCCGCAGGGCGGCACCGGGCGCTGGCGCGAGGCACAGGCCCGGCTCGCCACGCGGTGAGCCGGGGTCTCCCCCGGGCGCTTCCGCCGGACTACCCTGCACTCATCCGATGATCAACCCCAAGGAGCCGCGATGCGTGTCGCACTGTTCCTGACCTGTGTCAACGACACGCTCTATCCGGACACCGGCCGCGCCGTGGTGAAACTGCTGACCAGACTGGGTGTCGAGGTCGACTTCCCGATGGCGCAGACCTGCTGCGGCCAGGCCCACTACAACACCGGCTACCGCCATGAGGCCGAACCGCTCGCCCGGCATTTCTCCGATGTCTTCGGGGAGTACGAGGCGATCGTGACGCCCTCGGGGTCGTGCGGGGCGATGGTGCGGGAGCTGTATCCGCGGATGGGTGAGCGGGCGAGGGCGGAAGGGCGCGGGGGCGGACTGGCCACGGCGCTGGCGCCGGTCGTGCCGAAGACGTACGAGCTGACCGAGTTCCTCGTGGACGTGCTCGGGGTGACGGACGTCGGCGCGTACTACCCGCACAAGGTGACCTACCACCCGACCTGTCACGGGCTGCGCGGGCTCGGGCTCGGGGACCGGCCGAGGCGGCTCCTTGAGGCCGTCCGGGGGCTTGAGCTGGTGGAGCTGCCGGGCGCGGAGGAGTGCTGCGGGTTCGGCGGCACGTTCGCGCTGAAGAACTCCGACGTCTCGGCGGCGATGGGCGCGGACAAGGTGCGCAACGCCGAGTCGACCGGGGCCGAGGTGCTGTGCGCGGCCGACAACTCGTGTCTGATGCACATCGGCGGGACCATGACCCGGCTGAAGGCGGGACTGCGGCCGGTGCACCTCGCGGAGATCCTGGCGAGCACGGAGGAGGAACCGGCCGTATGAGCGGCACGTTCGTGGGCATGCCGGCCTTCCCTGAGGCCGCGCACGAGGCGGTCAACAACAAGACGCTGCGCGGGAATCTGCGGCACGCCACGCACACCATCCGCGCCAAGCGGGCGGTTGCCGTGGCAGAGCTGGAGGACTGGGCCGAGCTGCGGGAGGCCGGCAAGCGGATCAAGGACCATACGCTCCGTCATCTCGACCGCTATCTGGTGCAGTTGGAGGAGTCGGTCACGGCTGCGGGCGGGACCGTGCACTGGGCGGCCGACGCCGAGGAGGCCAACCGGATCGTCGCCCGGCTCGTCAAGGAGACGGGCGAGTCGGAGGTCGTCAAGGTCAAGTCGATGGCCACCCAGGAGATCGGGCTGAACGAGGCGCTCGAGGCGGAGGGCATCCACGCCTACGAGACCGATCTCGCCGAGCTGATCGTGCAGCTGGGCAGGGACCGGCCCTCGCACATCCTCGTCCCGGCCATCCACCGCAACCGGGGCGAGATCCGGGACATCTTCGCGAGGGAGATGAGCGAGTGGGGGCGCCCGGCCCCGGAGGGGCTCACCGACACGCCCGCCGAACTGGCGGAGGCGGCCCGGCTGCATCTGCGGGAGAAGTTCCTGCGGGCCAAGGTCGGTGTCTCCGGCGCCAACTTCATGATCGCCGAGACGGGCACCCTGGTGGTCGTCGAGTCCGAGGGCAACGGGCGGATGTGTCTGACCCTGCCCGAGACGCTGATCTCGGTGGTCGGCATCGAGAAGATCGTGCCGACCTGGCGGGACCTGGAGGTCTTCCTGCAGACCCTGCCCCGCTCCTCGACCGCCGAGCGCATGAACCCGTACACCTCGACGTGGACGGGGACGACCGACGGCGACGGACCGAGGACCTTCCATCTGGTGCTGCTGGACAACGGCCGCACCGACACCCTCGCCGACGAGGTCGGCCGCCAGGCCCTGCGCTGCATCCGCTGCTCGGCCTGCCTCAACGTCTGCCCGGTCTACGAGCGGGCCGGCGGGCACGCCTACGGCTCGGTCTACCCGGGCCCCATCGGCGCCATCCTCAGCCCCCAACTGCGGGGCACACAGAGCGAGATCGACGCCTCGCTGCCGTACGCCTCCTCGCTGTGCGGCGCCTGCTACGAGGTGTGCCCGGTCGCGATCGACATCCCCGAGGTGCTGGTGCACCTGCGGGAGCGGGTCGTCGAGGGCGGCCCGGTGACCCGGGACGGCAACAAGGTGGTGCTCAAGCCCGCCAAGGGGCACGCGGCCGAGCGGGCGGCGATGCGCGCGGCGCGCTGGGCCTTCGCCCGCCCCGGCGCCCTGCGCACCGGGCAGCGGCTCGCCTCCCGGACGCGCCGGCTGCACCCTCGTACGCTCCCCGGACCGGGGAAGGCGTGGAGCGGCAGCCGGGACCTGCCGGCCGTACCCGCGGAACCCTTCCGCGACTGGTGGCAGCGCACGAACGGCGGAAAGGACGGGGCCGAGTGAACAGCAGGGAACGGATCCTGGGGCGGGTGCGGCGCGCGCTCGCCGACGTGGCAGGGGACGAGACGCCGATCGAGCGCGGCTATCTGCACGTGCACGGAGAGCCTGGCGTCGAGGAGACGGTGGAGCTGCTGGCCGAGAACCTGGCGGACTACCGGGCGCTCGTGCACCGCTGCTCCGAGGACGAACTGCCGTCCGTGATCGGCCGGTTGCTGGCCGAGCGCGGGGCGAAGTCGGTGGTCGTGCCGCCCGGGCTGGACATGGGCTGGCTGTCGGCGACCGGGGCCGACCGGGTCGAGGACACCGCGGAGAGCACCGCGGACGAGCTGGACCGGGTCGACAGTGTGGTCACGGCGTGCGCGGTGGCGATCGCCGAGACCGGGACGATCGTGCTGGACGGCGGGCCGGACCAGGGGCGGCGCCGGATCACGCTCGTCCCCGACCACCATGTGTGCGTGGTGCGGGTGCCGGGGCAGGTCGTCTCGTCCGTTCCGCAGGCCCTCGAACGGCTGGACCCCGCCCGGCCGTTGACATGGATCTCCGGTCCGTCGGCGACCAGCGACATCGAACTGGACCGGGTGGAGGGAGTGCACGGTCCGCGCACCCTCGAGGTGATCCTGGTCGGCTGAGCGGGGCCCCGCGCGGGTATGGGCCTGGTGCCGCGCGCGGACTCAGGGGGCTCCCATGCAGTTCATCGAGGTGACCGGCCTGGCCGGGGTGCGCTCCGCCGTCATCCGGTTCACCAGGCCCGGAACGGGCCTGTCCTTCCTGCTCTTCCCGATGATCCACATCGGGGAGCCGGCCTTCTACCGAGAGGTGGCGGACCGGCTGCGCCGCTGCGACCTGGTGCTCGCCGAGGGCGTCGGCCGGGAGGCGCGCTCCCCCGGCGCGGAGGCCCTGGTCGCGTCGTACGAGCAGCTGGAGTACAGCGAGCGGCTGGGGCTGGTCGTCCAGGACATCGACTACCGGGCGCTCGGGGTGCCGGTGGTGTGCCCGGACATGTCGGGCGGGGAGTTCGAGTCCGGGTTCCGGCGGCTGCCGCTGCGCGAGCGCCTGATGATCGCCACGCTGGTGCCGGCGATGAGCGCGGGCATGCGGCTGTTCGGCACCCGTCGCTATCTGGCCCGGCACATGACCACCGAGGATCTGGTGAGCGACACCGAGCAGGCGGTGGCGGACAGCATGCCCGGACTCGACGACCTGCTGATGCGCCGCCGCGACCGGCTGCTCGTGCGGGTGCTCACCGAGTTCGACCAGGCGTACACGAGCCGCACCGGGCCGTTCACGGTCGCCGTGGTCTACGGCGCCGAGCACATGCGGGCGGCCTCGGAGGCGCTGGTCGGGCTGGGCTATCACGCGGCGGACGCGGAGTGGCTGACGGTGTTCCTGGTGGAGCCGGGTCAGGAGTAGGTCAGCGGGCAGTGGTGGCGCTGCGCGTACTGGGCGGCGCGCAGATACAGCGCCGTGAAGAACGCGGTGTCCAGGTCGTCGGCCCAGGGGCCGGGGCGCGCGGCGGCGGTCTTCTCCGCGTCGCCGTCCAGGAACCACGCGTTGAGCTCATGGGGGCCGGAGGGCTCCGGTATCAGGTCGAGCGGCAGACGGAGGGCGGCGGCGAGCCGCTCGGCGAGGGCGAGGACGTACGGCGCTCCGACGACCAGGGTCTCGGTGTCGTAGCTGTTCTCGATCGGCAGCAGGACGGGCTCCTCCAGCGCGAAGGGCACCACGAACGACCAGCTGAGAAGGGTGTGCCGCTCCTCCGGGGTCAGCCGATCCCGGCACAGCGCGTCGAAGCCGTCCATCGGCGGGCTCGTCTTCTCCGCGAACCGGCCCCGTCCGCCAGGCTCGCCCGGCGTGTACGGCGGCACGCCGCGCCGGGCCAGCTCCTCGTCGAGGGCCGCGGCGATGTCGCCATGGCCGTCCTCGCCGGGCGTCGACCAGTCCTGCGGCGTCACGTTCGCGAGATAGATCCCCATGCGTGCAAGGTAGCCGCCGCCACTGACAACATCGACAAGGTGGGTGAACAAGCGCTTAGATATGTGCTCGGACCTGCCCCGCCTCGACCGCACCCCCCGGAGGCCCCGTTGTTCACGTCCGTCGACGACGTCTCCGCCCGTCTCGCCGAGACCGGCTATCTGGCCTCCCCCGCGGTCGCCACGACCGTGTTCCTCGCCGACCGGCTCGGCAAGCCGCTGCTCGTGGAGGGCCCGGCCGGGGTCGGCAAGACGGAACTCGCCAAGGCCGTCGCCCAGGTGGCCGGGGCCCGGCTGGTGCGGCTGCAGTGCTACGAGGGTGTGGACGAGTCCCGCGCGCTGTACGAGTGGAACCACGCCAAGCAACTGCTGCGCATCAGCGCCGGCCGCGACGAGACCTGGGACGAGGCCCGCACGGACATCTTCAGCGAGGAGTTCCTCCTTCCCCGACCGCTGCTGACCGCGATCCGCGGCGACGAGCCGACGGTCCTGCTGATCGACGAGACCGACAAGGCCGATGTCGAGGTGGAGGGTCTGCTGCTGGAGGTGCTCAGCGACTTCCAGGTCACGGTCCCCGAGCTGGGCACGATCACCGCGACCCGCCGCCCGTTCGTCGTCCTCACCTCCAACGCCACCCGCGAGCTGTCCGAGGCGCTGCGCCGCCGCTGTCTCTTCCTGCACCTCGGCTTCCCCGACGAGGAACTGGAGCGGCGGATCGTCCGGCTGAAGGTGCCCGGTCTGGACACGGCGCTGACCGAGTCGGTGGTCCGGGTGGTGGCCGCGCTGCGCGCGATGGACCTGCGCAAGGTGCCGTCGGTCGCCGAGACCATCGACTGGGCGCGCACCCTGCTCGCGCTCGGCGCCACCACCTTGGACGAGTCCGTCGTACGGGACAGTCTGGGCGTGATCCTCAAGCATCAGGACGACGTCCTGAAGGCCGGGGCCAAGCTCGACCTGGACGCCGTGTGAGCGGCGACGCCGCCGAGCGGCTGACCGGGTTCGTGGCCGCGCTGCGCGCGCACGGCGTCCGGATCGGCACCGGTGAGACCGTGGACGCGGCCGAGGCGGTGGCCGTGCTCGGGTTCTCCGACCGGGGGCTGCTGCGCGAGGGGCTCGCCGCGACGCTGCTGCACACACCGGAGCAACGGCGGCTGTTCGACACCGTCTTCGACCTGTACTTCCCCTACGGCGTCGGCGGGCCCGTGGGCGAGCCCGGTGACCGGGACTCCCTGCGCGACCGGCTCGCGGACGCCCTGGCCGCCGACGACAGCGCCCTGCTGGGCCAGTTGGCGATCGAGGCGGTCGACGGGCTGGGCGGGTACGGGAGTTCGCCGGGGGCGGACGGCTGGTCGTCGTACCAGACCCTCGACCGGCTGCGTCCGCAGACGCTGCTGGCCCGGGTCCGGGACGAGATGCGGCGGCGGGGCGGCGGATCCGGCTTCGCGGGGCGGCTTCTCGAGGACGAGATCCGGCGCCGCATCGAGGAGTTCCGCACCCTGGTGGCGGTGGAGGCGCGGCGCCGGGTGGCGGAGCGGCGGGGGCGGGACGAGATCGCGCGGCGGGCGGTGGCGCCGACCGCGGACCGGGTGGACTTCCTGTACGCGGGGCGGGACCGGCTGGCCGAACTGCGGCGGACCGTACAGCCGTTGGCGCGCAAGCTGGCCACCCGGCTGGCCGCCCGCCGCCGCCGTGCCACGCGCGGCACGATCGATCTGCGCCGCACCCTGCGCGGCTCGCTGTCCACGGGCGGGGTGCCGATGCGGCCGGTGCTGCGCCGCCGGCGGCCGGCCCGGCCCGAACTGGTCCTGCTGTGCGATGTGTCGGGCTCGGTGTCCGGTTTCTCCGACTTCACGATGCTGCTGGTGCAGGCGCTGCACGAGCAGTTCAGCAAGGTGCGGGTGTTCGCCTTCGTCAACCGGATCGACGAGGTCACGGGGCTGCTGGAGCACGGGCGGGCCGATCCGGAGGGGCTGGGCGCCCGGATCCGGGCCGAGGCGCGGCTGACGGGTTTTCACGGCAGCAGCGACTACGGGGTCGCGCTGGGCGAGTTCGCGGAGCGGTACGGCGCCGCCGTGGGCCCGCGGACGACGGTGTTCGTGCTGGGGGACGCGCGGACCAACATGAGCGACCCGAATCTGCCGGCGCTCCGGGAGATCTCCGCACGGGCCCGCCGTCTGTACTGGTTGAACCCGGAGCCCCGCCCGCTGTGGGGCACGGGCGACTCGGCCGCGCCCGAGTACGCCGAGCTGGTCGCGATGCACGAGTGCCGCAACGCGCACCAACTCGGCGCGCTGGTCGGGCGGTTGCTCCCGATCTGAGTCACGCTCGGCTCAGTCGGCCTTCGCGTACTCCTTGGCCATCGATCCCGCGAAGTCGTAGACCACGCACTGCTCGTCACCGACGACCCAGGCGTCGTGTCCGGGGGAGATGACGAAGACGTCGCCGGGGCCGACCTCGGTCTCGCCGCCCTCGTCCATGACGACGTGCATGCGTCCGCTGACGACATAGCCGTTGTGGTGGATCTGGCAGGTCGCGGTGCCCGCCAGGGGTGCCACCGACTCCGTCCAGCGCCAACCGGGCTCGAACGTCGCCATGGCGAAGTCGAGCCCGCTCATGTGGACGGCTTCCAGGTGGCCCCGGGGAAAGTCGCGTCGCTCGTCCGGCTTGTCGAGCGTCTTCACTTCCAGCATGGCGTCCTCCTTCCGGCCGTGCTGCGCCACGGCCGGGGCCGGTCTCCCCGGCGGCCCGGACGTCACCGGTGGGGGCCGCACCCCACACCTCCATCGTCCGCCCCGCCACCGGGGGGCGCCATTCGGGGGACCGGGCGTCAGGCGCCGCCCGCGCACAGTGCGGCGAAGCGGCCGGTGTCGATGTTGCCACCGGAGACGATCACCCCGACCCGGCGACCCGGGGCGCCGGCCCGGCCGGCGAGCAGGGCGGCCAGCGGGGTGGCCCCACTCGGCTCCACGACGATCTTCAGGCGCTCGAAGGCGAAGCGCATCGCGGCGCGGATCTCGTCGTCGGAGACGAGGGCGATCTCGTCGACGAGGCGCCGGTTCACCGAGAACGTCAGCTCACCGGGCGTGGGCAGGGCCTGGCCGTCGGCGATGGTGCGCGGCACCGGGATCTCGATCCGCCGGCCGGCCTCCAGGGACCGCCTGGTGTCGTCCCCGGCCTCCGGTTCGACGCCGACGATCCGGATGCCGGGCCGCAGCCCCTTCGCCGCGGTGGCACTGCCGGCGATCAGCCCGCCCCCGCCGACCGGAGCGAGGAGGGAGTCCAACTCCCCTACCTCGTCGAGGAGTTCGAGGGCGGCGGTGCCCTGCCCGGCCATGACGTGCGGGTGGTCGTAGGGCGGGATCAGGGCGAGGCCCCGCTCGGCGGCCAGGGCCTGGGCGACGGCCTCCCGGTCGCCGGTGTAGCGGTCGTACGTGACGATCTCGGCGCCGTAGCCCTCCGTGGCCGCCCGCTTGGAGCGCGGGGCGTCCTCGGGCATCACGATCACCGCGTGGGCGCCCAGTTCCCGGGCGGCCAGGGCGACGGCCTGGGCGTGGTTGCCGGAGGAGTAGGCGGCGATGCCCCTGGCGAGCTGTCCGGGGGTCAGCCGGGAGGCCGCGTTGTAGGCGCCCCGGAACTTGAAGGCGCCGACCCGCTGGAAGTTCTCGCACTTCAGGAACACCTGGGCGCCGACGGCCTCGTCCAGGGTGCGGGAGCGCAGCACGGGGGTGCGATGGGCGACCCCCCGCAGCCGGACGGCCGCGTCACGGACGTCGTCGAGGGTGATCGGCGGGGGTGCGGTGGTCACGGGCGGGCTCCCTCGGGAGAGTCGGTGGTCGTGGCCCTGGCCTGCGCCAGATAGTTGTAGGCGGAGGCGCGGGAGATGCCGAGCCGGGTGGCGACCTGTTCGACGGCCCCGCGTACGGCGAAGACCCCCCGGGCGTCGAGGCCGCGGAAGAGGGCGAGGCGCCGGCTCCGGTCGAGGCCGGGCCAGGTCTGGTCCTGGCGCCGCAGATGGTCGTCGAGCAGGGCGTCCACGACGGAGTCGATGTCGTCTCCGAAGGTGGTCACCGGGGCCCGCGACGGTTCCGCGGCGGTGCCCGCGAGCGCGGCGAGCAGGCCCTGGACGCGGTCGACCTCGGTGACGTCCACGTTGACGCAGAGGGCGCCGAACACCGCGCCGGTGGAGTCGCGCAGCACCATCGTGGACGACTTCACCAGTCCGCCGGCGCCGGTGCGGGTGAGGTAGTTCAGCTCGTCGCGGGCCTCGTCGCCGCGGGCCAGGACGCGCAGGCCGATCTCGCTCATCGCCCCGCCGACCGTCCGCCCGGTCACCGACCCGGCGACGGCGACCACGGACTTCTCCGGTCGCCGGTAGTCGTGCAGGACGACCTCGCACACCGGCCCGAAGGTGGCCGCGATCCCGTCCACGACGGGGACGAGCACCCGCAGGATCGTGTCCCGCTCCGCTTCCCTGGCATCCATGGAAGTGATTAGACCACACGTCCAGACACTGGACCAGGGATCCAATCCGCCTGGGAGCCGATCCCTCCGGCACCCCCTTCGGGCGATGGGTCGATCAAGGGGTGGCGTCGCCAATCCCCGTTTCCCTAGGATGGGTTACCGACCGCGACGGCGCGGCCACGGCCGGGAGCTGGGGGAAAAACATGCAGTCCGGGAAGCCTCTGTCCACGGAGATCGACGCCACGATCCCGACAGCCGCACGCATGTACGACCACTATCTCGGCGGCAAGGACAACTACGCGGCCGACCGGGCCGCCTGCGCGGAGCTCGACAAGGTCGTCCCGAGCACCCGGGCCCTCGCGCTCAACAACCGCCGCTTCCTCCAACGGGTCGTGAAGACCCTGACGCAGGAATACGGCATCCGGCAGTTCCTGGACCACGGCTCCGGCCTGCCCACCCAGGACAACGTCCACCAGGTCGCCCAGCAGATCGACCCGACGGCGCACGTCGTCTACGTCGACAACGACCCGATGGTCCTCGTGCACGGCCGCGCCCTGCTGGAGCAGGACGAGCGCACCACCGTGATCCACGCCGACATGCGCGAGACCGAGGCCGTCTTCACCCACCCCGACACCGAGCGGCTGATCGACTTCTCCCAGCCGGTGGCCGTGCTGTTCAACTCGGTCTTCCACTGCATCCCCGACAGCGAGAGCGACGGCCCGCCCGCCGTGGTCCGCCGGGTGGCCGAACGCCTCGCCCCGGGAAGCTATCTGGTGATGTGTCAGCTGGTCAGCGAGGACCCGGCGGTACGGGAGTTCGTCACGGACTTCATGGACAAGGCCACACAGGGGCACTGGGGCCGGGTGCGGGAGGAGAAGGACGTCGCCGGGTGGTTCGAGGGGCTGGAGATCCTCGAACCGGGGCTGGTGGAGGTCTCCACCTGGCGGCCCGACACCGAGGTCGCGCCCCGCCAACTCACCCAGGAGTGGATCGAGTTCGGCGGCGTGGGCCGCCTGGGCTGACCGGCCCGGGGCTCTCGATCTCAGGCGTAACGCTGTCGGATGGTCTCCTCGAGCATCCTCAGCGACTCGCGCGGCTGGAGCGCCTGGTCGGCCAGCCGGTCCAGGGCGACCCGGTACTCCTCCGTCTCGTCCCGGTCCTCCAGGAAGGTGGCGCTCCTGATCTGCTCCAGATAGACGATGTCGGGCAGATCGGCGCCGCCGAAACGCAGATAGGTGACGGGAATGGCGGGCGCCGAGGCGTGCGTGACGTCCAACGGGACGACCTGCACGGTGACATGGGGCAGCCGGGCCAGCTCCACCAGACGCCCGAGCTGCTCCCGCATCACCTCGCGGCTGCCCAGGACGCGCAGCAGCACCGACTCGTCGAGGATCGCCCACACCCGCGGGGCGTCGGCGCGGTGCAGCAGCTCGCTCCGCCGGGTGCGCAGCTCCACCCGGCGCTCCACCTCCCGCGGCGCGGCCGAGGGCAGCCCGCGCTCCACGACGGCACGGGTGTACGCGGGGGTCTGCAGCAGACCCGGCACATACTGGATCTCGAAGGTACGGATCGCGGTGGCCGCCTCCTGAAGTCCGACCAGCCGATCGAACCATTCGGGCATCAGCCGTTTGTCGTAGCGCTGCCACCAGCCCGGCTCCCCCGCCTGCCGCAGCAGCTCCAGCAGCACCGAGGCCTCGTGCTCCTCGGCGCCGTACAGCGTCAGGAGCGCGCGGACGTCGCCCTCCGTGGGAGGGCGGCGCCCCTTGCCCGCCTCGATGCGCGACAGCTTCGCCGGGCTGAACCGCACCGCACGCGCGGCCTGGTCCTGGGCGAGCCCGGCATCCTCCCGCATACCCGCGAGCTGGACCCCGACCAGCATCTTGAGCAAGGTCGGGGCGGGCTCCGCGCGGTTCAGATACGGTTCGAGGCGGGAGACTCGAGGCGACTCGGCAGACATCCTGTGACTCCCCACGGACCGACGGACGACAACCCCATTATCGCATCCGACGGCCTACGACCGTATGGGGCACGGGAATTGAACCGCGCGCCGCGCCGGAGCCACGCCCCGCACGCGCACGACAGGTGGCTTCACAGCAGGTGGTCGAACTCCCCGTCCTTCGCCCCCGCCAGGAAGGCCGCCACCTCGGCCGGCGTGTAGACGAGGGCCGGACCGTCGGGGTCCCTGGAGTTGCGCAGCGCCACGCCACCCCCGTCCAGCGCCGCGACCTCGACGCAGTTGCCCTCCGCGTTGCTGTGACTGCTCTTGATCCAGCGGACGCCCAGCGAGCTCGCCCGCACTCCGTTCGACACCGATCCGGTTCCTGACGACACGGCAACTCTCCTCGCTTCGTACGCGCAATTTCCCGTGAAATTGCACGAGGACATCGTCAGCGTGGATAATAACCATGCCGTCAACCGCACTTCCGGCAACCCGTCCTGACCTCGCCTCAGGGAGATGCCCCGTGTCATCACCTGCGCAGTTCCGGAGCCACGAGTCCGTCCGTGACTCGTCCAGAACCGCAAGCCTGCACCTCAGGGGCGACCGGGAGGGATTCGCCGAGGCACGGGACTTCACCCACCGCACGCTCGACGGCTGGTCCGTGGACCACTGCACGGACGACGCGCTCACCGTCGTCACCGAACTCGCCTCCAACGCCGTTCTGCACGGCCTGCCGCACCTGTCGACGGACCACTTCGACGTACGGCTCAGACTCACCCTGCGCCGCTCGCATCTCATGTGCGCCGTCACCGACCCCAGCGACAGCCCGCCCCTCTACCCGCACCCCGGCGACGAACTGCTGGAGCACGGCCGCGGGCTGCACATCGTCGAGGCCCTGTCGGAGCACTGGGGCTGGACCCGCCGCTCCCCCGTGGGCAAGACCGTCTGGGCCATGCTGCCGACCCGCACCTCCATGACATGACTGCCACGAAGAGAACCCCACCCCTCGAGGACCTGGGACACGTGCCCTGGCCCGAGATCCAGGACACCACCGGATCCGCGGCCGGCATCCCGGCCCTGCTCACCACCGTCGCCCGCGGCGACGCCGAGACCGCCCGGAGCGCGCTCGGGCAACTGCGCCGCCGTATCTGCCGGTACGGCTTCGTGGTGGACCAGGCGACCGCGGCCACGGTGCCGTTCCTCTGGGAGCTCGCACGGCTCCCGCAGGTCACCTGCCGGGTGGCGATACTGCGCCTGCTGAAGAGCATCGCCGACGCCCGCCAGTGGGAGACCACGGCCGCCGCCTACCCCAAGCTGCTGCGCCACCCCGACAACCACGTGGCCTGGGAACGCGAGGCCCGCCACGCCGTCCGCGCCCAGCGCGGCCTGCTCCAGGACCTCCTCACCGACCGCGACAGCGAGATCGTCGAGGCCGGCCGGGATCTCGCGGCGACGCTGAACGACGGAAGACCGGGCAGCGGGTCGGCACACCCGGAGCATCCGACCCACTAGGTTGACCGCATGAGCAACCTTGACCGTGCGCCCGTGCCGAGCGTGTGCGGCGGGCGCGGATTCGTCGTCGCCGAGCCCGTCCGTGAGCTGCTGAGCCCCCGCCGGGTGAAGCTCGGCGAGTCGACCGAGGTGCGCCGGCTGCTGCCGAACCTGGGCCGGCGCATGATCGGCGCCTGGGCCTTCGTCGACCACTACGGCCCCGACGACATCGCCGACGAACCCGGGATGCAGGTCCCGCCGCACCCGCACATGGGTCTGCAGACCGTCAGCTGGCTGCACGAGGGCGAGGTGCTGCACCGCGACTCCACGGGCAGCCTCCAGACCATCCGCCCCCGGGAACTCGGCCTCATGACCTCGGGCCGCGCGATCAGCCACTCCGAGGAGAGCCCGAAGTCCCACGCCCGCTTCCTGCACGGCGCCCAGCTCTGGGTGGCCCTGCCCGACGCCCACCGCCACACCGAGCCCCACTTCGAACACCACGCGGCCCTGCCCACGGTCACCGCACCCGGCCTCACCGCCACCCTCGTCCTCGGCGAACTCGACGGCTCCCGCTCCCCCGGGACGACGTACACCCCGATCGTGGGCGCCGACCTCGCCCTCGCCCAGGGCACGGACGTACGCCTGCCGCTCGTCCCCGACTTCGAGTACGGCGTCCTGTCGATGTCCGGCGAGGTCCACGTCGACGGCGTCCCGGTCCTCCCGGGCTCCCTCCTCTACCTCGGCTGCGGCCGCACCGAACTTCCCCTGCGCGCCGAGTCCGACGCCGGCCTGATGCTCCTCGGCGGCGAGCCCTTCGAGGAGGAGCTGATCATGTGGTGGAACTTCGTCGGCCGCACCCAGGAGGAGATCGAGCAGGCCCGGGAGGACTGGGCGAGCGGCACCCGTTTCGGCACGGTGACGGGCTACGCCGGAGCACCGCTCCCCGCCCCCGCCCTCCCGGAGACTCGACTGAAACCCCGCGGAAGGGTGCGCTGACCCAGGAAAAGCCAATCGGAGACTGACCGGTGCGGTGTGCTGTGCCAGGCGCAGCGCCTGGAACTCCAGCGCCAGATGGTTCACAGCCATCTCCAGGACGTGGCGCTCCTCAGTCCCGGCGTGAGGGCGTATCCGGTGAAATCCACCGTGTGCCACAAGGAGCCGCCGGAGAGTGTGATCAGGTGGTGGAACGCCGGCCGGTGTGCCGACCGCGGGAGGAGCGAAGCCGATGTCCGCGAACTCGCGCGGGCCGTCCTGTCGTCTTCTCACCGTCATCAATAAACACCGTGTGGGGAACGAAGCCTGTTCGTCCCGTCTGCAGATCCCGACCGGGGCACGGCGTACACCGCGCTCGCACCGTCCTGCGCACGATGGCGTCCCATTGACCACGTCGGCAGGTCCCAAGACGATCCCGCAAGGAAGGGGGCGGACGCCGCCGTCGGTTACTGCGCGCCGCCGGGTGTGACCAGGAGACCACCGACGAAGGTGTGGGTGGGGGTCAGGTCACGCAGGGTATCGCCGGGGCAGCGGGCGGGATCCTGGTCCCAGACGGTCAGGTCGGCGAGGCGGCCCGGGGTGAGGGTGCCACGCAGACCCTCCTCACCGCTCAGACGTGCCGCGTTGACCGTGTGCAGGGTCACCGCCTCGTCATGGCTGATCGCGTGTTCGGGGCCCTTGACGCCGATGACGGTCTGCCTCGTCGTCATGCCCCACACGGAGCGCATCGCGCCGAACTGGCCGACGGGGAAGTCGGAGCCCGCGCTGACCTGAGCGCCCAGGTCGATCCAGCTGCGGGCCGGGAAGAGGCGGGCGACTCGTTCCGGGCCCCAGAAGCCCTCCTCCACCTCGGCGGTGTCGTGGAGGAGGGGCTGCTGGATGGTGACGGGAATGCCGAGGGCGACGGCTCGGGCGCGTTGCTCGGGGCCGGCGAGGCCGCCGTGCTCCATCACCAGCGTGCCGGCGGGCAGGCCGGGGTTGCGCCGAAGCACGCGTTCGTAGACGTCGAGGAGGGTGCGGACGGCCCGGTCGCCGTAGGCGTGCGTGCCGACCCGCCAACCGCGCCGGACCACCGCCTCGACCGCCTCGACCAGTGCGTCCGGTTCCCAGATCAGCATGCCGGAGAAGGAGTGGTCGCAGGCGTACGGCTCCTCGGTGGCGCCGGCCTCCAGGCCGCCGTCGAGGCCGAACTTGACCCCCCAGACCGACAGCCACGGGTCGGAGTCGTGGTGCCACTGCTCCATGGTGTCGAGCAGGTCCTCCACCTGGGCCGCGCTGGTCATGCCGAGCGCTGAGATCAGCGCCCGTACCCGGGTGTGGAGGGCGCCCGCCTTCCGGGCGGCCAGGTACACGGCGTAGTCCTCGGGGGTGACCGCGCAGTCCCGGACGGTGCCGATGCCGGTGGCGGCGTAGTCGCGGGAGGCCAGGCGCAGCCCCTCGATGCGCCGGGCCCGGTCGGGGGCCGGGACCAGGTGTTCCACCAGGTGCAGCGCGTTGTCGATCAGCCGGCCGTCCAGCTTGCCGTCGGCGTCGCGGCCGATGGTGCCGCCGGGCGGTACCGGGGTGTCCTCGGTGATGCCGGCGAGACGCAGCGCGTAGGTGTTGACGACGTCGTTGTGGCCGCCGCGCTTGACCAGGACGGGGTGCTTGTCGGTGGCCGTGTCGAGTTCGGCCGCCGTGGGCATGCGACGCTCGGCGAGGTTGAGTTCCTGCCAGTTGGTGGTGGTGCGGATCCATTCGCCGTCGGGGGTGACGGCGGCCCGCTGCCGGATCAGCTCCAGGAACTCGGGGATGGTGCGGGCCTGGTGGACGGGGACGTCCTGGGCGCCGAGCCCGGCGAAGACGAGGTGGGTGTGGGTGTCGTCGAAGGCGGGCAGTACCGTGGCGCCGGGCAGGTCGTGAACCTCGGTGCCCGCGCCCACCCGGTGGTCCAGGCCGTGCGGGTCGGCGGACACGGCCATGATCCGGTCGCCACGCACGGCCAGGGCCCGCTGCGGGGCCTGGCCGGGCACCAGGGTGTGCACCGCGCCGGCGCGGATCAGCAGGTCGGCGGTGTGGTCGGTCATCGTCTTCTCCCTCGGTTCGCAGCGTTTCGAAGGTCTCGCTGACAAGACAGTTGTACGAACCGATCGGCACTTCGCCGCCATATTCGGATCAGATGCGCAGGAAGTGCGTCATGCTTTGGGTTGGATATGCAGATCATGCGCCAGCCACGATCCGCCTCGCGCCGACCGCACTTGCGCGCGACGAGCATGCGCCGGGCCGGCGAGCCTCTTCCACGGTTGCCCGGACACCCGCAATGCCCTCCGGCCGCGCGACGCGTCCGCTATCGAACCCTCCGGTCCCTCATCGCTGCGGCTGAGGGAAGACCACGCGGAGGGTCTGGACTCGCCTGTTCCGGCGGAGCATGAGCCAGGCGAGGGTCGGCGGACAGGGGTCGGGGATTCCGACGGGGTTGGTGACGTCCATCTCCCAGATGGTGACGGTGCGGCTGGCCACCACATGCCGCAGATGCTGGGTCACGCCCTTCTCCCGGTTCCTTCGCATCGCCGGGATGGGATGGCAGCGTTCGCCTGGCGGGCGCAGGACGCCGACCAATTCGGTCTCCGCCGGCCACAGCTCCAGGATCTCCCTGGGCTGATGGCCGCGCCGGGCGCCCTCCAGCGTGGCCTCGGCCTCCTGGCGACTGTCCTCGGCGAGCCGGGAGGCGTCGTCGTGAACGTGTGCAGCGGTCGTGAGCAGTACGTGGGCGAGCTTGGCCCGGGCCTGGTTGAGGCGGCTGCGCACCGTACCGACCGGGATCTCGCAGGCGTGGGCGATCTCCTGGTAGGAGGTGATTCCGCTGAAGTGGCGCAGCAGAAGCACCAGCCGCAGCGGCTCCGGCAGTTGCTCCAGCGCGTCCCAGATCCAGTCGCGCATCGCGTGCTGGTCCACGACCCGCTCGGGATGCGAGAAATACGGAGGATACGCGTCACAGGACGGCCCGATCCCGTGCGTCTGCAAGAAGTCGAGGCCGTCCAGGCCCGGTGTCTCCCGGCCGGCGCGCAGTCGCATGCGGGAGCTGTTGCGCACGATCGCCCGCAGCCACGCGCCTACGGCCGCGGGGTCCCGGACGTCGCCGATGCGGCGCAGCGCCGTCAGCGCGGCGTCCTGCACCGCGTCCTCCGCGTCGGGTCCGTAGCCGAGCAGGCTCAGCGCCACCGCCCGCATCGGGGCCTGGTGGCGGGCCAGCAGCAGGCCGAGCGCCGCAGCCTCACCGGTCTGGGCCCTGCGGGTGAGTTCCTCGTCCGTGGGCTGGTTGAGGGCTGTCATGGTGGGCGAACGCCTCCGTGGCGATGTGGTTCGCGCCCACGGGGCTTCGGCGGCGGCCGGCCGAGGTTCCTGGGCGTGCCTGTGCTGCATCATGCACCGGTCAGGGCGGCTCTGGCAGCCAGTTGCCGTGGAAACCGGCCGGGACAGCAGCCAGCCCTCGTCCTCGCTGGCATGGCGGCCGCCGGGCGTCTTGTGCAGGCGGCTGGTAGCGGCCATGAGGTCGTGCTTGGCGATGCCGTCGCCGGAGACCGTGTACAGGTAGCGGTGGGTGCGCCCGGCGAGGGCCTCGTTGTGGGTGGGGGAACTCGGCCTCGCGATCGTCGAGTCGGGTCTCGGTGACGCGACCGGCTGCCGGATCCAGGGTCCAGCGGTGCAGGAGGGACGGAGTTCGGGGGCGGCTCGGTTCCTTCGCAGCGGCCGGCCCGGCGGCGCCGCCGGTACCGGACCATGCGTGCCGGAAGCCCGCGGGGTCGTGGCGCACGGCGTCCAGCACGATCCGGCCGTGGGCGTCCTCGTACGCGTTGCCGACGTGGCAGACGTAGCAGTCGTCGATGTCGTACCGGCGCACGTCTGTGCTGCCGTGCGTGCGGGACATGATCCCGAGCCGGGCGCCATGGCCCTCGTCCCTTGGGACGCGCGGTCATCGCCGTCCTCAGCCGCCCACCGAAGTCGTACGGCCCCACGGTCTCCAGCGCGCCGGTGATCCAGTAGGACAGGCCCGCCTCCCACAAAGCCAGCACCATGCCCGCGTGCCGGATCACATGCGTGTTGGCGGGCGTCGCCGCCAGGTCGACGGTGAGGTCCTCGCGGATCGGCGCGTCCGCCGCACAGCCTGATGCCGTGCAGCATGCCGGAGCCGGTGAACCAGTGCCCGCCGACCTCACCGGGCAGCGGGTTGAGGCCGTTGCGTAGATAACGGCCGTCCAATTCGGGCGGCAGCGAGCCCCGCACGGGGTGAGACCGGCCTCGGCGGGCTTGGAGACGTACACGGCGTGGCTGCCACTTGTCTCGGCGCCGCCCCGTCGGCGGGCAGGTCGGCGGCGAAGGACTCGGCGAACTTCTCCCGGTCCAGGAGGAGGAAACCGTCTCGGGGCGGCAGGGTCGGCGGAACGGGCGCGCCGGGCGGCGGATCGGCGATCAGGGCGTTGACGGATTCGTCCTCGTCGGGCGCGAACGCCGTGACGTACACCAGCGCGCTCACCTTCTCGTGGTTGCCCGCCTCGGAGAGGGTGGGTTTCTGGACGACGGTGACGGTGTGGCCGTCGGCGGCTTCAGTGCTTATGTCTGCACGCTCCTTGGGCCTCGGACTACAGCGGCTAATGAGGTACGGCGGTGGCCGTCGCCTGGGTGGCCTGCAGCCGTGCCTGGGCGCGGGCGGGATGGACCTTCGTGAAGACGGCGGGGCCCACGAGGCCGACGACATGGGCCACGATGCCCACCCAGGCCGGGGCGTCCACGGCGCCCGCGACGGCCAGGCTGACGCCGGTGAACGTGAAGCCGGCGCCCCAGGCGGCGGCGATGTGGTTGTTGACCCGGATGAACTCCGGCATGTCCCAGTACTCACGCGGCGTCTGGCGCTTGGCGATGCCCAGCGTGAAGGGGCGGCGGATCACCAGCGTCCCCCAGGCCGTGGCCGCGAGCCAGGCGAAGGAGAGGACGTCGGTGTGATGGGCCAGCGATGAATCAGGCCTGGCCACAGCTACGGCACCGACCACGGCGAAGTACACGAGGGTGCTGGCCTCCAGGACCAGGGCGTCGAGATCGACTCCACGACGGCGGTCTTGGAGCAGGAGCAGCAGCCCCGAGGCGAAACCGCTGACCGCACCCCAGCGCCAGTCCACGAAGCCCGACACGAAACCGGCGACGATCCAGGGGATGAATCCGCGAAAATAACCCATGAGGTCTTCCTTGCTGAGCCAGAACGAATGTGGTCGACGCGGACTGGATGCAGCGCGGGCAGGGAAGTTCGAAACCCGACATGTGATGCCGATCACAGAGGTCCGGCCGGCTTCGTGTTGGGCGTCCGCAGGGAGGAATTCGGCCCAGTGCGGTCGGCGGGCGGCCGATGTGCGCCTCGCGGGGCGGCGTTGAGCGGTCAGGTTTCGGGAAACGGCACGGCGCGGCCGCACGCGTCCGGCCAGGGCCCGGTGGTGTGCCCAGGCGTCCAGGAAGGCGTTGGCGGCGCTGCAGTGGCTCTGTTTGGGAGAGCCCGGCAGACCCGTGCCGGAGGAGAACAGCACCTTCGGGCGCGCCCCGGTACCGGAGAGTCACGAGCCGACACAGGCTGCTGAAACCGCAGCGCGTGTCAGGCTGCCGCCCCTCTCTCCAGACTCCTGACATCCCCCTCAGTGCCTGACCGGCTTGACCTTCGTGTCGACGCCGTGCACGCGCACGGTGACATACCGGCGGTCTCGCGCGCGGTCAGCCACGATCTCGTACGAGGTGACTTTCCCGTTCTGCCACGCGCAGCTGACCTCGTAGCCGCCACGGGCGCGGAGCCCGGTGAAGGAGCCCTGGGCCTTCCAGCCGTCGGGCAGGGCGGGCAGCAGGTGGATGACGCCGTCGTGGCTCTGTACGAGCATCTCCGCCACGGCGCCCGCGATGCCGAAGTTGCCGTCCATCTGGAAGGGCGGGTGGTTGCAGAACAGGTTGGGCAGGGTGTTGTAGGTCAGCAGTCCACGCAGCATGATCTGGGCGCGGTGGCCGTCACCGAGGCGGGCGAAGAGGGCGGCCCGCCAGGGCCAGGTCCATGAGCGGCGGCTGTCGCCGGACACCGTCGCGGCGGTGAAGGGGACGCCTTCCTTCTCGCCGCACCGCGCCTTGAGCGAGACGAGGGCGGCTGCCGCGAAGTCGGGTGTCTGCGGGGTGATCTGACGGCCGGGGTAGACCGCGAAGAGGTGCGAGGTGTGGCGGTGGATGTCGGTGGGGCTGTCGATGTCCTCCTGCCATTCCTGCAGCTGACCCCACTTGCCTATCTTGTTCGGCGCGAGGCGCGCCTGCATGTCCGCGACCTTGGCCCGGTAGGCGGGGTCGGCCTTGAGGACCGCCTCGCAGTCGAGGTAGTTCTGGAACAGGTCCCAGATGATCTGCTGGTCGTACATGACGCCGTCCTCGCGCGGCCCGTGCTCGGGGGACCAGCCGTTCGGTGCGACGAGGAGTCCGTCCTCGCGCTCCTTGAGGTGGTCCTCCCAGAACTGGCAGATCTCCTTGATCATCGGGTGCGCGACGGTGCGGAGGTAGTCCAGGTCCTGGGTGAACGCCCAGTGCTCGTAGAGGTGTTGGGCGTACCAGGCGCTCGCGACGGTGTTCCACTCCCAGGCGTTGCCGCCGAAGACGCTCTGGCTGGTGCGGGCGGTCCAGCCGCGTGTGTCCTTGCCGAAGGCGTTGCGTGTGGCCACCCGGCTGGGCACGGCGACCTGCTTGATGAACTCCACGAGCGCCTCGTGGCACTCCGGCAGGTTCGTGGTCTCCGCTCCCCAGTAGTTCATCTGGATGTTGATGTTCGTGTGGTAATCGGAGGCCCAGGCGGGCGCGTTGCTGTCGTTCCACAGGCCCTGGAGGTTGGCGGGCAGGCCGTCCGGGCGGGAGGAACTGATCAGCAGGTACCGGCCGTAGTCGAACATCGCCTGTTCAAGCGTCGGATCGTCGCCGCCCGCCGCGTAGCGCGCCAGCCGGGCGTGGGTCGGCAGGGCGACGACGGCGTCCTCGGAGGTGCCCCAGTCGACGGAGACCCGGTTCATGAGGGCGCGTATCTCGGCGGTGTGCTCGTCGCGCAGCGCGCCGTAGGACCGCTTGGCCGCCCTGTCGAGGGCCCTGTCGACGGCCGCCTGCGGATCGGCTCCGCGCCATCCGGCGGCGGCGTCGAGCCGGTAGTCGGTGCGGGCGTCGAGCAGCAGGGTGAGCGTCGTGCAGCCGGTGAACCTGAGCGCCTGCCCGTCGGCGCTCAGGGTGCCGTCGGTGTGCACGACCCTGACGGTGCTCGCGTGCTTGAGGCCGTTGCCCATGACACCTCGGAAGGCGATCCGCCGGGCGCCGGGGTCGACGGTCGTCGGGGCTCCGTCCTGTGCGGACGTCAGAGAGATCGTTCCGGAGAGTCCCCGCGCGCGCTCCGACGTGTACCGGAAGACCATGACGTCCGCGGAGCGGCTCGCGAAGGCCTCCCGCCGAAAACGCTGCCCCGGTGTGCCGAAGCGGGTGGTATGGACACCTTTGACGAAGTCCAGGGCGCGTCGGTAGTCGACGAACGTGCGCTGCGTGCGGGTGTCGAACTCCGCGCCCTCCAGGGCTACTTCCGCGATCTGGAAGCCGGTGGACGCCTCACCGGGGGTGAACGTGAGCCGGTAGGTGCGGTAGGCCGTGGTGTTGGTGATCCGGAAGGTCCGGGTCTGGCCGCGCCCGGCGAAGGGCGCCGCGGGGTTCTGCGTGTCGAGCGTCACCCACGCCTGCCCGTCCGGCGAGGCCTGGAACGTCCACCGCCGGGGGTCGTCCCGCGGCCGGTCCGGGGCCGCCGTCAGGGCGTACGAGGTGACGGCGACCGCGCTGGACAGGTCGGCCTGCCAGACGACCGCCTTCGCGGCGCCGCCGACCCGCCAGACCGTGGCGGGATCGCGGTCCACCGAACGGGAGATGCCCGTGTCCCGGGAACCGGTCCCGCCGCCGGATCCCCTGGAGTGCCCGCTCGGTGAAGACAGGTACACCGAACCGCCGCCGCCGAGGTCGACGCCCGACAAACCGATCTCGCTCACCTGGAAATGACTGACCCCGGCCTTGGGGACGAAGTCGAACCGGTAGAAGCGGTACGACCCGCTGTCGGCACAGGTGAATTCCTTCGTCTGGAAACGGCTTTCGAAGGGTGCCGTCAAAGTACGGCTGTCCAGCGTGGTCCAGGTGGTGCCGTCGGCGGAACCGGAGAGCGTCCACTGCTGCGGATCGCGCTGCGGCACGTCGTCGGCACTGGTCAGCCGGTAGGACGTGACCGCGACGGGGTCGGGCAGCTCGACCTGCCACCGCACCGTCGAACCGGGCCCCTCGATGCACCACTTGGTGCTCGACGTGCCGTCGTACGACTTGTCGAGACCCTCCGACGAGGAGGAGCTGTACGGGCCTCCCGGGGCCGTGACCTTGGGCCGGGACCCGTGGGATCCGAAGGCTACGACGACGTCACCGAAGTTCCGGTACGAACCGAAGCCGGTCATGCTGGTGTCGAAAGCGCTGTCCGGCTGACCGGCGAGGGCGTTGTCGTAGTTGTTGACCCCGCCCCACAGGCTCTGCTCGTTGAACTGGATGCGCTCCTCGTAGGGGTCGGCGAAGAGCATGGCACCGAGTCGGCCGTTGCCGATCGGCAGAGCCTGCGACTGCCAGTCCGTGGCGGGGACGGCGTACTTCAGCGCCTTACGCGACAGGGCGGGCCACTGTAAGGCCGTCGGCCCCTCACCGTCGGCGGCGACGGCCTGCCCCGTGAAGGGGCCGCCGGCCAGTTGGCCGGCGAGCGGTGCGAGGGCGAGGGCGCCGCCGAACTTGAGAACGCTTCTTCGCTGCGGTTCGGACGCACGGGTCACGACAGATCTCCAAGCCGGTGGTCGGTTCTTCTTTCGGAGGGAAGCGCGGCCTCAGCTGAAGGCAGCACCATCATCACCAAGCGATAGATGGGATGTCTATAGGGATGAAGCGCAATGATGCCGAGCCTGCCCGGCACATCCTGTACCGAGAGGTCACATACATAGGATGTGTGCGCAAAAGCGATCGCTGCCGCCTGACAGGTCGGTGACCGCGCACCGGTCGGATGTCAGAGGGCGCCCGTCGGAGCCGATGTCGGCGGCTGCGGCTTCACCAGTCCGCTCCGGTAGGCGATGACCACGAGTTGGGCGCGGTCGCGGGCGTCCAGCTTGGTCATGGCCCGTTGGATGTGGCTGCGCACGGTCAGCGGGCTGAGGACGAGCCGGTCGGCGATCTGGGCGTTGGACCTGCCGTGCGCGGCCAGCGTCACGACCTCGCGTTCGCGGTCGGTCAGCAACTTGACGGCGTCGGGGATGAGCAGGTCGTCGGTGTCCGGGGCGGCCAGGAAGCGGGTGATGAGGGCCCGGGTCGCGGTGGGTGACAGAAGGGCCTCGCCGGCCGCGACCGTGCGGATGCCCGACAGCAGGACGTCGGGGCTGACGCCCTTGCCGAGGAAGCCGCTCGCGCCGGCGCGCAGGGCCCTGGCGACGTTCACGTCGTTCTCGAAGGTGGTGAGGACGAGGATGTGGGTGTCGGTCAGCTCTGGCCGGGAGCAGATCGCGGCGGTGGCCGCGACGCCGTCGAGGTGCGGCATCCGGATGTCCATGACGACCACGTCGGGCCGGTGCGCCTCGGTGAGTTCGACGGCCTCCCGCCCGTCGGCGGCCTCCGCGATCACCGTCAGGTCGTCGGTCGAGTCGATGAGGATGCGGAAGGTGGCCCGGAGCAGGGCCTGGTCGTCGGCGAGCAGGACACGGACGGTCATGGGTCGGGGCTTTCGTCGCGGCGGTCGGGGGACGTGTCGAGCGGCAGGGCGCAGACCACCTGGAAGCCGCCGCGGCTGCGGTGGCCCGCGTGGAAGGTGCCGCCCGCCGAGGTGGCGCGCTCGCGCATGCTGATCAGGCCGAACCCGCCTCCCGGGCCGGACGGCACGGGAGTACGGTCGACGGCGGTGTCGTTGGTGACCGTCAGGGTCAGCCGCCGGGGCGTGAAAGCCAGCCGCACCTCGGCGGTGCGCCCGGCGCCGTGCTTGGTGACGTTGGTGAGTGCTTCCTGGAGGATCCGGTAGGCCGTCAGATCGAGTACGGGGGTGAGCGGACGGCGCTCCCCCTCGACCGTGACGGCGACCTCGAGGCCGGCCGCCGCACAGGAGTCGACCAGGTCGGGCAGCCGGTCCAGTCCCGGCGCGGGGGCCAGGTCGTCGGCGGGGTCGGTGTCCTGCCGTAGCAGACCCACCGTGGCCTTGAGTTCGCGCAGGGCGGCGGCCGTCGTCTCCGGGAGCCTGTCGATGATCTCCTGTGCCTGGTCGGGCCGGGTCCGCACGAGGTGCTTCACTGCTCCGGCCTGGGCATCCGCCAGGGTCAGGTGGTGGGCGACCACGTCGTGCAGTTCGCGCGCGATGCGCATCCGCTCCTGGACGACCCGGTGACGTGCCTCCTCCTCACGCTGCCGGTCGGCGTGCTCGGCGCGGGCAACGGCGTACTCCCGGCGCACCCGCCGGTAGCCGCCGAGGGCCGCGCAGAGCAGGATCCACGCCGTGGGGTTGACGACGGCGAAGACCACGGAGTCGAGGAAGGAGGGGAAGAGCAGGCCGCCGAACACCACGCAACCGGTGACGACCAGGGCGCTGTTCCACCCGGTGCGCCGGGGCGTGCGCAGACTCGTCTCGTACTGCGCGACCAGCAGCGGGCCCATCAGCAGGGGCGTCAGGAGGTAGCCCAGGGCGCCCACCGTGATCGCGCACAGCGCGGTGACGGCGAGGACGGGCAGGGGGTGGTTCCGCCGCCGCTTCAGGGCGGCGCAGGCGAGCGCGGACAGGGCGATGCCGGGCCACAGGGCCAGGGGGCCGGAGGCCAGGGCCCGGGTGACCAGGACGCCGGAGACGGTGACGGCGAACAGCAGGACCAGGACCGCGAGGTCCAGAGCCTTCGGGTGGGCCGCCGCCCGGTGCCGCCAGCTGTTGCTCATCACGCTCCGAAACACTTCAGGGAACAGCCATGCTCACACATCGCGTGGGCCGCGGCGCCATGGTGTCCGGCCCCGCGACCCACGATCCGTCAGACCCGTACCGGCTCCTGCGGCACGGCCTCGCCGGCCGCCACCGGTGGCGATGTCGTGAGCCCGGCCCCCTCCACGTCGACACGGGGCAGCAGCCGGTCGAGCCACCGGGGCAGCCACCAGGCCTTGTCGCCGAGCAGGGCCAGCACCGCCGGCACGAGCGCCATGCGCACGACGAAGGCGTCGAACAGCACCGCGACGGCGAGCCCGAACCCGATCGTCTTGATCATCGACTCGCCGGAGCCGATGAACCCGGAGAACACGGCGATCATGATCACCGCCGCCGCGACGACCACCCGCGCGCTGTGCCGGAACCCCGAGACGACCGCCTCGGGCGCCCGGTCCCCGTGGACGTACGCCTCCCGCATACGGGCGACCAGGAACACCTCGTAGTCCATCGCCAGGCCGAACACGATGCCCACCAGGAAGATCGGCATCAGGCTCATGATCGGCCCGGCCTGCTCGACCCCCAGCAGTCCCGCGCCCCAGCCCCACTGGAAGACCGCCACGACCGAGCCGAGGGCGGCCAGCACCGACAGCAGGAACCCGAACGCCGCCTTGACCGGGACGAGCACGGAGCGGAAGACCACCAGCAGCAGGAGCAGAGCGAGGACGACGATGACGGCCAGGTAGGGCACGAGCGCGGCCTGGAGGGCCTCGGCGACGTCGATGTTCATCGCGGTGCTGCCGGTGACCTCGAAGGACGCCCCCGTCCCGCGCTCCAGGGCGGCGCGTTCCGAGCGGATGGCGCGGACGAGGTCCTTGGTGCGCTCGTCGTTCGGGCCGGTGGCCGGAACGGCCGAGAAGAGCGCGGTGTCACCGGCCGGGTTGAACTGCGCCGAGGAGACGGACACGACCCCGTCGGTGGCGCCGATCTCCTGGGCGATCTCCGTCACGGCCGCCTTGGCGTCGGCCGCTCCCTTGGCGTCCACGACGATGGTCAGGGGTCCGTTGAAGCCCGCGCCGAATCCGTCCGCGAGGGCGTCGTAGGCGCGCCGTTCCGTCGAGGAGACCGGCTTGGACTCGGCACCGGGCATGCCCATCTCCAGGCTCGCGGCGGGCAGGGCCAGCACACCCAGCCCCGCGACGCACGCGACCAGCACGGTCACCGGGCGGCGCAGCACGAACCGCGCCCACCGGGTCCCGCCGTTCCCGTTCGCCTCTCGGGCAGGACGACCCTTGCGCGTACGGCGGGACAGCACCGCGTTCGGCCACATGCCCAGCAGCGCCGGGACCAGGGTGAGGGCCACCAGCACGGCGACGACCACCGCGCCCGCCGCGCACAGGCCCATCTTGGTCAGCATCGGCACGCCGACCACGGTCAGGCCGGCCAGTGCGATGACGACGGTGAGGCCGGCGAAGACCACGGCCGAGCCGGCCGTGCCGACGGCGAGTCCGGCCGCCTCGTGCGCGGCATGGCCGTTCGCGCGCTCCTCCCGGTAGCGGGAGACCACGAAGAGGGCGTAGTCGATACCGACCGCCAGTCCGAGCATCGAGGCGAGCGTGCCCGTGGTGAGGGAGAGCCCGAAGACGCTGCCCAGGGCCATGATCGCGGCCATGCTGGTACCGACGCCGATGACGGCGGTGAGCAGGGGCAGTCCGGCGGCGGCGAGGGAGCCGAAAGTGATCAGCAGAATGACCGCGGCGAGGCCGATGCCCACGGCCTCGGCGCTGCCGCCCGCGGCGGGCTGCTCGGCGAGGGCGGTGCCGCCGACCTCGACCGTGAGGCCCGCGTCACGGGCCTGGTCGACGGCCTTCTCCAGGGCGGCCTTGTCGGCGTCGGTGAGGTCGTCGGCCTTCACCTTGTAGTTCACGGTGGCGTAGGCGGTGGAGCCGTCCTCGCTCACCGCGCCCGCGGTGAACGGGCTCACGGCGTTCAGGACCTTCGGCTCGTGGGCCGCTTCCGTGACGAGCGCGTCGATGGCGGCCCGGTGGCCGGAGGCGGTCACCTTCCCGCCGTCGGGTGCGACGAACACGATGCGCGCGGTGGCGCCGTTGGCGTCCGTGCCGGGGAAGCGCTCCCCGATCAGGTCGAACGCCTTCTGCGCCTCGATGCCGGGCATGAACGACGTGCCGTCGTCGGAGGCGGACGGAGCGGTGGCGGCGCCGGCTGCCCCGCCGGCGAGGATCACCGCCCACAACAGCACGACGAGCCAGCGGCGCCGAAAGGCGGTCCGGCCCAGACGGTAGAGCAAGGTAGCCACGGGAAACGGGTCTCCAGGTCAGGCTTCGGGTGGACGGCCAGCCTGACGGGAACGGGGATGCCGGGGCATCGTGCGGGTGCTCGCAATCCGGCTTGGTGTCCCTGCATGAGCCGACGCGGCCCGGTCCTCCTACGGGAGGAGCCGAAGCTACGGCTTGGGGATGACTCCATGCCGGGCTCACTCTGGTCGCCTTGTCCACCACCGGATCTCCGGTTAAAGTCCCACGGACCCGCGCCACTGATGCGCGTCAGTAGAGCCGTCGGCGCGTTCCTCCCCCGCCATCCGCGGAGTCGCCCACCGCGATCCGCACCGGGGCCCCGCCTGCCACCACCTCGAAGGACACCCGTATGCCCGAGATCGACCCGTCCCGTCTGTCCCTGGAGCAGAAAGCCGCACTGCTGTCGGGACAGGACTTCTGGTCCACCCACCCCGTGGCGGCCTGCGGCCTCCCCTCCGTCGTCCTGACCGACGGACCGCACGGGGTCCGTCGCCAGGTCGGCGAGTTCGACCACATGGGCATCTACGAGAGCCTGCCCTCCACCTGCTTCCCGCCCGCGGCGGCCGTCGGCAGCAGCTGGGACCCCGAGGTCGCCGCCCGCATCGGGGCGGCGGTGGGGCGCGAGGCCCGTGCCCTCGGTGTGCACGTCGTCCTGGGCCCTGGGGTGAACATCAAGCGCTCCCCGTTGTGCGGACGCAACTTCGAGTACTACTCGGAGGACCCCCTGCTCTCCGGGCGGCTCGGCGCGGCCCATGTGCGCGGCCAGCAGGAGCAGGGCGTGGGCGCCTCGCTGAAGCACTTCGCGGTCAACAACCAGGAGACCGACCGGATGCGGGTCAGCGCCGACGTCGACGAGCGCACCCTGCGCGAGATCTACCTGCCGGCCTTCGAGCACGTCGTGACCGAGGCCGCCCCGGCCACGGTGATGGCCGCCTACAACAAGGTCAACGGCGTGCACGCGGCACAGCACCACCGGCTGCTCACCGAGGTGCTGCGCGAGGAGTGGGGGTTCACCGGAGCTGTGGTGTCCGACTGGGGCGCGGTCCACGACCCGGTGGCGTCCGTGCTCGCGGGGCTGGACCTGGAGATGCCCGGCCCCTCCCCCGAGGACGCGCAACGGATCGTGGACGCCGTACGCGCCGGTGAGCTGGACGAATCCGTGGTCGACACGGCCGTACGACGGATCCTGGCGCTGGCCGACCTCGCGGCCGGACAGTCAGACGGGTCCGACGGGTCCGACGCCGACGCTCACCACCGGCTGGCCCGCGAGCTGGCGGCCGAGTGCGCCGTCCTGCTGCGGAACGAGCACGGCGTGCTGCCGCTCGGCTCCGGTCAGCGCATCGCCGTCATCGGGGAGTTCGCGGCCACGCCCCGCTATCAGGCGGGCGGCAGTTCGCACCTCAACCCGACCCGGCTCGACAACGCGCTGGACGCGATCCGGGCGTCGGCGGACGGGCGCGGCAGCCCGGTGGAGTTCGCGCCGGGCTTCACCCTGGACGGCTCCGGCGACGTCGAGGGACTGCGGGCGGCCGCGGTGGCTCTCGCCCGCTCCTCGGACGTGGCCGTCGTCTTCGCGGGGCTCGCGGAGAGCGAGGAGTCCGAGGGGTTCGACCGGGACCACCTGCGCCTCCCGGCCGTACAGGTCGAACTGATCCGTGCCGTCGCCGCGGCGGCCCCGCGGACGGTCGTGGTGCTGTCCAACGGCGGGGTCGTCTCGCTGGAGGGCTGGCACGACGAGGTCGACGCGATCCTGGAGGGTTTCCTGCTGGGCCAGGGCGGCGGAGGTGCCCTCGCCGACCTGCTGTTCGGTGAGGCCAACCCGTCGGGCCGCCTCGCGGAGACGATCCCGCTCCGGCTGGAGGACAACCCGAGCTTCGTGAACTTCCCCGGCGAGCAGGGGCACGTCCGGTACGGCGAGGGCGTCATGGTCGGCTACCGCTGGTACGGGACGACCGGCACGCCGGTGCGCTATCCGTTCGGGCACGGCCTGTCGTACAGCGGCTTCGCGGTCGGCGACCTCGCCGTGGAGGCCACCGGCGACGACTCCGCCCGCGCCTCGCTCACCGTCACCAACACCGGCGCCCGCGCGGGCAAGCACGTCGTCCAGGTCTACGTCGCCGCACAGGCCGGACCGGTGCGGCGGCCGACACGCGAGCTGCGCGCCTTCACCAAGGTCCACCTCGAACCCGGTGAGTCCCGGACGGTCGCCTTCGACCTCGGCCGCCGGGCCTTCGCCTACTACGACGTCCAGGCCGCCGGTTGGGCGGTCGCGCCCGGTGACCACCGCGTCCAGATCGGCGAGAACGCCGAGCACGTGATCGCCGAGGCGTCCGTGTCCCTGGCCGGGGACGTCGTCGCTCAGGAGCTGACCCTGGAGTCCACCTTCGGCGAGTGGATCGCCCACCCTGTCGTCGGCTCCACCCTCCTCGATGAACTCACCGCCGCTCTCCCCGATAACCAGGGCACTCGGATGGGCGACCGGCCGGAGCTGCTCCAGGCGGTGCAGGACGTGCCGATGAAGCGGGTGGTGGGCCTGGTGGGCGACGCCCTGGACGAGACGCTGGAACGCTTGATGGAACGTACCCGTGTCGCCGGCCGCCCTTGAGCCCCTTTGGTTGATGCGCGTCAGTGACGGTGTCACGGGACGCGTATCATCGTGGTGCCTGCCGAGACCGCGGCAGGTGGCGGGCAGCGCGCGACGGGCCGGACACGCGTGCCGCCGTGCCGACGGTTCGGACGGATCAGAGGGTCATGACACGCCCCGCGAAACGGATCACCAGCGCCGATGTCGCCCAGGCGGCCGGCGTCTCACGCACCACCGTCAGCTATGTGCTCAACGACCGGCCGGGGCAGTCGATCCCGGAGGAGACCAGGAAACGGGTCCTGGCCGCCGCCGAACGGCTCCAGTACCGGCCGCACGCCTCCGCCCGCGCCCTGGCCGCCGGCCGCAGCGACATCGTGCTGCTGTCCATCCCCGACCTGCCCATCGGCCCGAGCATCAGCCGCTTCGTCGAGGAACTGACCGTCGCCCTCGCCGAGCACGGCCTGACGCTGGTCACCCACCTGATGGCCGAGCGCGGCCGGTCCCTGCCGGACGTGTGCGCCACCGTGGGCGCCTCGGCGGTGCTCGGGTTCGAGGGCTTCGACGAGGCGACCGTCAAAGCCCTGCACGGACTCGGCGTGCGGGTCGTGCTGCCGCCGACCGACGCCCATCTGTCCGCCATGCCCCCGCTGGGACGTATGCAGGCCGAGCATCTGATCGGCCGCGGTCACCGCCGGATCGGCTACCTGCTGCCCTCGCCGTCACGGTTCCGGCGCATGGGCGAGGAACGGCTCCAGGGGGTCGCCGAGGCGTGCGCGGACGCGGGCATCGAACCCCCGCTCGCGCTCGGCGCCGCCGACCTGGAGATCGCTCCGCTGGCCCGCGTGGTGCGGCGGTGGCAGGACGAGGAGATCACCGGTGTGTGCGCGTTCAACGACGAGCACGCCATCGCGCTGCTCGCCGCCATGCGACAGATGGAGCTGACCGCGCCGGACGACCTCGCGATCGTCGGGGCCGACGACATCCCGATGGCCCGCTTCGCGGCGCCGCCGCTCTCCACGGTCTACTTCGACCTCCAGGAGGCGGGCAAGCACCGCGCGGAGGCCGTGGCGGCCGGCCTGACCGGCCGACGCGCGGTCCCGGGCGGACCGGGGGACAGTCTGCGGCTGGTCAAGCGGCTCTCCTCCTGAACCGCGCCCTCGACCCGAGGAACATCGCGTTACCAGCTCGTTACCTTCTCGCATCTTGCCGTCGTGAGTCCCTTGATGTTTTCTACTTTCGCGCGTCACTGACGCGCATCACTAGGGCAATGCGCCGTAAACCAACCACCACCCCCACCGACGGAAGTCGTCGACAGCCGTCTGAAACGTTTCACAGAGCCGTGAAAGGTACCCCATGTCCTCAACCGAGACCGCCCCCGAGGCCACGCAGGCCGAGGAGACCGGCTTCTCCGCCCGGCATCTCCTCGCGCTCGTCGCCCTCCTGTGGACCGTCGCGCTGAACCCCGTCGCGGGTCTGCTCGCCGGCAGCTCGCAGGCCGAGGTGGCCGTCCACTTCCGCACGACGCAGATCGCGTGGTTCACGCTGGGCTCCGCCCTGCTCGGCACGTTCCTGACGCCCTTCGCCATGAAGGCCGCCGCGATGTACGGCAAGAAGCGGGTCATGGTCGTCGCCACCGCCGTCGGCCTGCTCGGCGACGCGATCGCCGCCTTCGCCACCGACTACTCGACGCTGATCGCCGGCCGCGTCATCGCCGGCGCCTACGGCGCCACGGTGTTCATCGCCTACGCCCTGGCCCGCGACATCTTCCCGCGGCGCCTGGTCGGCACCGCCAGCGGCGTCCTGGCCGCCAGCATCGGCCTGGTGGGCCTCGGCGGCCCGTTCCTGTCGGCCTGGCTGATCGACCACCACGGCTTCCGCGGCGCCCTGTGGTTCATCGTGGTCTCCACCGCCGTATGTCTGCTGCTCCAGCTGCTGTGCGTGCCGGAGAGCCCGGTCCGCGAGGCGGCACGACGGATGGACTGGATCGGCGGACTGCTGCTCGGCGGCGGGCTCAGCGCGATCGTCTACGGCATCGGCGAGGGCTCCGCCTGGGGTTGGACCAGCGGAAAGACCCTCACCTGGATCGGCCTCGGCGCACTGGCCGTGCTGCTGTTCCTCCCCTTCGAGTCCCGCGCCGCCGACCCTCTGCTGCCCCTGTCACTGATCAAGCGGCGCCGGGTGTGGACCGTCTTCCTGGCCGCCTCGGTCGGCGCCGGCGCCACCTTCGCCGTGGGCACCGTCACCATGATCCTCACCCTCATGCCGCACATCCCGACCGTCTCCGACGGCCTCGGCTGGTCCGTCACCAAGAGCGCCACCGTCCAGTCCCCGATCAGCGTCCTGGTGATCGCCACGGCGGTCCTCACCGGATGGCTCGCCCGTCGCGTCGACACCCGGATCCTGCTCGCCGTCGGCGGCGCCCTGACCACCATCGGATACGTCGTCGCCTCCCAACTCCACACGGAGATCTGGCACTTCATCCTGCTGGGCCTCATCTCCGGTCCGGGCATGGGCCTCGTCGTCTCCGTGCTGCCGATCATGGTCATCGAGTCGGTGGCCCCCGAGGAGCAGGCTCTCGCCAACGGCTCCCAGTGGCTGATCCAGAGCGTGATCCAGGTGATCGTCAGCCAGTTGGTGTTCACGGTCATGGCCCAGGACGGCGTGGTCATGAAGGGCACGCAGTTCTACCTGGACGGCGGGTTCGCGAACGGCTTCCTGCTGGTCGCCGGAGCGTGCGCCCTCGGCACCGTGCTGGTGGCACTCATTCCCAAGGCGCGCCGCATCGACACCGTCGAGGCGGCCCAGGCGGCCTGAGCCCCCTGATCGACTTCTCCCGCCTCTCCCGAACAGACAAAGGCAGGCAATGATCCGCACCTCCTTCAACGACGACTGGCAGACCCGGCGGAAGGTGAACCCCTTCGCCGAACTGTCCGGCCCCGTGGCCCCGTTCCAGGCCGTCGCCCTCCCGCACGACGCGATGATCGGTCAGGACCGGGTCGCGCCGGACGGCGAGGCGACGATGGAGGGAGGTGCGGGCGCCTACTTCCCCGGTGGCGTCTTCGAGTACCGCAAGACGTTCTCGGTTCCGGACGAACTGCGCGGCAAGCGCGTCCAGTTCGAGTTCGAGGGCGTCCACCGCGATGCCACCGTCCACATCAACGGTGCCTACGTCGGCCAACGCCCCTACGGCTACTCGCAGTTCACCGTCGACGCCGACCCGTACCTGCGCTACGGCCAGGACAACGAGATCCGTGTCGAGGCCCGCGCCCACCAGGACTCCCGCTGGTACACCGGCGCCGGCATCTACCGACCCGTCTGGATGCTCACCGGCGACGTGGTGCGCATCGTCCCGGACGGCATCCGCGTCACCACCCTCGATATCGAGGGCGAGCGGGCGGTGGTCGAGGTCGCGACCCGGGTGCGCAACGACTCGATCGCGATCCGCACCCTCGACCTCGCGGTGAACCTGCGCGACGCCTCCGGCGACGCCGTCACGGGCGACGTCACCAAGGTCACCGTGCTGCCCGGCGAGGACGCGGTCGTCCGCTCACGCCTGTACCTGCGTGAGGCGAGCCTGTGGGACGTGGACACCCCCCACCTGTACGGCTGTCACGTCGCGTTGAGCGCCGAGGGCGACCCGGTGGACAGCGACAGCGTGGAGTTCGGCATCCGTTCGCTTCGGCTCGATCCCGAGCGGGGGCTGCGGCTCAACGGCCGTACGGTCACACTGCGCGGCGCGTGCGTCCACCACGACAACGGCCCGCTCGGCGCGGCCACTTACGCCCGCGCGGAGGAGCGGCGGGTGCAGCTGCTCAAGGAGGCCGGGTTCAACGCGATCCGGATGTCCCACCACCCGATGAGCCGGGCGATGCTCGACGCCTGCGACCGCCTCGGCATGCTCGTCGTCGACGAGACCTTCGACGTGTGGACGTCCGCCAAGAGCGGCTTCGACTACAGCCTGCACTTCCCCGAGTGGTGGGAGCGCGACGTCGAGGCGATGGTCGCCAAGGACTACAACCACCCCAGCGTCATCATGTACTCGATCGGCAACGAGATCCCGGAGGTCGGTTCCCCGTCCGGTGCCGCGTGGGGGCGCAAGCTCGCCGAGAAGGTCCGCTCCCTCGACTCCACCCGCTATGTCACCAACGCCGTCAACGGCTTCCTCGCCGTGATGTCCGAGCTGGCCGCCCTGCGGGGGCAGCGCACGGAAGGTGCCGAGGACGGTGGAGGCATCAACTCCCGGATGACCGACGCGGGTGACATGATCAACTACGTCAGCGCCTCGGACCTGGTCACCCGGCGCACCGCCGAGTCCTTCGCCGTCCTGGACGTCGCCGGTATGAACTACGCCGAGGCCCGCTACGGCCTCGACCGCGAACTGTTCCCGAACCGGATCATCCTGGGCACCGAGACCTTCCCCACCCGCATCGACGGCAACTGGAAGCTGGTCGAGCAACACAGCCACGTCATCGGGGACTTCACCTGGACCGGCTGGGACTACATCGGCGAAGTCGGCATCGGGCGCCCCCAGTTCGCGACACCGGAGAACCCCCGCCCCGAACACACCGCTCCCTTCCCCCACCTCCTCGCGGGCTGCGGCGACATCGACATCACCGGCCACCGGCGTCCCGCCTCCTACTACCGCGAGATCGTCTTCGGCCTGCGCACCGAGCCCTACATCGCCGTCCGGCGCCCCGAGAACCACGGCCTGACTCCCCTCGGCGGTCCCTGGGCGTGGAGCGACGCCATCGCGAGCTGGACCTGGCCGGGCTTCGAGGGCAAGCCGATCACCGTCGAGGTGTACGCCGACGCCGACGAGGTCGAACTGATCGGCAACGGCAACTCCTTCGGACGCCGTCCCGTGGGCGCGGAGCACCGCTTCCGCACCGAGTTCGAGATCGTCTACGTGCCCGGGAACCTGGTCGCCGTGGCGTACCGGGAAGGCGTCGAGACCGGCCGCACCAGCCTCCAGTGGGCCAACGGTCCCGTGCGGCTGACCGCCGAGCCCGACCGCCCGATCGTCCGGGCGAGCGGCGGTGACCTCGCCTACGTCGCCCTCGCCCTCACCGACGCCGCCGGCACCCTGCACACCGCCGCCGACCGGCCGGTCTCCGTCGAGGTCTCCGGCGCCGGGGAGCTGATCGGCTTCGGCAGTGCCGCCCCCGCGTCGGAGGAACGCTTCGACGCGACCGAGCGGCGCACCCACGAAGGCCGTGCGCTGGCCGTCGTACGGCCCACCGGTACCGGGAAGATCCGCGTCCTGGCCACCGCGCCGGACTGCGAGCCGGTCGAGGCCGTCATCACCGTCGAGTAAGGAAAGCAATCTCGTGATCGACAGGAAAACGCTGGTCCGCCGGCACACCGTCCGTCTGACGGAGCCGGACCCCGCCCACGTCCTCACCGTCGGCAACGGCGACTTCGCCTATACGTGCGACATCACCGGTATGCAGTCGTTCCCGGCGTACCACGACCAGAGCGCCGCGATGGCGGAACGCCGGCTGGCCGTGAACACCGCGACCATGACCACCTGGGGCTGGCACGCCATGCCCAACCCCGAGGGGTACACCCTCCCGGACGCCATGTCGGAGCACAGCACGGCCCGGGGGACCGTGAGTTACCCCGACAGGTTCGGGATCGCCGCCATGATGGGCGGCGACCTGCCCGAGGAGATGCGCCCCGGAGCCTGGCTCAGCGCCAACCCGCAACGGCTCGACCTCGGCCGTATCGGCCTGCTGCTGCGCCCCGCGCCCGACGCGGAGCCCGAGACCGGCCCCGAGGCCCTGCGGGACCCGGAGCAGTGCCTGGACCTGTGGACCGGGACGATCAGCAGCCGCTTCACCTACGCCGACCACGAGGTGGCGGTCACCACCGTCGCGGACCCGCACCGGGGCCGCGTCGCGTTCCGGATCGAGTCCGAGCTGCTCGCCGACGGTCTGGCCGGCGTCGTGATCCGCTTCCCCTACGCGAGCGACGGCTTCTTCCAGACCTGCGACTGGACCTCACCGGAGCGCCACCGCACCGACCTCGACCAGGTCACCGACACCGGGTGCGTCTTCCGCCGGACCCTCGACGACACCACGTACACCGTCCGGCTCACCTGGTCGGCAGGTGTCGTACGACCGACGCGGAACCCGCATGAATACGTGCTGACCACGGACTCGGACACCCTCGAACTCGTCGCGCACTTCTCCCCCGACGGCGAGGCCGCGACCGTGGGCGGCGACTTCGCCTTCCTCGCGGCAGCCTCGGCCGCATGGTGGGAGGACCACTGGACCTCCGGAGCCGCGATCGACTTCACCGGCAGCACCGATCCGCGAGCGGCCGAGCTGGAGCGACGGGTGGTGCTCTCGCAGTACCTCACGGCGGTGAACTGCTCCGGTACCCTGCCGCCGCAGGAGACCGGTCTGATCACCAACTCCTGGCACGGCAAGCACCACCTGGAGATGCACTGGTGGCACGCGGCGCACTTCGCCCTCTGGGGCCGCTCCAAGCTCCTCGAACGCAGTCTCGACTGGTATCTGTCCATCCTCCCCGAGGCCCGGGCCACCGCCCGTCGCCAGCGTTACGCGGGAGCCCGCTGGCCCAAGCAGACCGGCCCCGACGGCCGTGAAAGCCCCTCGGACATCGGGGTGTTCCTTGTCTGGCAGCAGCCCCACCCCCTCTATCTCCTCGAACTGCTGTACCGCAGCCGTCCCGAGAGCGCCCTGGTGAGGCGCTTCGCCGAACTCGTCGAAGACACCGCCGCGTTCATGGCCTCGTTCGTCGAGGAACGCGACGGCACCTACCACCTGCCGGCCCCGCTGCTCCCCGCGCAGGAGTTCTACGACGCCACGACCACCGAGGACCCCACCTTCGAACTCGCCTACTGGTGGTGGGGGTTGGAGATCGCCCAGCGCTGGCGCGAACGCGCCGGCCTCGAGCGGGACAAGCAGTGGCAGCGCGTCCAGGACGGACTGACACTCCCCCATCGGCGCGACGGCCGCTACACCGCCGTCGCCACCGAGCCGTACCTGAAGCGTGACGACCACCCCTCGCTCCTGTGCGCCCTCGGTGTCGTACCCGCCACCCCGCTCGTCGACCCGGCCGTCATGGCGGCCACCCTCCAGGACGTCCGGGCCGACTGGGAGTGGAACAGCGCCTGGGGCTGGGACTTCCCCGTCATGGCGATGACAGCTGCCCGCATCGGCCGCCCCGACCTCGCGGTGGACGCGCTGCTCATGCAGACCCCCAAGAACCACTACCTCCCGACCGGCCACACCCCTCAGATCGGCAGCCTGCTGCCGGTCTACCTCCCCTCCAACGGCGCCCTCCTCGCGGCCGTCTCCCTCATGGCCGCCGGCTGGGACGGAGCGGACGGCGAGTGTCCCGGCTTCCCCGCGGAGGGCTGGTCGGTATGGCACGAGGGCTTCAACCCGTGGCCGTGACCCGGGCGTATCCGCACCCCCATGACAAGGAAGCACGTGTGAACACAGCACTGACCGGCCGGAGCACCCTGGGCGACTGGCTGGAGGACTCCACGGGCGGCCCCCTGATCCGGGAACTGCTCACCCGGCTGGGCCAGGACGTCTCCCAGCTCGGGCCGGCCCGGGTGTTCTCCCTGAACCGGCTGGTCGAGCTCAGCGAGGGCAAGATCTCTCAGCCGCTGGTGGACGGCCTGGTCCGCGCGGTGAACGGCGGGCGGCTCGTGACCGGGGACGAACCGCTCACGGCCGCCGGCACCGCCGCCCCGGAACCCGTGCGGCAGGGCCTGACGCTCGACCGGATCCAGATCCGTGACCCGTTCGTCCTGTACGACGGATCCACCTCCGCCTATCACCTCTACGGCAGCACGGACCCGAACATCTGGGACGGTCCCGGCATCGGGTTCAACAGCTACCGCAGCACCGACCTCCTGCACTGGGAAGGCCCGTTCGCCGCCTTCAGGCCGCCCGCCGGGTTCTGGAGCGAGGGCTGCTTCTGGGCTCCCGAGGTCCACGAGTACCGCGGCCGCTGGTACATGTTCGCCACCTTCACCGCTCCGGACGGCCACCGCGGCACGCAGATCCTCGGGGGAGACACGCCCCAGGGACCGTTCAGCCCCTGGAGCGAGGGAGCCGTCACACCGCGCAAGTGGCAGTGCCTCGACGGCACCCTGCATGTCGACGAGTCGGGTGCGCCCTGGATCGTGTACTGCCACGAGTGGACCCAGATCCACGACGGGGCGGTCTTCGCGCAGCGCCTCGGCGAGGACCTGCGGCACACGACCGGGACACCCGTCTTCCTCTTCAACGCCTCGGACGCGCCCTGGGCCAGGCCCCTGCCCGGGGTGTCCGTGAAGTTCCCCGCCTATGTGACGGACGGGCCGTTCCTCTTCCGGCTCGGCAGCGGGCATCTCGTCATGCTCTGGTCCAGCCACGGCGACCAGGGCTATGCGATGGGCCTCGCGCACTCCGCGTCGGGACGGGTCACCGGCCCTTGGACCCAGGACGAGCACGCACTGTGGCCCGCGGACGGCGGCCACGGCATGGTCTTCCGGCTCGGTGACGGGTCCCTGGCCCTCACCCTGCACCAGCCCAACAACACCCCCGACGAACGGGCCGTCGTACGGCGCCTCGTGCAGCACGACACCACGCTCACGATCGAGGACGACCCGACGTCCTTGTGACCTCACCGTCTCCGCGCCCCGCCCGGCCTCCCCCGTCCCCTCCTCCCCGACCGAACACGAGGTCTCCATGGCACTGCCCCCTCCCACGCAACCGCCCACCGACGGGCCGCTCCTCACCGGCTCCGCCGACACCGAGACGGCGGAGCCCGGCTACGCGGGGGAGGCGGAACGCTCCTATGTCCGGCTGATGGTGCTGGCCGTCTTCGGTGTGTTCATGGCCATCGTCACCCCGATGGCGATCTCCCTGGCGATCCGCGTCGACCAACTCACCCCCGGTCACGAGGAGTACCTCGGCTACATCACCGGCGCGGGCGGCGTCACCGCCATCCTGACGGCCCCGCTGTTCGGTGTGCTCAGCGACCGCACCCGCAGCCGGCTCGGCCGTCGGCGACCGCTGCTGATCGCCGGGACGGCGGTCGGGCTCGTCGCCCTGCTGGTGATGGCCCTGGCCTCCGGCATCCTCGTCCTCGCACTCGGCTGGATGCTGGCGCAGGTCGGCTGGGGCACCGTCCTGGCGCTGCTGACGGCCTCCCAGGCCGACCGGCTGCCCGAGGACCAGCGCGGCAGGGTCGCCGCGCTGACCGGTGTCGTCCAGCAACTCGCCCCGGTCAGCGGAGCCCTCCTCGCCGGCGCACTGTCGGGCAGCAGCGTGCTGATGTTCCTCGTGCCCGGTGCGGTGGGGGCCGTGTCCATGTTCTTCTTCGTCCGCTTCGTCCACGAACCGGACAGCCGCACCATGCCGCTTCCGCGGGCGCGCCTCGATCTCCGTACTCTGACCTCCTCCTACGTCTTCGACCCGCGCCGCAGCCCCGACTTCGCCTGGAACTGGCTCGGCAAGTTCCTCTTCATGTTCGGGCTCACCCTGACCTCGACGTTCACCGCGTTCTTCCTGGCCGAGCGCACGGGTGTGAGCGTCAAGGAGGTCTCGGGCACCGTCGCGGTGCTGGGCGGGGCCGGGGTCGTCGCCACCATGCTCGGCGCGATCGGCGGTGGGTTCCTGTCGGACAGACTGCGCCGTCGTCGTGTCTTCGTGCTGGTCGGCGCCTGTGTGTTCGCCACCGGTGCGGTCACCATGGCCCTGGCCCCCACACTGCCCGTGATCACCGCCGGAGCGGTCCTCGGCAGCCTCGGCCTGGGCCTGTTCGCCACCGTCGACCAGGCCGTCATGCTCGACGTGCTCCCCGAGCGGGAGACCAGCGCCGGCCGCTACGCGGGCATCTACGGCTTCTCCACCACCCTCGCCCAGGGCCTGGCCCCTCTGATCGCCCCGCTGCTCCTCCTCATCGGAACGGGCGGCGGCGACAAGAACTACACCCTCCTGTACTTCATCGCCGCCACCTTCACCTTCCTCGGCGGCTTCGTCATCGCCACCCGCATCAAGTCCGTCCGCTAGAACCGTGCACACCCGGAGACGGACATGAGCCGCCGGCAACGCCACCGGGTCGGCGTCAAGGACGTGGCGCGAGAAGCCGGTGTGTCCCTCGGTACGGTCTCCAACGTGCTCAACCGTCCGGAGATCGTGGCCGACGCCACCCGGACGCGGGTCCTGTCGGTGATCGACTCCCCGGGGTATGTGCGTGCCGAGGGGGCGAGACTGCGCGAGGCCGCCTCTCGCGTGCCGGCCGTCATGGTCACCGACTTGGCCAACCCCTTCTACGCGGCCCTGGCCTCCGGCGTGGAGCAGGCCGCCCGTGAGGCGGGCCTCAACGTCATGGTGTGCCCGAGCCCACGTGATCCGGCGGAGCTCGCGTGCCACCTGGCGCTGCTGTCGTCGCACCTGATCCGCGGTGTGGTGCTGTCCTCCGGCGAGGGAATCGACAGAACCGTTTCCGCCCTCCGCCGCACCGCGATCCCCTTCGCGGTGGCCGACCAGAACGCACCGCAGCCCGGCGCCCCCTCCGGGACCGGCGCAGGGGCGCTCTCGACGCCGTGGCCGCGGCCGGTCTCCCACCGGCCGCACTGCGGGAACTGGCCTGCTGCGACCTGACGGTCTCCGCGGGCAGGGACGCCGGCCACCGTGTTGTACGAGGCGGGCCTGCGAGTGCCGGACGGCATCGCGCTGGTCGGTGGCAACTGCTCGTCGCGGACACGGCTCCGGGCGCGGCAGCGAAGCACCGGCACGTGGTCCTGGAGCCGGAACCGGTCGTGCGTCAGTCCACCACCGACGTTTGGAGAATCAACCAAGATTTCACGCGCTCGTAACACAGGGCTTCTGTAGGGCCCGTCCTTCAACCATAGTTCGTTTCCGGAAAAGAGTTTCCGCATTGCAGAACATGCTTGGAGGCACCAGTGCCGTCGTCTGCACCGTCCCTGCCGCGACGTTTTCTACGCACGCTGCGTCTGTCCCTCTTCGCGCAGGTCGCCTGCGCGCTCGTGCTCGGCATCCTCGTGGGAACGCTCTGGCCCCAAGCCGGCACCGCGGTTCAGCCGCTCGGTGACGGCTTCGTGCGGCTCATCAAGGCCCTCATCGCTCCTCTGGTGTTCTGCGTGGTCGTCTTCGGCATCACCAAGGCCGGCGACCTCAAGGCGTTCGGGAGGATCGGCGTCAAGGCGCTGATCTGGTTCGAGGTGGCCACGACCTTCGCGCTGCTCTTCGGCCTGGTCGCGGGCAACCTCGTCGCTCCCGGGGCCGGGATGAACGTCGATCCGGCGCAGCTCGACGCCTCCGCCGTGGACCAGAAGACCGGGGGTGGATCCCTCCCCTCGACCAGCGAGTTCATCCTGCACTCGCTGCCCGACAGCGCCGTCGGCGCCTTCGCCGAGAACTCCCTGCTCCAGGTCCTGGTCCTCGCCTGTCTCGTGGGGGCCGCTCTGCTGCACCTCGGACTGTCGAGGGTTCCCGCGATCCTGCCCGCCATCGAGCAGGTCCAGGAGATCGTCTTCACGGTCGTCGGCTTCATCATGAAGCTGGCCCCGCTCGCCGTCTTCGGCGCCACCGCGCACCTCGTCGGCCAGTACGGCGTCGGCGTGATGACGACCTACGGCAAGCTCATCGGCGTCTGTTACGCGGTCGCGCTGCTCTTCCTGCTCCTGCTGGCCGTGGCGCTCAAGGCCGTGACCGGGCTGAGCCTGTGGAAGTTCGTGCGCTACACCCGCGAGGAGATGCTGCTCGCGCTGGGCACCGCTTCGAGCGAGACCGTCATGCCCCGCATGATGCAGAAACTGCGGCAGGCGGGCTGCCGGGACGACGCCGTGGGACTGGTGCTGCCCACCGGATACTCCTTCAACCTCGACGGTGCCTCCATCTACCTGTCCGTGGCCACCCTGTTCATCGCCCAGGCTGTGGGCGTGGACCTCACCCTGGGCCAACAGGTCACCGTGGTCCTGGTGTTGATGCTCACCAGCAAAGGCATGGCGGGGGTGCCCGGTTCCGCGTTCCTCGCCCTGTCGGCCACCGCGAGCTCCCTGGGCGTCATCCCCGCGGGCGCCGTGGCCCTGCTGCTCGGTGTGGACCGCATCATGGACTCGATGCGCGTCGCCACGAACCTGCTCGGCAACTGCGTCGCCGTCTTCGCCGTCTCCCGCTGGGAGGGCGCACTGGACGTGGCGCGGGCCCGCAAGGTCCTGAACCAGGAGATCACCGTCACGGCGGAGCCCGATGCCGAAGACTCCGTGCGGGGCGAAGCCGGAGTCGCCTGAGTCGCCGCAGCGGGCGGCCCCGTCCGGTCACGGATTGCACCGCCTGTTCCGGGCACGGGGCAGGGACACCGGTGGGGCGCCCTCGGTGACGGTGTTGCTGACGGCGCCGATCCCTTCGACCGTCATGGTGACGGTGTCGCCGAGGACGAGGGGTGGCGGTTCGAAAACCCGGTTGCGGCCCCAGAGTTCGGCGAGACAGCCTCCGTTGCCGCAGGTGCCCGAGCCCAGAACGTCACCCGGTCGGATCCAGGTGCCGCGGGAGGCGTAGGCCGCCATCTCCTCGAACGTCCAGGCCATGTTGGACAGCCGGTCCTGCCCCACCCTCTCACCGTTGACGTACGCGGTCAGAGCGAGGTCGAGGAAACCCTCGGCGTCGCGGTGGGGTTCGAGTTCGTCGGCGGTGACCAGCCAGGGACCGAGGGTGGTGGCGGTGTCCTTGCCCTTGGCCGGGCCGAGTTTGACCTTCATCTCACGGCCCTGCAGGTCGCGGGCGGACCAGTCGTTGAGGATCATGTAACCGATGATGTGCTCGCGCGCCTGCTCGGGGGTGAGGTCCCGGCCCGCCTTGCCGATGACGGCGGCCACCTCGAGTTCGAAGTCGAAGCGACGGCAGCCGGGCGGCACGGGCACGTCGTCGTGGGCACCGATCATCGCGTACGGGTTGGTGAAGTAGAACGCGGGCGCGGCGTACCACTCCTCCGGGACCGCGTCGCCGTATCCCTGCGCGACACCCGCGACATGGCTCTCGAAGGTCATGTAGTCACGGACGGTCGGCGGCTCCAGCGGCGGCAGCAGCCGAACGTCAGCCAGGGGTACGGGCCGGGAGCCGGCCAGCGCGTGTTCTCCCTCCGCGCGCAGCGACTCCTCCCCTTCCACGATGAGATCGAGCAGGCCGACGGGGTGTTGGAAGGCGTGGAACCGGTCGCCGGCGGCGACTCCGGACTGCCATTTTCCGTCGTGGACGACGCTCGCGAACTTCACGCCACGCTCTCCTGTGCCTCGGCCGGCCGGGTGGCGTCGGGCCGGAAGCCGACGAAGACGGCGGCGATCACGGCGGCGGCCACGCAGGCAGCGGCGGTGAGCAGCAGGCCGTTGTTGTAGCCGTGGGCCAGGGCGTTGGAGGTGTACGGCGCGAGCTTGGCGCCGAGCGGGCCGAGCTCGGCGGTGTGCAGCGCCAGCGGGCCGCCCGCGTCCAGAACGGCGGTGGCGATGCCGTGTTCCTTGGGCGTGAGTCCGGCGTCGGCGAGGCTGCCGGTGAGCCGGCTCGCGGCCATGCCGAGGGCCACGGCGCCGACGACAGCCGGGCCGAGCGTCTGGCCGAGGTCGCGGACCAGGCTGGTGGTGGCGCCGGCCATGCCCGTCAGGCCGGGCGGTACGACATTGACGGCGGCGGCGGTGAGGGCGGCGACGACCAGGCCGAAGCCCACGCCGTTGAGGACGAGCGGCCCCAGCAGGGGGACCAGGCCGGTCTCCTGGACCGGCACGGCCCGCAGCCACAGCTGGGCGGTGGCCAGCGCGACGAAACCGGTGACGAGCATGGGGCCGGGGCCGACGCGGTGCAGCAGACGGACGAGCAGGGGCCAGATGAACGGGGTGATGCCCTGGATGATCACGAACGGGACCGCGGCCTGGAAGGGGCTCTGGTGCTGGATGACTCCCAGGCGGATGCTCAGGTCGTACGCGCCGCCGAGGAAGCCGAACATACCGATCACCGCCATCGCGGCCGAGGCGGCGAAGGCCGGGATGCGGAAGAGCTCCAGTCGCAGCATCGGGGCGGTGCTGCGGTTCTCCACCGCGATGAACGCGGCGAGGAACACGACGAAGGCGACGAAGGACAGCACGACGGGCGCTGAGCCCCAGCCGTCGGAGGGGCCCTGGATGATGCCGTACAGCAGGCTGAGCAGGGCCAGGGCGATGGTGATCTGGCCGGGCCAGTCCAGCGATCGGCCCTCCGGAGCGGTGGACTCGGCCGCCAGGAGCCAGGCCGCGACGGCGGTGCCGACGGCGATCACGCCGGTCACGCCGAAGGCCCACCGGAAGGAGGCATGCTCGACGATGCCGCCGGACATCAGCGGGGCGACGAGGGCGCCGAGGGACAGTGCCGTGGTCCAGGAGGCCAGTCCCCTGGCCCGCTCGGACGGTGTGGCCGTGACGGCGGTGATCATCGTCAGGGAGGCCGGGAAGAGCGCGGCGGCTCCGATGCCGGAGATCGCCTGACCGGTGATCAGCTGCGCCGCGGAGCCGGACGTCGCGGAGACCAGATAGCCGATCGAAGCCAGCAGCGCCGCGCCCACGACCAGTCTCTTACGGCCGTACAGATCGCCCACGACACCGAAGGTCAGGGCGAGCACTGCGGCGGGCACCAGGAACGCGTCGCTGATCCAGGTCAGTTCGGATCCGGACGCCTGGAGGGAGCGCTGCATGACGCCGTTGATCGCGGCCGGCAGAACCAGACCGATCTGCGCCAGGCAGACCGCGAGACAGCCGGCGATGATCGTTCCGGTGTGCCGCGCCGGAGTGGCGAGGGCGGAGCCGGACGCGGTGGTCGGTGGATCGTAGGCAGGGGTGGCGACCATGACTTCTCCTTTGAAGACAGGTGGAAGCACATACCGGGAACTGGGGACTTGCCGACTTGGTGGGACCGTCAGGCGCCGGTGCACAGCTCGGCCATGCAGCCGAACAGGCCGGGGCCGTCGAGTGGCGGCAGCGCGGGATCGAGCTCCCGGTAGACGGTGTGGACGTTGACGGCGAGGCGCTCGCTCTCGTCCAGATCCGCGAAGCGGCCCAGACGGATGTCACGCGCCGCGTCCATGACCGGCATGCCCGCGGTGAAGCGGGCGGTGGCCTGCTCATGGACGAACTCGAGATAGTCACGGACCTCGCGGACCGCCCGCCGGGAGGTGACCGGGCCGTGGCCGGGCACGACGATGTCGGCGTCGAGGCCCAGCAGCAGGTCACAGGCGGCGAGCCAGCGGGCGAAAGGACCGTGCCAGACGATCGGCGTGGCCCGGGCGAACACGATGTCGCCGGTGTAGACGGTCCCGGCCCGCGGCACGTGGACGATCGTGTCCCCGGCACTGTGCGCGGGCCCCACGTCGAGGAGGCGGACCTCCGTACCGCCGACGTCCAGGACCGTCTCACCGTCGAAGACCCGGCTCGGCAGGACCGGGTCGATACCGGAGTGGTCGAAACGGCCGAAGATCCGCCGGGCGAAACGTCCGGTGGGGCTGTCCGCACCGGTCAGCGCCCGCATCTCGGCGGGGCCCACCAGCCGCATGTCCGCCACCGATCCGCGCGCCGCGACGATCTCGGCATGGGCCACGAGCTGGTTGCCGAACCAGTGGTCGCCGTTGCCGTGCGTGTTGACCACCGTGGAGATCGGCGCGGTGGCCGTGACCGGTGCCAACGCGTCCAGCATGACCCTGGTCAGCCGCAGGTCGTAGAGGGTGTCGACCAGCAGTGACTCGCCCCGGCCCGTGATCAGCCCGGCATTGCTCATCCCCCATCCACCGGTCTGTGCGATCCAGGCGTGACAGCCACCGCCCAACGCGATCCGGCCCGTGCGGGAAGTCACGGAAAACATGGCAGCTCCTCGTCCCGTTTCACGGCCAACACCGAGACACTCACGTCCACTGCTGGACTGGAGTCCATCAGTAGCGAGGAATCTAGAGATATGCCGGGGAGAGGTCAAGAGCAATGTGGACCTGTGCTCTACTGGGGCTCATGAACATCAGGTCTGTGGCGGCCGCGGACGAGGGCGGTGCGACGGTCGGGCGCCAGGAGCGCAAGCGCCGCAAGCTGTACGACCAGCTGTACGACACGGCTGTCGGCCTCTTCGTCGCCGATGGGTTCGAGGCGACCACCATGGACCAGATCGCCGAGGCCGCCGACGTCGCGCGGGCCACCGTCTTCAACCACTATGCGCAGAAGGTCGGCTTCCTCGAGGAATGGGGCGTCCGCCGCCGGGCTCGCGTCGCCGAGATCCTCGGCGCGCAGCACGCCGAGGACCTGCCGGTCGACGACCGACTGCAGCGTTACCTGAAGGAGATGGCCGACCTCAACGCCGCCTCCCGCACCGAGACCACCGTTCTGATGGACGCCTCGGCGCGCTACGGCCGCCTGCTCCAGGACCCCTCCCTGGAGATCGAGCTCGCCCGGATCGTCGAAGAGGGGCGCCTACGCGGGGAGATCCGGGCCGGCGTCGACAGCGACCAGGCCGGAGCGCTCCTGGCGGCCTGCTACTTCTCGACGATCCTGCGCTGGATCCGCGAGGAACCAGCCCCCTTCGACCTCCACCAGCGTCTCCGCGCCGCACTCGACGTCATCCTGCGCGGACTCCTGGCCGACCGTGCGGACCGGGGCGAGTCCTGACCGCACGACGACGACGCGTCGCCTGGCGATCTCGGGGGGCTCGGGACACGGGTGCGTAGTCGAGTTCGGCTATCGGGAGGCACGGGGCAGCGTGCGGTGTCAGTCAGCGGATGCGAAGATCGTCACAGGGCGCTGAAGGTCCACAGCAGGTTGGTGCTGCTGCCGTAGGTCCACTGCTTGGTGACCGAGCCCGAGGCGACGTTGCCGCCCCCGTCGAGGACCAGGCCGGTGGTGCGGTTGGCGATCGAACAGCGGCCGTCGCCCCGGTGGGTGATCGTCCACTGCTGGTTGCTGCCTCCGTTCCAGGCGGCCTGGCGGGCGGCGGAGCCGTTGGTGGTGGCGCCCCAGCCGTCGGCGACCATGCCGTTGGTCCGATTGACCAGCTTGTAGTAGCCGCCGCCGACCTCGACGGCCTGCCACTGGAGGTTGGGGCTGCCGTCCCAGGTCCACTGCTTGAGGTTGGACCCGGAGGCGACGTTGCCGCCGCTGTCCAGGGCCAGGCCGTCCGTGACGTTCGTGATCCTGAAGTACGTCGACGGGTTGAACTGCACCTTCAGCGATGTGATCGCGTCGTTGTTGCCGGTGATCCGAAGGTCGGGGTTGTCGGCGGTGAAGGTCCAGGAGGTGCCGCTGAAGTTGTCGCCGGAGTAGCCGATCACCTGACAGCCCGCAGCCAGCCGGAGGGAGGAAAGGGTGAGCGGACCGAGTCCCGCCGAGGTCAGGGCGCTCGCGGTGTGGTCACCGAGGGCGAGCACGGCACCGGTGCCGGCGTAGTCGACGTCCCTGAAGCCGACGGCGCCGGACAGCGGCCGCTGAGCGGGGATGTCTCCGGAGAAGGTGAGCTTCAGAACGTACGCGTTGGCGCTGAACGGCGCCGAGGACGGCAGAGCCACCGTGAGACCGGTTGAGGTCTGGGTCGGCGTCGCCAGGCCGATGTAGGTGCCGGCGGTGGAGTCGAGCAGTTTCACCGAGGTCAGCGTCGAGAGGTCGATCCGGTTGGAGCCGAGGGTCTTGATCGTCACCGAGCTGCCCGGCCAGCCCAGGACGGTGGCGTACAGAACGTTGTTCGCCTTGTTGCGGGTGAAGCGGATGTCCTGCGCGGTGCCGGCCGTCGGCTTGGTGAACGCGCCGCCGCCCATCTTCGTCGGTCCCTCGCCGTATGTGGTCCAGGCTCGGGTGGCGTACACCGACTCGCCGAAGCGCTTCAGGTGGTCGCCGATGCCGAGCAGGATGTCCTTCTGCGCTTGGGGGATGGTGCCGTCGGCCATCGGCGCGATGTTGAGCAGCATGCTGCCGTTCTTGCTGATCCGGTCGAGGAACGAGTGCAGCATCTGCGGGACGGTGTAGTAGCCGATGCCCTGGGTGTAGCACCAACTGCTGCTGGAGATGCTGTCGTCGGTGAGCCAGTACGGCGAGGTGAGGTCGGCTGGGCCGCCGCGCTCGTAGTCGAAGACCTCCCCACTGGAGTTCATGCCGTCCTTGTAGGTGGCGACGACCTCTTTGCCCCAGCTGTTGGCCTGGTTGTAGTAGTACGACAGGAAGTTCAGGCGCTGTGTCTCGTCGACGGCGTCCAGCTTGAAGTCCTGCCACAGGATGTCGGGCCGGGCCCGGTCGATGACCTCCTTGAGCTTGTCGTACCAGAGCTGGTTCTCCGCCGTCGCGCCGAGCTGGCCGTAGAGCTTCTTGAGGCTGGGGTCGGTCTGCGCGGGGGCGTACTGGTAGTAGCCGTTGTAGTTGTACGCGTGGTGCATGGCCACGAGCAGCTTGAGGTTCTTGGCGCGGATGGCCGTGGTGAAGAGCTCCAGCAGGTTCAGTCCCGGCCCCTTGTCGACCGAGTTCCACTCGTTGACCTGGCTGTCCCACATGGAGAAGCCGTCGTGGTGCTCGGCGACGGGACCTGCGAACTTGGCGCCGGCGTCGACGAAGAGCTGCACCCACTCGTCGGGGTCGAAGTTCCCGCCCGCCGACTTCAGCTTCGGGGCGAATACGACGGTGTTGCCCGCGAGGTCCTGCGCCCCGTTGATGAAGTTGTGGTACGGCCAGACCGAGGGCTGACCGTAGGTCGCCACATGGTGTGTGTTGGCGCTGCTGCCGCCCTGGTACATGTTGCGCGGGTACCACTCGCTGTCGTACGCCGGAACGCTGAAGACGCCCCAGTGGAAGTAGATGCCGAACTTGGCGTCCTGGAACCACTCCGGGGCCGGCGGGTGCCGGTCGACCGAGTTCCAGTCGGGCGTGTAGGTGCTGGGCGCGGCCTGGGCGCCGCCCGCGCCGAACACTCCTCCGGCGACGGCCACGGCGGCCACACAGGTGGCACCGGCCAGGAGCTGACGTCTGTTGATCGAACTCGACATGGCACATCCCTGCTGCGGAAGGGGAGGGGGAATGCGGGATACGCACGAAGGTCGACCATGCAACCCGGAGATGTCAACGGGTGTACAGGGATGAAAGTGCCCAACAGGCAGAAATTTTGCCGCTTTTAGCACCTTTTCTGCGTATTGAAATCACCCAGACATGCCATGTCTGCGGGGAGCCACATGGCCCGCTCCCGCTGCGCCACCCAGTTGATTGATGGGATGGATCCGATGCGCAGGCCATCTCGACGCATGTCTCGATAGGGGGCTGAACTGGCCATTCGATCCCAATACCCACAAGGGCTGGACAGCAGCGTCAGACCTCGCCTATATATACATCCCATCTCTTCGAGGCGGTGGCACGCAGATGTCGCCGCGGCGAAACGTCTCCCGCTACGGGACCAGCGCGAGGAAGTACCGATGAGACTCAGAACCGCCCTCTGTTCCACCGCCTCCGCCCTCTCCGCACTGGCGCTGCTGAGCGCGTGCGGCGGCGGCTCCAGCACCTCGGCGTCGTCGAGCGACAAGCCGCTGGTCGGCGTGGACTACCCGCGCTCCGACACCGACTTCTGGAACTCGTACATCAAGTACACGCCCGAGTACGCCAAGGAGCTCGGCCTCTCCCTCAAGACCACCAACTCGCAGAACGACGTCGCCAAGCTCACCGCCAACGCGCAGACGTTCATCAGCCAGGGCGTGAAGGGTCTCGCCATGGCCCCGCAGGACACCGCCGCCATCGCGCCGACGCTGGCGCAGCTGGAGGCGAAGAAGATCCCGGTCGTCACCGTGGACACCCGCCCGGACAGCGGCAAGGTCTTCATGGTGGTGCGGGCCGACAACCGCGCGTACGGCGAGAAGGCGTGTCAGTACCTCGGCACCAAGCTCGGCGGCAAGGGCAAGGTCGTGATGCTGGAGGGCGGCCTGGACTCCATCAACGGCCGTGACCGCACCGAGGCCTTCAACGACTGCATGAAGAAGAACTACCCGGACATCAAGGTGTTCGGTGAGGCCACCAACTGGGACGGCGCCGTCGCCGCGCAGAAGCTCCAGACGGACCTGACCGCCAACCCGGACATCAAGGGCGTCTACATGCAGTCCAGCTTCGCCCTGTCCGGAACCCTCCAGGTCCTCAAGCAGAAGGGTCTGCTGGTCGACCCGTCGGACAAGAAGCACGTGTTCGTGGTCTCCAACGACGGCATCCCCGAGGAGCTGAAGTCCATCGCCGACGGCAAGATCGACGCCACGGTCTCCCAGCCGGCCGACCTCTACGCCAAGTACGCCCTGTACTACCTCAAGGCCGCGATCGACGGGAAGACGTTCAAGCCCGGCAGGACCGACCACGACAGCACCATCGTGCAGGTGCGCGAGGGCCTGCTGGAGGACCAGCTCGCCGCCCCGCTGGTCACCGCCGACGGCGGCACCTACGGCGGCGTACCCAGCCTCAGGAGCGACGACAAGTCCCTGTGGGGCAACAACCTCGGCTGACGGTCCGCCGGAACACGCAACGGCTCACGAACACAAGGCGGTTGAGATGAGCGACGGGGAACGAGCAGTCACCCCCGCGCCCGCCCCGGTGGACGGCGGACGGGTCCCGGCGGACCCGCCCGTCGTCGAGGCGACGGGCATTGTCAAACGATTCGGTCCGACGGTCGCCCTGAACGGCGCCCGGATCACCATCAGGCCCGGCGAGACCCACGCGCTCGTCGGCCGCAACGGAGCAGGCAAGTCGACCCTGGTCTCCGTCCTCACCGGACTGCAGGCCCCCGACGAGGGAACGGTCACTTTCGGCGGCGCACCGGCCCCCCGGCTCACGGACCGCGACGCGTGGCGGCAGCGCGTCGCCTGCGTCTACCAGAAGTCGACGATCATCCCGACCCTGACCGTCGCCGAGAACCTCTTCCTCAACCGGCACGACCACGGGCGGAGTCGGCTGATCAGCTGGCAGGGGGTCCGCAGCCGGGCGCAGGAGCTGCTGGCGGCCTGGTCCGTCGACGTGGATCCGCAGACCCCGGCCGGCGAACTCAACGTCGAACAACGGCAGTTCGTCGAGATCGCCCGAGCGCTGTCCTTCGGCGCCCGGTTCATCATCCTCGACGAGCCGACCGCCCAGCTCGACGGCGCGGCCATCAACCGGCTCTTCGACCGGATCCGCGACCTGCAACGCCAGGGCGTGACCTTCCTGTTCATCAGTCACCACCTCCAGGAGATCTACGAGATCTGCGACATGGTGACGGTGTTCCGGGACGCCCGGCACATCCTGACCGCGCCGGTCGCGGACCTTCCCCGTACCGAGCTCGTCGCCGCCATGACCGGCGAGGCGGCGGCCGACCGGCGCGAGGAACGCACCACCACCCTCGACCCGCACGCCTCAGCCGCACTCAGCGTGCGGGACCTCACCGGCGACACCTACCAGGACGTCACCTTCCAGGTCGGCGCCGGGGAGATCGTCGGCCTCGCGGGGGCCGCCGGCAGCGGCCGCACGGAGGTCGCCGAGACCGTCGTAGGCCTGCGCCCGGCCGGATCCGGAGACGTGGAGATCGCCGGGAGGCGGCCGCGGCCCGGCAGTGTGCCCGCCGCGCTCGCCGCCGGCGCCGGGTTCGTCCCTCAGGACCGCCACCACCAGGGCTTCGTGCCCGACATGTCCATCGCGGACAACGCCACCCTGTCCGTACCCCACCGGCTCGGCCGGAAGGGTTTCCTCAGCGGTCGGACCCGGGACCGGCTCGCCGAGGGCATGATCGAGAACCTGGCGATCAAGACTCCCGGACCGGAGCTGCCCGTCTCCGCGCTGTCCGGAGGCAACCAGCAGAAGGTCGTCATGGCGCGCGCCCTGGCCGACGATCCCCGGCTGCTGGTCCTGATCAACCCCACCGCGGGCGTGGACGTGCGCTCCAAGGAGTTCCTCCTCGGCAAGGTCGAGGAGACCGCGGGCACCGGCACCGGAGTGCTCATCGCCTCCGACGAACTCGACGACCTGCGCATGTGCGACCGGGTCCTGGTGATGTTCCAGGGCCGAGTGACGACCGAGATGACCCGCGGCTGGCACGACCACGACCTCGTGGCCGCGATGGAAGGAGTGGACCTCCATGCCTGACACCGTCCTCACCGACACACCCCCGCCCAAGGCCGCCGAGCCCGGCGCAGGACGGAACGGGCTGTTCGGCGGCCGCATCCCGCCGGCCCGACTGCGGGACCTGGCGCTCGTCCCCGCGATCGTGGTCATCGCCATCGTCGGACAGATCGTCAACCCGGTCTTCCTGCAGGCGGACAACCTCATCAACGTCCTGCAGACCATGTCCGAGATCGCCCTGCTGGTCCTGGCCCAGACGATGATCCTGATCGTCAAGAAGATGGACCTCTCCCTGGAGTCCACCATGGGCCTGGCCCCCGGCGTCGCGGCCTGGCTCGTGGTCCCGGCCGGCGCCGGACACGGCCTCGGGCTGCTGCCGGGCGCCTGGGCCATCCCGGTCACGCTCGCCGTCGGCGCCCTCGTCGGCGTGATCAACTCCCTGCTGATCATCCGCTTCGGCCTGAACGGCTTCATCGTCACCCTCGGCATGCTGATCGTCCTGCGGGGCGTCCTCACGGGCATCTCCGGTGGCCAGACCTTCTTCCAGCTGCCGCAGTCGATGCTGTATCTGGGCACCGCGCAATGGTTCGGGATGCCGGCCTCCATCTGGATCTGCCTGGTGCTGTTCGCCGTCGCGATCGTCGTGCTCGGCTGGACCGGCTTCGGCCGTTCGCTGTACGCCATCGGCGGCAACGTCGACGCGGCGAAGGCGGCCGGCGTCCGCACCGACCGGGTGCTGTGGATCGTCATCGTCACCGGCAGTGTCCTGGCCGCCCTCGCGGGGCTCCTGCTGTCCGGGCGGCTGGCCTCCGTCGCCTCCGCGCAGGGCAACGGCTACATCTTCACGGTCATGGCAGCCGCCGTCATCGGCGGGATCAGTCTCAACGGCGGCAAGGGCACCATGTTCGGGGCCTTCAGCGGCATCCTGCTGCTCTTCATGATCCAGAACGTGCTCACCCTCGGCGGCGTCCCCGCCCAGTGGATCGGCGCCCTCAACGGCCTGATCATCCTCGTCGCCCTCATGATCTCCCGCATCACCGGCGGCGAGGTCCAGGAGTGATCCGGGCGGCCCGCCAGGCCGCCCGCCCCCTCCGTCGCACCCACATCTCGTCGCAAGGGGCCCTGTCGCCCCTGACTTCACAGGAGTTGCCGCCATGTCATCCGCCCCGCCCGCTCCCCCGGCATCCGCCCGCATCACCGCTCTCGATGTGCTGGACGTGCGCTTCCCCACCTCCGAGCACCTGGACGGCTCGGACGCGATGAACCCCGAACCCGACTACTCGGCCGCCTACGTGGTCCTGCGCACCGACGCCGGCGACGGGCTCGAGGGCCATGCCCTGGCCTTCACCACCGGTCGGGGCAACGACGCGCAGGCCGCCGCCATCGCGACGCTCGCCCCGTACGTGGTCGGCCTGTCGGTCGAGGAGGTCTGCGGTGACCTCGGGGCGTTCTCCCGCTCCCTCGTCCACGACCCCCAGCTGCGCTGGCTGGGACCGGAGAAGGGCGCCATCCACATGGCCACCGGCGCGGTCGTCAACGCGGCCTGGGACCTGGCCGCCAAGCGGGCCGGCAAGCCCGTCTGGCGGTTCCTCGGCGAGATGTCCCCGGAGGAGCTGGTCGCGCAGGTCGACTTCCGCTGGCTGTCCGACGCGCTCACGCCCGAGGAGGCGCTGGAGATCCTGCGCCGAGCCGAGCCGGGCCGCGAGCAGCGCATCGGCCGACTGCTCGACCAGGGTTACCCCGCCTACACCACCACCCCCGGCTGGCTCGGCTACTCCGACGAGAAGCTGGCCCGCCTGGCACGAGAGGCCGTCGCGGACGGGTTCACCCAGATCAAGCTGAAGGTCGGCGCCTCACTGGAGGACGACGTACGGCGCATGCGCGTCGCCCGCGAGACCGTCGGCGACGTCATCCGCATCGCCGTCGACGCCAACCAGAGATGGGACGTCCAGCCCGCGATCGACTGGATGCAGGCCCTCGCACCCTACGACCCGTACTGGATCGAGGAGCCCACCTCCCCCGACGACATCCTCGGCCACGCCGCCGTCCGCAAGGCCGTGAGCCCCATCAAGGTCGCCACCGGAGAGCACATCGCCAACCGGGTCGTCTTCAAGCAGCTCCTCCAGGCCGGCGCGGTGGACATCGTCCAGATCGACTCCGCACGGGTCGGCGGCGTCAACGAGAACATCGCGATCCTGCTGCTCGCCGCCAAGTTCGGCGCCCCGGTCTGCCCGCACGCCGGCGGTGTCGGCCTGTGCGAGATGGTGCAGCACCTGTCGATGTTCGACTACGTCGCCGTCTCCGGGACCACCGACGACCGGGTCATCGAGTACGTCGACCACCTGCACGAACACTTCGTCGACCCGGTCCGCGTCGTGGACGGCCACTACCTCGCGCCCACCCTGCCGGGCCTGAGCGCCCAGATGCACCCGGACTCCCTCAAGGAGTACGCCTACCCCGACGGCCCCGTCTGGTCCGCCCGTGGGTGACGCCGTCGGACTCGTGGATTCCCACCACCACGTGTGGAACCTCGAGCACCGCCCCCAGCCCTGGCTGGACGAACCCGGCCACGAGCCCATCCGCCGCACGTTCGGCCCGGACGACCTGCGGACGGCCGCCACCCGTGTCGTCGCCGGACGGCGGCTGGCGAGCACGGTCGTGGTGCAGTGCGTGACCTCCGTGCCCGAGACGCGCGAGCTGCTGACTCTGGCCGACGGCGATCCGATGATCGGCGCGGTGGTCGGCTGGGCGGATCTCACCTCTCCCGCGATCGGGGACGTACTCGACGAACTGCGGTCCGGTCCCGGTGGCCGGTACCTGCGGGCCGTGCGCCACATCGTCCAGGACGAGTCGGACCCGTACTGGCTGCAGCGACCGGACGTCGAACGGGGGTTGCGGGCGGTCCAGGAACTCGGGCTCGGCTACGACCTGCTCATCCGCGCCCACCAGTTCCCGCAGGCCGTCCGTCTGGCACAGCGCTTTCCCGGGCTCCCGCTCGTCCTGGACCACGCGGGCAAGCCGCCCGTCGCCCGCCGGGACCTGGCCGGCTGGGAACGGAGCGTCCGCACGCTCGCCGGGTGCCCGCAGGTGCGGTGCAAGGTGTCCGGTCTGGTCACCGAGGCCGACCACGAGAAATGGACGGTCGACGACATCCGGCCGGTGTGGGACGTCCTGCTCACGGCCTTCGGCCCCGACCGGCTGATGTTCGGCTCCGACTGGCCGGTCTGCGTCCTCGCCGGCGGCTGGAACCGCTGGGCCGCGGCCGTGGAGGAACTCCTGCACGGCTGCTCCGCCGACGAGACCGCCGCGGTCCTCGCCGGCACCGCCACCGACTTCTACCACCTGGAGGAGGGAACGCCGTGCTCCTGACCGAGCTCCTGCACCCCGGCATCCTGGAAGCACTGGCCGGCGCCGGCCACGGCGCCCGCGTCCTGCTCGCCGACGGGCACTACCCCGCGAGCACGGCCACCGGCGAGCGCGCCCGGACCGTGCACCTCAACCTGGCACCCGGCCTGCTGGACGTCACCACCGTGCTCGACGTCCTGTTGCGTGCCCTGCCGGTCGAGTCGGCCCAGGTCATGGTGCCGCCCGAGGGCGAACCCGAGCCGGCCGCCATCGCCGAGTACCGCTCGATGCTCGCGCCCGTCCCCGTCGACACCCTCGGCCGGTTCGAGTTCTACGACGCCGCCCGCTCCCCCGACCTGGCCCTCGCCATCGTCACCGCCGACACCCGTACCTACGCCAACCTGCTGCTGACCATCGGCGTCCGCGCTGAAGGGACCCTGACCCCGCGATGACACTCGCCGTCCGTTACACATCCGCCCGCACCCTCGACACGACCTCCACACCCAGCGCGCCACCCGGTCCGGGCGAGGTGGAACTGGCCCCGGCCTACGTCGGCATCTGCGGCACCGACCTGCACATCTTCCACGGCGACATGGACGCCCGGGTGCACACGCCCGCCGTCCTCGGCCACGAGATGTCCGGTCGCGTGGTACGCGTCGGCCCGGACGTGGAGGGCTGGCGGCCCGGTGACGCGGTGACCGTGATGCCGCTGCGCTGGGACGACACCTGCCCCGCCTGCCGCGCCGGTCACCAGCACATCTGCCAGCACCTCGACTTCATCGGCATCGACTCCCCCGGCGCGATGCAGCAACGCTGGACCGTGCCCGCCGCCACGCTCGTCCGGCTTCCCGGGACGCTTCCGCTGGACCGGGCCGCGCTCGTCGAACCCACCGCGGTCGCCGTCCACGACGTCGGCCGGGCCGGCGTGCGCGGCGGTGAGCGGGTCGTCGTGGTCGGCGGCGGACCCGTCGGCGTACTCATCGCGCTGGTCGCACGGGCCACGGGGGCCGAGGTCCGGGTGGTCGAGCCGAGCGCCCACCGGCGACTGCTCGCAGAGGCCATGGGGCTGACCGCCTGGGACCCGGCCGCCGTCGACGTACCGGAACTGGTCCGGCGGTGGACCGGTGACGCCGGCGCGGACGTCGCCTTCGAGGTCTCCGGCGCGGCGGGCGGGGTGGACACCGCGGTCGACGTGCTGGGCGTGCGGGGCCGCCTGTGTCTGGTGGCCATCCACCCCCGCCCCCGCGAGGTCGACCTGCACCGCTTCTTCTGGCGCGAGCTCACCCTGGTCGGCGCCCGGTTGTACGACCGCTCCGACTTCGAGAAGGCCGTGGCGCTCGTCGCCGACGGCACCGTTCCGGCCGAGCGGCTCATCAGCAAGGTCGTGCCGCTCACCGAGGCACCCGCCGCCTTCGATGCCTTGGAGGGCGGCGGCGACGTGATGAAGATCCTCCTCGACTGCACCGACTGCACCGACTGCACCGACTGCACCGACGACGCTCCGGGAGCCGCCGTATGACCTCGTTCGATCTCACCGGGAAGCTCGCCGTCGTGACCGGCGCCCGGCGCGGCATCGGCCGGGCCATGGCCGGCGCCCTCGCCCAGGCCGGCGCGGACGTCATCGGCGTCAGCGCCTCGCTGGAGGAGTCCGGCAGCGAGGTCGAGAAGGACGTCGTCGCCGCGGGCCGTACGTTCGAGGCGATCCGCGCCGACTTCGCCGACTCCGACGCCGTACGCGCTCTGGGTGCGAACCTCGCCGGGCGAGAGCGGCCGGTGGACATCCTGGTCAACAACGCGGGCACGATCCGCCGCGCCCCGGCCGCCGAACACCCGCTCTCCGACTGGGAGTTGGTCCTCCAGGTCAACCTCAACGCCCAGTTCGCACTGACCCGGGCCGTCGGCGCCGCGATGGTGGCCCGAGGCCACGGAAAGATCATCTTCACGGCGTCGCTGCTCAGCTTCCAGGGCGGCATCACCGTCCCCGGCTACACCGCCGCCAAGCACGGCATCGCCGGTCTGACCAAGGCGCTCGCCAACGAATGGGCCCCGCACGGCGTCAACGTCAACGCCATCGCCCCGGGCTACATCGCCACCGACAACACCCGGGCCCTGCAGGACGATCCGGTGCGCAGCCGGGCCATCATGGACCGGATTCCGGCCGGGCGGTGGGGCCACGCGGAGGATCTGGCGGGCGCCACCGTGTTCCTGGCCTCGGATGCCGCCGCCTACGTCCACGGCGTCGTACTGCCCGTCGACGGCGGGTGGCTGGGCCGATGACCGCCGACCTGGCCGCCGTGCTCTCCGGGGCCCGGATCATGCCGGTGCTGACCGTCCCGTCCGCCGCGAGCGCCGGGCCGCTGGCCGACGCGCTCGCGGCGGGCGGCGCCCGGTGCGCCGAGGTCACCCTCCGTACCCCGGGCGCCGAGCGGGCACTCAGGACGATGGCCGCGCACGGCGGGCTCACCGTCGGCGCCGGTACCGTCCTCACCGCCGAGCAGGCGGAGCGTGCCGTGGCGGCCGGCGCCCGCTTCGTCGTCTCACCCGGCTTCGACGAGGACGTCGTGGCGAAATGCCGGGATCTGGACGTGCCGGTCGTACCGGGCGTTGCCACGGCGACCGAGTTGATGCGGGCCCTGCGGGCCGGTCTCGGCACCGTGAAGCTGTTTCCCGCCGAGCCCCTGGGCGGGCCGGGGATGCTCCGGGCACTCTCCGCCCCCTTCCCGCAGGCGCGATTCGTGCCGACCGGCGGCATCGGCGCCGACCGCCTGGTCGACTACCTCGCCGAGCCCGCGGTTCTCGCGGTCGGCGGCACGTGGATGGCCACCGCCGCCCACCTGGAGCGCGGTGACTACGCAGAGATCGGTCGTCTCACCGCCGAGGCCGTGGAGAGGAGCACGCCGTGATCGACGTGGTGGCCCTGGGCGAGGTGATGCTGCGCTTCGATCCGGGCGAGGGGCGGATCCGCACCGCCCGCTCGTTCCAGGTCTGGGAAGGCGGCGGCGAGTACAACGTCGTACGCGGCCTGCGCCGATGCTTCGGACTTCGTACGGCCGTCGTGACGGCCCTCGCCGACAACGCGGTCGGCCGGCTCGTCGAGGACCTGATCCTGCAGGGCGGTGTCGACACCTCGCTGATCCGCTGGGTGCCCGCCGACGGCACCGGTCGCACCGCCCGCAACGGGCTGAACTTCGTCGAGCGCGGCTACGGCATCCGGGGCGCGCTCGGCGTCAGCGACCGCGCGCACACCGCTGTGTCCCAGCTACGGAAAGGGGAGGTCGACTGGGACGCGGTCTTCGCCTCGGGCCCACGCTGGTTCCACACCGGAGGCATCTTCGCCGGGCTGTCCGAGACCACCGTCGATGTCGCCGACGAGGCGATGGCGGCCGCCCGCAGGCACGGAGTCACCGTGTCCTACGACCCGAACCACCGCCCCAGCATCTGGGCCGACCGGGGCGGCGCCGACGCGGCCCGCGAGGTCGACCTGCGGCTGGGCCGGCACGCCGACGTCGTCATGGGTGCCCTGGGCCTGGTCGGCCCCCGCCCGGGTGACGTGCGGGTCCGTGCCGACGAGGTCCCGGACGCACTCGCGGAGGCGGCGGGCCGGGTTCCCGGCGCGTCGGTGCTGGCCACGACCCTGCGCGAGGTGCCCTCGGCGGGGGTCAACGACTGGTCCTCGGCCGCCTGGTCGCCCGGGACCGGGTTTCTCACCGGCCCCCGTATGCCCGGCCTGCACGTCCTGGACCGCATCGGCTCCGGCGACGCGTTCGCCGCCGGAGTGATCCACGGCCTGCTGAACGGCGACGACCCGTGGCCCGGTCACCCGCTGACAGCCGCCCGTCTCGAACGGGCCCTGGCCTACGGGACGGCTCACGGCGCGCTCGCCATGACCACCCCCGGAGACGTCTCCATGGCGACGCTCACCGAGGTCGAGGCGCTCATGGCCGGCGGATCGGCCGCGGTCACACGGTGACCGGCCGACGGACGGCCGCACGACCATTTCCTCAGGAGCACACCTTGCGACACCGGAAGATCGACAACACCCCTGTGGAGCTCACCGAACTCGGCTTCGGCGCCTCCGTGATCGGCAATCTGTACCGTGTCACCCCGGCCGAGGACGCGGCCGCCGCGGTCGAAGCGGCCTGGGAGGCCGGCGTCCGGTACTTCGACACCGCCCCCCACTACGGGCTCGGTCTCTCCGAGCGGCGCCTGGGCTCCGCTCTGCGGGACCGGCCGCGTGACGCCTACGTCGTCTCCTCCAAGGTGGGCCGGCTGCTCGTCCCCAACGAGGACCCGCGGGGTATCGACGACGAGGGCTTCGTCGTACGGGACGACCTGCGCCGGCGGTGGGACTTCAGCCGGGACGGAGTGCTGCGCTCCATCGAGGGGACCTTGGAGCGCATGGGACTGGACCGCCTGGACGTCGTCTACCTGCACGATCCCGACGACCACTGGAGACAGGCGGCCGAGGAGGCCATGGCCGCCCTGGCGGAGTTGCGCGACCAGGGCCTGATCGGCGCGATCGGCGCCGGCATGAACCAGTCGGCCATGCTCGCCCGCTTCGTGCGCGAGACCGCGGCCGACGTGGTGATGCTGGCCGGGCGCTACACGCTGCTGGACCAGTCGGCGCTGGACGACGTCCTGCCCGCGGCGCTGGCACTCGGCAAGAGCGTGGTGGCGGTGGGCGTGTTCAACTCGGGGCTGCTCTCCCGCGACCGGCCCGCGGAGGGCATGAAGTACGACTACCAGGACGCCCCACCTGCCCTGGTGGCCCGCGCCCGGGCGATGGCCGACGTCTGCGCGGCCCACGGGACCAGTCTGCCCGCCGCCGCGATCGCCTTCCCCCACACCCACCCCGCTATCATCAATGTCACCCTCGGTATGCGGAATCCGGAGCAGGTCAGACGAAACGTGGAACTTCACGATCAACTCATCCCCGACGGTCTCTGGGACGACCTCCGCGCTCAGGGACTGATCAGGTCGGACGTGCCCCGCGGGCACGCCGGGGGGAGGGAGTCGCGTTGTCTCTGACCGACAGGGCCATCGAGCAGATCCGTGAACTGATCCGGACCGGCGCCCTGCCCCCGGGCTCGAAGCTTCCGCCGGAGCCCGACCTGGCCGCCCAGCTGGGCCTGTCCCGCAACCTCGCCCGCGAAGCGGTCAAGGCGCTGGCCGTCGCCCGCGTCCTGGAGGTCCGCCGGGGCGACGGCACCTATGTCACCAGCCTGCAGCCGAGTCTGCTCCTGGAGGGGCTGGGCGGGGCGGTGGAGCTGCTGCAGGGCGACTCGGCCGCCCTGCAGGACCTCATGGAGGTACGGCGGCTCCTCGAACCGGTCGCCACGGCCCTGGCCGCGACCCGGATCACCGACGCCCAACTCGCCGACGTGAAAAGACACCTGGACGCGATGCGGGAGGCCGCCGACGACGTCGAGCAGCTCAACGCCCATGACGCCGCCTTCCACCGCGCGGTCGTCTCGGCCACGGGCAACGAAACGCTCCTCACCCTCCTGGAGGGCATCTCCGGCCGCACGCTGCGCGCCCGCATCTGGCGCGGTCTGATAGACGCCCAGGCCGCGGCCCGCACTCTCGCGGAGCACGAGGCGATCTACAACGCCCTGTGCGCCCGGGACGCCACCCTCAGCCAGGCCGCCGCACTGCTGCACGTGAGCAACACCGAACGGGGGCTGAAGGAAACCCTGCGCTCGGCGGAAACGGCGACAAGGGTGCGCTGACCCGGGAAACCAGGGCCGCCGGTCCTGAGCGTCCGGGGCGGCTCCCCGGGCCGCCGTCGTCCGCCGGGTCCGCGACCTGCGTACGGAGGCATCTCGAAGAAGCGTGTGTCAAACGCCCTTCAGAACGCGGTCGAGTGCCGCCCGGCCCACAGGTCCCCAGTTCGGCTTGCCGCCGGGAAGACCCCGATCTCCGTTCTGCCCCATGAGCATCAGGAAGAGGCTCTTCATCGCGGCCAGCCCGCGGGCGCGCCGGATCGCCGCCTCGTCTGCCCGCGCGTACCTGTCGAAGAACCGTGAGGCCGCGCCCGCGGGTAGCAGCACCCATGCGGCGGCGAGGTCCCACGCCGGGTCGCCGGCGCACATGGCACCGAAGTCGACGATGCCCGAGAGCGTTCCGTCCGAGACGACGACGTTCGCGGGATGGAGGTCGCCGTGCACCCAGACCCGCGGGCCTTCCCATGCGTGGGCGGCAACGGCGTCGTCCCAGACGGCCCGGACGTCGGCAGCGATGTCGTCGGGGACAACGGCCTGGAAGAAGTACTCGAAGCCGTCCGTGCAGTTCCTGGGATGGGCACCGAAGTCCGTTGAGATCGGCGCCTCGGCGGGCGCCTCCACATGGAGCGCGCGGAGGAAGCCCGCCAGCGTGTCGGCCGCGTGGTCGCCGCGGCTGATCGAGCCGTGGTCCAGCGGCTCGCCGGGAACCCATGTCATGACGGTCCAGTGCTTGGGGAAGCGCTCGGACGGTTCGCCGAACCGCACCGGAGTCGGCACCGGGAGCGGAAGGCGCGGAGCCAGTACGGGTAGCCACCGCCGCTCCTTGAGCTGGAGCTCCGGGGTGGGGTCCATGCGCTGCATGCGCACGGCCAACTCGTCCCCGAGACGCCACATCTGGTTGCCCCAGCCGCCCGCCACTTCGCGGATGGCCAGCCCTGCAAGGTCTGGATGCTGCTCCTGCAGCAGGTCGCGAACCAGGTCTGCGGTGATCTCGATCTCGGTGCCGGTCATGCGAAGGCACAGTACCTAGGCGGCGGGCGCAACGGCGTTCGGTTGGAGAGCGCCACAGAGGCTTTGGGACGGACGCCCCTCTTGCCGCGATCAAGCCTTGACTGGTGCGGCCGACCTGGCGGCCTGCTCGATCTTCGCGCAGTGGGCTGCACGGGCTTCCTCGTCGATCTGCCTCTCGTGTTCGGCGCGCAACCCGGTCCGGCCGTCGAGGCCCTCGCGCAGGATGTCGGCGTGCCCGGCATGCCTGATGGATTCGCCGAGGACATGGACCAAGATGGCGAACAGGTTCGTGTTGGAATGAGGCTCCGGCCACCACGGCACGTGGCCGGGGGCGTCGAGGGAAAGCTCGTTGATCGTCGCGTCGGAGTGTTCCCACGTGCGCCGGTAGAACGCGATGATCTGATCGCGGGTCTCGTCCTCGGTCGCCCACAGATCGCTGCCGTCGGAGTCCTGCCAGCGGGGCAGCGGTTCCGGGGAAGGGCGGTCGAAGACCTCGCCGAAGTACCTGGCCTCGACGGTGGCCACGTGTTTGACCAGGCCGAGGAGGTTGGTCCCGGTCGCTGTCAAAGGTCGTCGGGCGTCGTATTCGGACAAGCCGTCGAGTTTCCAGAGCAGCGCCTTGCGGTCCCGCCGCAGTCTCCCGTGCAGGTTGTCCTTCGCGAATTCATCGATCATGCGGCATGAGCCTGCCATGGGCTGCTCGTGGTCTCAAGATCCCTTACGTGGTCCGCAACGACCGGCAGAGCCGTGGGAAGAGACCGGCTACGCGGACGCGTCGCCGCTCACGGAACGGCGCGTAGATCTCGCGGATCTCGGTCAAGAACCCGTCGGCGTGCTGGGAGCGATCGGGTTTCCCAACCACCGGGTCCTGGCCGGTACTCGTTCCCCGCGCATCACCAGGGACGCGGGCCCCACCACCGTGCCGGCCGCCAGCGCGGCACCGGGCAACGCGATGGAGTGCGGCCCCAGCGTGGCTCCCGCGTCCAGTCGGATCCGGTCCAGCTGCAACACCCGGTCGTGGAAGACGTGGGTCTGCACCACGCAGCCGCGGTTGACCGAGGCTCCATCCCCGATACGGACCAGGTCGGTCTCGGGCAGCCAGTGGGTCTCGCACCACACGCCGCGGCCGATCCGGGCGCCGAGCGAGCGCAGCCACAGGTTGAGGAACGGCGTACCGAGCAGCAGCCGGCCGAGCCAGGGTATGGCCAGTTCCTCGACAAAGGTGTCATAGAGCTCGTTCCGCCAGACGAAGGAACTCCATAACGGGTGGCGGCCTGTCCTGAACCGCCCCACCACAAGCCATTTCGCCGCGGTGGTGGCCAGACAGGCGAGTATGCCCGCGCACAGCAGCACCACTCCCGCGAGGGCCGCGGCCACCAGCAGCCCGTAGCGTACGGCGAGCACCTGGAGTGCCACCGCGGCCAGGCCGCCGATGAAGGCCGTAGCCATGATCGGTACCAGCCGGCACGCCTCCACGGCCGCCCGGGCGAACACCAGTCGCCGCCGCGGCGCCCAGGTCCGTCCAGGGTCCCCCTTCTCCCGTACCCGGGGCAATGAGAGGCCTGGTCTGCCCAGCCAGGACGATCCGGGTTCGGCATGTGCGGGGACATCCGAGAGCACCCCGACCAGGGCGTCCTGGGGAAGCTCCCGGCCCGGTCCCACGATCCCGGAGTTGCCGACGAAAGCACGCCGCCCGACGCGGGAAAAGTCCAGCCGGAGCCAGCCGCCACGCAGCTCGAACGGCGCCACCAGGGTGTCATCGGCAAGGAACGCCTGGTCGCCCACCCGTATCAGTGCCGGCAGCCCCAGCACGGTGGAAACCTCCGCCTGCCGCCCGACCCTGGCCCCGAGCAGTCGCAGCCACAACGGCGTCAGCAGGCCCGCGTAGAAAGGGAAGAGCGAGGTCCGGGCCATACCCATGAGCCGTGAGACCAACCAGGCGCACCAGGTGACCCTGCCACACGTGGGGTGGTACCCGGGCGTCAGAACTCGGCCCGCGAGCCGCACCAGCACCACGGTCAGCGTCGCATAGCAGCCCATCGCCGGCAGAACGAGCAGCGGGGTAAGCAGCAGGTCGAGCATGACGGGGTCGAGGCCGTGTTCGTCGCCGACGAAACGGTTCAGGACCAGCAGCGCCGGCAGGAAGGCCGCCAGTGGCAGCAGCCCCAGGGCCGACAAGGCCGCGCTGTAGGCGAGTTCCCAGCGCCGCGAGCGTCGCCGGACCGGCCGCGGCCAGTCGTGGCCCGCGCGCGGGGCACCTGACATCCGTCGTGCCGGTGAGCCGTACCACCGTTCGTCCGCAGGCACTTCGCCCTCTACACAGCTGCCGGGTGCGACATCCGCTCCGCTGCCCACCTTGGCACCGGGCATCAGCATGCTGCGGGCGCCCACTCGGGCGCCGTCCCCGATCTCGATCCGGCCCAGATGGAGCACATCGCCGTCCAGCCACCAGCCGGCCGCGTCCGCCTCGGGCTCCAGGACACATCCGGAGCCGAAGCGGGCCATTCCGGTCACCGGCGGCATGGCGTGCAGATCCACGCTCTGCCCCACCGCGCAGCCCAACGCCTTGGCGTAGCGGGCAGCCCAGTGAGTGCCGAGCAGTGAGGCCATACCTAGTACGGTCCCCACGCGTTCAGCGGCCCACAGCCGCAGGTGCACCGAGCCGCCACGGGGGTGCGTACCGGGTCGGAACCCGGCGGTGAGCAATCGGCCGACGGCCGCCCCGATCGCGACGCGGCCTGGAGCGCTGAACAGAGCCAGCCAGCCGACGGCGATCAGCCACCATGAGCGCCGTGGGGCCCAGGGCCGCGGACCGAGGAGATCGTCCAGCGCGGCCAGTACGACCAGCAGCCGTATCCCGACCACGGCGCACAGCACGGTCACCACCACGAGCTGCACCGCACCGGTCCGGCGGGGGGTGGGCAGGATCGTGCGCCCGAGCTCGCCGCCGACCTCCAGTTCATCCAGCCGTGCGGCGAGGTCCAACAGCCGGGGACACCGGTAGACATCGGTGACGGAAACCCCGGGGACGCGTTCGCGCAGCGTCGACACCAGCTGCGCGGCGGACAGGCTGGTCCCGCCGAGGGCGAAGAACTCGCTCTCGGCCTCGGGGCGGAGTCCGAGCAGGCTCTCCCAGAGGTCGGCCAGCCATCCTGCGGTGCCGGTCGGCCCCGGGCCCGCCCCCGGAGCGGTACCTGTCGGCGTGGCATGCCGCTCAACCAGCGGCCAGGGCAGGGCGGCACGGTCGACCTTGCCGGACGTGCGGGTGGGAAGACCGTCGACGACAGCCAGCAGGGGCACCAGCGGCTGGGGCAGCCGGGCGCGCAGCAGGGCCCTGGCGGCAGCGGTGTCGAAGTACTGGCGGCCGTCCCCCTGCAGGACCAGGTATCCGACCAGGATCTGGCCGCCCGCCCGGGTGGCGCGCAGAGCGGCCGCGGCGGCACGTACGCCGGGCAGCGACTGGAGCGCGGCATCGATCTCGCCGAGTTCCACACGGCGGCCGGACAGCTTCACCTGCTCGTCCGTCCGCCCCACGTACACCAGTCCCAGGGGGTCGGCGCGAACCAGGTCGCCGCTGCGATAGGCGCGGACGCCGCGCAGAAAAGGGTGCGGCTGGAACCTCTCGGCGTCCTTGGCAGGGTCCAGGTAACGGGCCGTCCCGACCCCGCCGATCACCAGCTCTCCGATCTCGCCCCAGGCCACGGGCTGGTTGTCCGCGCCCACGACGGCCAGTTCGCAGCCCGCCAACGGTGCGCCGATGCGCACGGGCCGACCGGGGACCAGCCGGGCGGCACAGGCCACCACGGTGGTCTCCGTGGGACCGTAGGTGTTCCACAGCTCGCGCTGCGGAGCGGCGAGCCGGTCGACCAGTTCGGCGGGGCACGCCTCTCCGCCCAGGACGAGCAGCCGCACTCCCCTGAGGCACTCGGCCGGCCACAGGGCGGCCAGGGTCGGGACGGTGGAGACCACAGTGACACCGCGCTCCAGCAGCCACGGCCCCAGATCGGCACCGGCTCTGACCAGCGCGCTTGGCGCCGGAACCAGACAGGCACCGTGGCGCCACGCGAGCCACATCTCCTCGCAGGAGGCGTCGAAGGCGACGGACAGCCCGGCCAGCACCCGGTCCCCCGGTCCCAGCGGTCGGTGCCGGAGGAACAACTGTGCCTCCGCGTCCACGAAGGCAGCAGCCGAGCGGTGGGTCACGGCCACGCCCTTGGGACGGCCTGAGGTACCGGAGGTGAAAATCACCCAGGCGTCGTCGGCCGCCCGCGGCTGACCCGGCCGGCCGCACGGCACACGGCCGGGGACCGGACGGACGGTCCCGCGTTCGCCAATGACGGCGCAGACCTCCGCGTCGGCCCAGACGGCCGCGGCACGCCGGTCCGGGTCCTCGGCGTCCACCGGGACATAGGACGCGCCCGCGCGGAGCACCGTGAGCACGGCGGTGTAGAGGTCCACGGTTCCGGACGGCACCCGGACTCCGACCCGGTCCCCCACGCCGACGCCGAGCACAGCGAGGTCACGTGCCAGCAGGCCGGCCCGGTCCCACAGCTCGCGATAGCTGAGGACCACGCCGTCGGCGTCGAGCGCGGGTGCTTCGGGGTACCCCCGTACGGACGCCTCCAGTACGTCGAGCAGGGTACGCGGGGGCATGGCCGGCGCGGCGGCCCAGACCGCGCCCAGCCAGTTCCGCCGGGGCTCCGGGGAACCCGCCTTGCCGTACCCGTACCCGTTGCCAGGTCGAGAGGGCCGTCCGCCCGGGCCGGGCCGCGGATATTCCCGGTGAGTCCGACCCGGCTCCTGAGGCGACTCGGTCATCCGGATTCCTTACGGCGGGGGCTCGATGCGCTCCACGAACACACGCGGCGGGCACGGGAAGGATGCGGGACCCACGGACGGCCCAAGGGCCAGGGGCGGCGCCGCACCGAGCGGGACGGCCCCAGCAGCGCGGGCACCGCGGCGCCACAGTCCCTCTCAGGTCCGACGGCCCCATAGGAACACGCGCCTTTCGGGCCCGCATCCTGTGCGCGCGGGGATCGTGAGCGTGATCCGGTCCCGCGGTCCGCCGTGGGCCGGGCAGCCGGCCTCGGGCTGTGGCGTGAAGGTCCACGTTCCGGTGCCCGAGCACGAGTCCCACAGCCAGGCGTTCTCGTCGACCGGTCCCGGCTGTCCGCGGATGTGGCCGGGCCCGCCGGATCTGTCGGCGGGCCCGGCCACGGGATGTCGGTCACTCCGCTCGTCGGGTCAGTTGATGCGGACGATCTTCCAGAGCTGGTCGTCGACGGTGACGCTGTTCCACTGGACGACGGCGGCTCCGTCGGCGGTGGAGGACTGGGCGACACCGGCGACGAGGGCGCTGTTCACGTTCCGGAGCCGGTAGTAGCCGTTGCCCTCGTCGGTGAGGGTCCACTTCTGGGAGTCGGCGGAGGAGGCGGTGTTCTGGACGACGGCGGCGCCCGCGGTGCTGGAGGAGCCCCGGATGTCCAGGCTGAGGTTGCTGTTGACGTTCTTGATGGTCCAGGCCCCGTTGCCGGCGGACTGGAAGGTGAACAGCTGGCAGCTGCACGCGGAGTTGTGCCACTGGCCGGCCGCGGTGTTGGTGGCGGTGGACGCACCGGGGATGTCGAGGTACTTGCCGCTGTTCTTGTTGACGAAGACGTACTGACCGGTGGTCAGAGTCGGCAGGGCGGTCTGGACGAGGTCCCAGCGCTGGCAGGCGCAGCCGGTGTCGCTCCACTGGCCGGCCGTGGCACCGGCCGTGCTGGAGGCGTTGGGGATTTCGAGGTACTTGCCGGTGACGCGGTTGGAGATGCTGTAGCCGCCGGCGGGGTGCGGGGCGACGGCCCACTCGTGGTCGAGGGTGCCGTTGTCGTCCCACTGGAGGATCTTGGCGCCGTCGGCGGTGGACTGGTTCTCCACACCGAGGACCTTGCCGCTGGCGACGTTGAAGATCTTGAAGTATCCGGAGGGCTGCTGGACGAACCGCCACTGCTGGTCGGTGGCGCCGCTGGTGTTCTGCTGGGTGGCGTAGGCGCCGTTGGTGGTGGAGCCGCCCGCGATGGTGAGCTTCAGCGCGCTGCCCGCGTTGGCGACGGTGTAGGTGGCACCGTCGGAGATGCCGCCGCCCAGATCGATCGTGCCGTAGGTGACGGGGTTGGAGAGGTTGCTGCCTCCGTTGCCGCCGCTGAGCACCAGCAGACTGTGCCCGTCGGCGAGCGGCACCATGCCGCGGCTGTAGCCGTTGGCGACGTTGGAGCTGATGCGTGTCCAGGTGTTCGCGGCACCGTTCTGCGTGTTGAGGAACAGGTCGCCGGTGCTGTACGCGCTGACGGCGAGAGTGCCGTTGGGGCCACCGGTGGGAAGCCAGGTGACGTAGGGCGTGCTTCGGGGTACCACGCCGTCCGTCGACCGCAGCGGGATCCCGGTGACCGGGCCGAACGCCTCCGGGTCGGAGGAGATCTTGTAGTAGACGGCGAAGTTGCCCTCGGCGGCACCGCCGTACTCGTACGTCATGATGAACTTGCCGTTCGGCATCCTGGCCACCGTCGGCATGCCCGGGCGGTTGCTGTACGTGGGCATCGCCACGTCGTCCACCACCGGGCCCCAGGAGCGGACGTCCGTGGAGACCTGGTGCACGACCTTCTGGCCGTGGTCGGGATCGCGCTGGTCGGAGTAGTAGACGATCAGCTTCCCCCCGGACACGAGGAAGAACGGCTCCCAGACGGGAGTGTTGCCGTTGGTGTCGAAGGCCGCGCCGCCGGTGGCGATGTTGCTGACGAAGGTCCAGGTCTGCCCGCGGTCGGTGCTGGCATAGACATCGATCTTGATGGCCGATCGGTCGGCGGGGACGGAGGCTCCGGCGGCGAGGATCGTGCCCGCCGGGAAGTCGCCCATCGCCGTGGGCAGTTCGAACAGCTCGGGCTCCCAGCGCATGCCCCAGCCGTTCTGAGTGTCGGCGATCTCGGAGATCTTGCTCCAGGAGTCACCGTTGTCCGTGCTGCGATAGACCGGGAAGACGGGCGTGCCGGAGGTGTACTGCTCGAACGTGGCGAGCTGGGTGCCGTTGGCGGATCCGTTGTGCTGCAGACGCAGCCCGCGGGGGTAGAGCGAGCCGGGCGACGGCGCGCCCGACGGCGGGGTGTACATCGTCCGGGACGGGCGCGAAAGAGCGTGTGCCCGGCCCGCGGCGGGCAGCACGGTCGTCGCCGCGGCGACGACCAGGGCGAGGAGCAGGAACAGGAGGGCGGCGGGACGCGGAGCGGCGCCGGGTCTGGCGCCTGACTGCGCAGGAGACATGTGCGGCTCCGATGAGGGAAACGGGGGGATGTTTCGGTGCCCGCAGCCCCCGGCACCAGTCGGAACGGGGAGCGGCGGAGTCCAGGGGGCACGTCGAACGGGCCCTGAGGCGTGGGGGGGACGCCCGGGGTGGTGTGCGGCCGGAGCTCAGACGGTGCGCAGCGGCGGCCGGACCCGGTGGGGCGGTGGGGGCGCGGTCGAGCCGCGTACGACGAGTTCGACGGGGGGCTCGTCCGCCTGCGGCAGGTCGGTGTCGGGCTTCTCGATGGCGTGTACGAGGAGACGGATCCCTTCCCGTGCCGCGGCGTCGAAGGGCTGCCGGACGGTGGTCAGGGGCGGGGAGACGTAGGCGAAGACCGGGTTGCCGTCGAAGCCGACGACGCTGATCTCCTCCGGCACGCGCCGCCCCGCTTCCCGCAGGGCGTGGATCAGGCCGATGGCCATCTCGTCGCCCGCGGCGAACACCGCGGTCACGGAACGGTCCGCGGCCAGCGCGCGACCGGCCGCGTACCCGGAGGCGGCCGACCAGTCACCGTTGAGCAAGGGCGGTTCGTGCGCACCTCGTGCGGCGAGTGCCGCCTGCCATCCCTCGATGCGGTCCTTGGTGGCGTACCACCGGCGCGGGCCGGCGAGGTGATGGACGGTCTCGTGCCCCAGGTCCAGCAGGTGTTCCGTGGCCGCCCGGGCCAGTGCGTGGGCGCCCACGCTCACCGTCACCGTCCGGGTGGCGGTGAAGGAGGGCGGCGCTCCGAGAAAGAGGACCGGCACGTCGACGCGGAGCGGGACCTCTCCCTTCACCATGGGTTCGGAGACGACGACGCCGTCCACGCCCTGTTCGAGGAGTGACTCCACGGCGCCCGCGATGCCCTCCGGGTCGCCGTCCGGTGTGTTGATCACGCGGAGTGCGTAACCGGCGTCCCGTACGGCATGTTCGATGTGCACGAGCAGGGAGGCGGTTCCGTACCCGGCCGTGCCCAGGGCGACGACGCCGAGGGAGCGGGTGCGGCCCGAGGCCAGTGCCCTGGCGGCGTGGTTCAGGCGGTAGCCGAGTTCCTCCGCCGCCGCGAGAACACGGCTGCGGGCCTCGTCGGAGACGTACGGCTCGTCGTTGAGCACCCGGGAGACGGTCTTGCGTGAGACCCCGGCCAGCCGTGCGACGTCCGCACTGCGCGGCACAGAGGGGCTCGCGTCGCGCCCCGCTCCTGGTGTCATCGAAGTCTCCCCAAGTGCTGTGTGACTGCTGCGTACCAGTCTGCCGCTATGACCGCGCGATCTGATCGCGCGGTCATGTCTACGCAGCCGACGAGCACACGTCAAGAGCCATCGCGAGCCCTCTTCCCTTCCGAACCATGCGGAGCGGGTCGTCACCACGACGCCCCGCCGGGCCCCGCCGAGGGGCATCACCGCTGGTGAGACGCCGAGCGGCGGGGACCGTTGCGCGCCCGGAAGAGCCGATCGGCCGGATCCGGTCGCGAAGTGAAGCACTTCTCGACGGATACGCCCCATGCGGGTGATCAGACGCAAAGCCTTGACAGCGGTCTCACGCAGCCCTCAATCTTCGTGGCATCCGCCGATCGTGTTTGTGCGATCACGTTGGATTCTGGTCGCTCGGCGATCCCTCACCGTCACATCCCTTCGGGCAGGCATGCCAAATCTGGGCACAGCCGCCCCGTCAGGAGCCGAAATGCACCTTTCCTCCCTCGGTCGCTCCATGCCCGGTCTCAGCCGTCGCACGATGTTGCGCGGTATGGGCGGCGCGGCCGTCCTCGGTGCCGGCATCCCGCTGCTGTCCGCCTGTGGCGGCGGCAGCACCTCCTCCGACCCGAAGACCGTCAGCCTCGGCTCCAACGCGTCCGACGCGGTCCCGAAGAAGGCCTTCGCCGAGATCTACGCGGCCTTCAAGAAGCAGTCCGGGATCGCGGTCGACGTGAACACCAAGGACCACAACACGTTCCAGGAACAGATCAACTCCTACCTCCAGGGCACCCCGGACGACGTGTTCAACTGGTTCGCCGGCTACCGCATGCAGTTCTTCGCGGCCAAGGGCCTGGCCTCACCGATCGACGACGTGTGGGAGACCATCGGACGCAACTTCCCCGAGGCGATGAAGAAGCTCAGCAAGGGGGAGGACGGCAAGTACTACTTCGTGCCCATGACGACGTACCCGTGGGCCGTCTTCTACCGCAAGAGCGTCTTCCAGCAGCACGGCTACACCGTCCCCACCACCTGGGACGAGCTGGTCGCGCTGTGCAAGCAGATGAAGAAGGACGGGCTCACCCCGATCGCGTTCGGC
>NZ_JBEXXE010000025.1:0-162187 GCF_040630255.1 Streptomyces sp. NPDC005820
TGCCCGGGCCACGCGGACAGCGATTTCGCCACGGTTGGCGATGAGCACCTTGCGCACGATTGAGGCTCCCTCCTTGAAACAAGCCGAGTTTAGGGACTGCCGACACGACACATCGACCCGTCCCCAAAGGTGAGCTTGCCCACACGGAGCGTGATGCCAGGCTCACTCGACCGTGAAATCCCTTGTAGTACCGCCGTACGCAGCACTCCACCCGGCAACCCTAGCCCTCTCATGTGGTCAAGGTCTCTGTGAGAGCGTGCTGCGGCCCACTCCGTTTCTTTGTGGAGTCCCTACGAATGGCCCAACGATTCTTTGCCCCGCACAGAACCCTTGTCCCCGGGTTTACCCGTTAGTAGCGTTCACGATGTTTCGAACGTACTTGGGGTAACTGAAACCCTGCTCGACTCCGGATCGAGGGATCGAGGATCGAGCGCAGGCGAAAGTGGGTGGGGAACGGTGGTGCGAAGACCGCTGGCGTGGATCGTGGCTCTGGTGCTGTTCGCGGAGGGGTTCGGCATCGCGCTGCTGAACTGGGCCCTGGGGATCATGGCCGACTCCCAGAACATGTCCATGGCCGGCATCGATCCGGACGTCATGTCGACGTCCTCGAAGGTCGGCGGGATCGTCTTCGGCCTCTACTTCGCCGCCTGCGGCGTGGTCGCCCTGCTGGTGGCCCTGCGCAACCGGGCCCCCGCCCTCCCCGGCCGGATCCTGCTGATCAGCGCGGCCGTGACGCACGCTCTGCTCGGTGCGCTCGCCTGGGGGCTCCTCGGCCGGGCGCAGTTCGCGTTCATGATCGTGGTGCTCGGGCTGATCGTCCTGCTCCTGATGACGTACGACGCCCCGCCGGCGCCCTCGGCCGAGGGCCCCGCGACCGAGGGTCCCGCGGCCGAGGGTCCCGCGGCCGAGGGGCCCGGGGACGGGGAGCCCGGTGAGGGCGGCGACGGTCCGGGGGTCACGCCTCCGGCGGCGCCCACAGCTCAGTGATGCCGACGCCCAGCTGACCCAGCAGCCTGCGGACCAGCGGCAGGCTGATGCCGATGACGTTGCCGTGGTCGCCGTCGATGCCGTCGATGAACGGTGCCGAACGGCCGTCCAGCGTGAACGCCCCCGCCACATGGAGGGGCTCACCCGAGGCGACGTACTCCGCGATCTCCTCGTCGCTCGGCTCGCCGAAGCGGACCACCGTGGAGGCGGTCGCGGAGGCGTAGCGCCCGCTGAGGGTGTCGTAGACGCAGTGGCCCGTCTGGAGCGTGCCCGCCCGGCCGCGCATCGCCTTCCAGCGCGCCGTGGCCTCCGCCGCGTCGGCGGGCTTGCCCAGCGCCTCGCCGTCCAGGTCGAGCACGGAGTCGCAGCCGATCACCAGCGCGCCCTTGGCGTCCGGGCGCGCCGCCACGACGCTCGCCTTGGCCTCCGCGAGCGCGAGGGCCAGCTCGGCCGGGGTGGGGGCGGTCACCGCGTCCTCGTCGACCCCGCTGACGATGACCTCGGGGGCGAGGCCGGCCTGCCGCAGGAGGTTCAGGCGGGCGGGGGACTGGGAGGCGAGGACGAGTCTGCGCATGCGGTCAGCGTAGGCCCAGCACGATCATCGCCACCACCATGGCCAGGGCGAGGAAGAAGCCGAGCCGCCTCAGGGTCTCCTGCATGTCGCGGAGTTCCTTGGGCGGCTCGTTCTTCGGGTCTGACCACAGCATTCCACCAGCGTGGGGCTTGGCCGGGGGGGTTGGCCTGAGTAGGGGTACTTATTTACGCCGGCCAGTAGGTGCGGGTCCATGACGCCCGGCCCGGCTGGGGGACGCGGTGGCCTGCGATCCTTGCCGGGTCGGACCACGCGTCCCTCGGGCCCTCCGCGCCGGGCGGGGTGGCTGCTGCCGCCGCGGCGCGGGCTCGGACCACCGCCAGGGCGGCGGCCAGCTCCTCGGGGGTCGGGTTGCCCCGTACGACCTTGATGTTCATGACGGCTCCCGGCCGGCTAGAGGGGGATGTTGCCGTGCTTCTTCGGGGGGAGGGACTCGCGCTTGGTACGGAGCTGGCGCAGGCCGCGGACGATGTGGCGGCGGGTGTCGGACGGCATGATCACGGAGTCGATGTAGCCGCGCTCGGCCGCGATGTAGGGGTTGAGGAGGGTGTCCTCGTACTCCTGGATGAGGCGGGCGCGCACGGCCTCCAGGTCCTCCCCGTTCGCCTCCGCCTCCGCGATCGTGCGGCGGTGCAGGATGTTGACCGCGCCCTGGGCGCCCATCACGGCGATCTGGGCGGTGGGCCAGGCGAGGTTGAGGTCGGCGCCCAGGTGCTTGGAGCCCATGACGTCGTACGCGCCGCCGAAGGCCTTGCGGGTGATGACCGTGATGAGGGGGACGGTGGCCTCGGCGTAGGCGTAGATCAGCTTGGCGCCGCGGCGGATGATGCCGTCGTGCTCCTGGTCGACGCCGGGCAGGAAGCCGGGGACGTCGACGAAGGTCAGCACCGGGATGTTGAAGGCGTCGCAGGTCCGGACGAAGCGGGCCGCCTTCTCGCTCGCCTTGATGTCGAGGCAGCCGGCGAACTGCATCGGCTGGTTGGCGACGATGCCGACCGGGTGGCCCTCGACACGGCCGTAGCCGGTGAGGATGTTCGGTGCGAACAGCGGCTGCGTCTCGAAGAACTCGGCGTCGTCCAGGATGTGTTCGATCACCGTGTGCATGTCGTACGGCTGGTTCGCGCTGTCCGGGACGAGGGTGTCCAGCTCCAGGTCCTCGTCGGTGAGCGCGAGGTCCGCCTCCTCGGGGAAGACCGGGGCCTCGGAGAGGTTGTTGGACGGCAGGTAGGACAGCAGCTGCTTGATGTACTCGATCGCGTCCTTCTCGTCGCCGGCCATGTGGTGGGCCACGCCCGAGACGGAGTTGTGGGTGCGGGCGCCGCCGAGCTCCTCGAAGCCGACGTCCTCGCCGGTGACCGTCTTGATGACGTCCGGGCCGGTGATGAACATGTGGGACGTCTGGTCGACCATGACCGTGAAGTCGGTGATCGCGGGGGAGTACACCGCGCCGCCCGCGCAGGGGCCGACGACCAGGCTGATCTGCGGGATGACACCGGAGGCGTGGGTGTTGCGGCGGAAGATCTCGCCGTACGCGCCGAGGGAGGCCACGCCCTCCTGGATGCGGGCGCCGCCGGAGTCGTTGATGCCGATGACCGGGCAGCCGGTCTTCAGCGCGAAGTCCATCACCTTGACGATCTTCTGGCCGTAGACCTCGCCCAGCGCGCCGCCGAAGACGGTGAAGTCCTGGGAGAACACGGCCACCGGGCGGCCGTCGACCGTGCCGTAGCCGGTCACGACACCGTCGCCGTAGGGGCGGTTCTTCTCCAGGCCGAAGTTGGTGGAGCGGTGCCGGGTGAACTCGTCCAGCTCGACGAACGAGCCCTCGTCGAGGAGGAGTTCGATGCGCTCACGGGCCGTCAGCTTGCCCTTGGCGTGCTGCTTCTCCACGGCGCGTGCGGAGCCGGCGTGCGTCGCTTCCTCGATACGGCGCTGGAGATCCGCGAGCTTCCCCGCGGTGGTGTGGATGTCGATCCCTGGGATCTCGTGACGCTCTTCCGGCTCGGACATCGGGATGCGGCTCCCTGCCTGCTCAAAAGGGGGGACGGTTACTCATCCGTAGAGTAGTGCTGCGTCCAGCGATCAGCAGTGCGGCGTTTCACACACCTAGGGTGGCTTGCATGACGCCCCGAGATGCCTCAGACGCGAACGGCAGCCGCTGGTCCGACCTCGACCGGCCGCCCCTCAACGCCACATCCCTGCGCCGGGCGCTGGTCCGCGACGGCGGTTTCTACGGTGACCTGGAGGTCGTCCAGCGCACCGGGTCCACCAACTCCGACCTCGTGGCCCGTGCCGCGGCGGGGAAGGCGGACGAGGGGGCCGTGCTGGTGGCCGAGGAGCAGACCTCCGGGCGCGGCCGCCTGGACCGGCAGTGGACGGCGCCCCCGCGCTCCGGCCTGTTCTTCTCCGTGCTGCTGTGCCCGGCCGAGGTCCCCGTCGCCCGCTGGGGCTGGCTGCCGCTGCTCACCGGTGTCGCCGTCGCCAACGGCCTGGCGCGGGCGGCGGGCGTGGACACGGCACTCAAGTGGCCCAACGACCTGCTGGTGACCGTGGGGGGCGAGGAGCGCAAGGCCGGCGGGATCCTCGCCGAGCGGGCCGGGGAGGGCGCTGTGGTCGTGGGCGTCGGTGTCAACGTCACCCTGCGCGCGGACGAACTGCCGGTCCCGCTGGCGGGCTCCCTGGCCCTGGCCGGGGCGGCGAACACGGACCGCGATCCGCTGCTACGGGCCGTTCTGCGGTCGCTGGAGGAGTGGTACGGCCGCTGGCGGGCGGCCGGCGGCGACCCCGCGGCGAGCGGTCTGCAGGAGGCGTACGCGGCGGGCTGCGCGACCCTGGGGCGCGAGGTGCGGGCCGAGCTGCCGGGGGACCGGTCGGTGGTGGGGGAGGCGGTCGCCGTGGACGGGGACGGGCGGCTCGTGATCGCCACGCGGGAAGGGGTGCAGGAGCCGGTGGGGGCGGGGGACATCGTGCATCTGAGGCCCGCGTGAGCGAAAAACAGCCGACGCCGGGTGCCGCCCCCGTCAAGGGGACTTACCGTCGGCTCCACGGGCGTGAGCTACCGCACACTGCCGTAGAGTTGAGGCCGGTCGATACCTGACCGCGGAAGATCGGAAGGGCAGCAGGCGTGACCGTCGACGACACGGGCTCCGACGATCCCGACGAGGGCAACCCGCTCGCGCTGCGCCTCGAACAGCTCATTCTCGGCGCCGAGCGGCGCTACACCCCGTTTCAGGCGGCCCGCAGCGCCGGTGTCTCCATGGAGCTGGCGTCCCGTTTCTGGCGGGCGATGGGCTTCGCCGACATCGGGCAGGCCAAGGCGCTCACCGAGGCCGACGTCCTGGCGCTGCGCCGGCTGGCCGGTCTGGTCGAGGCGGGGCTGCTGAGCGAGGCGATGGCGGTGCAGGTGGCGCGGTCCACGGGGCAGACCACCGCCCGGTTGGCGGAGTGGCAGATCGACTCCTTCCTGGAGGGCCTGACCGAGCCGCCCGAGCCGGGAATGACCCGTACCGAGGTCACGTACCCCATCGTCGAACTGCTGCTGCCCGAGCTGGAGGAGTTCCTCGTCTACGTCTGGCGCCGGCAGCTCGCCGCCTCGGCCGGGCGGGTCGTGCAGGCCGCGGACGACGAGGAGATGGTGGACCGGCGGCTCGCCGTCTGCTTCGCCGATCTGGTCGGCTTCACCCGGCTGACCCGCCGGATGGAGGAGGAGGAGCTCGGCGAGCTGGTCGAGGCGTTCGAGACCACCTCCGCCGACCTGGTGGCGGCCCGTGGCGGACGGCTGATCAAGACCCTCGGCGACGAGGTGCTGTACGCGGCGGACGACGCGGGCACCGCCGCCGACATCGCGCTGCTGTTGGTCGAGACGATGGGCAACGACGAGACGATGCCCGAGCTGCGGGTCGGCATGGCCTTCGGCACGGTCACGACCCGGATGGGCGATGTCTTCGGCACGACGGTGAACCTGGCCTCGCGGCTGACGTCGATAGCGCCGCGGGACGCCGTGCTCGTGGACAGCGCGTTCGCCGAGGAGCTGATCCGCACCGGGGACGCGCCGGCCTCGGAGGCGGAGGCCGCCGAGGCGGCCGCGGCGGCGGAGAAGGAGGGCGAGGAGCCGCCGAAGTACCGCTTCGCGCTCCAGCCGATGTGGCAGCGCCCGGTGCGCGGCCTCGGCGTGGTCGAGCCCTGGCTCCTGACCCGCCGCCAGGACCCACCCGACTGACCGCCGCTCTCGGAGCCTGTGTCACAGCCCCGGCCGGGCGCGCGGCGTCTGGTACGCGCTCCCCCAGAGGGACGCCCCCCCATGACCCCGCGCGCTGATCCGGCCGGGGCTGTGGCACGTGCTCTCACGGCCCGGACGTCAGGTTCAGCGGGTCCACGCACAGCCCTACGACGGGGACGCACACCCCCGGCTGCCGGGTCTGCTCGGGCTGTGGCGGGGTGAGGGCGGGCGCGGGGGCCGGGGGCGGGGGTGGTGTCGGAGTGGGCCGGGGCGCGGCGGTGCGGGTCGGGGCGGGGGCCGGGGGGTGCGAGGGGGCGGGGGTGTAGGAGGCGCCCGGGGTCAGGGCGACGGAGGTGGGCGCGCCCGGGGTGCCGGGGACCAGGCTGACCTCGGGGGCCGGTTCGGCGCTCGCCGCGCCCATGGCGGAGGGCGGGGGCGGGGTGGCCGCGACGGTGGCGCCGGCGTTGGCCGCGTGGTCCGTGGCGGTGTCGGCGCCGGTGACCGGGTCGGGGCGGGGTTCCGCCTCCGCGGTGCCGATACCGGTGACCCCGCTCGGGCCGGAGGACATCCGCACGAGGCTCAGCACCCCGGCGGCCAGCGCGAGGCCGCCCGCGGCGAACAGCACCTTGCGGGGCCGGGGCCGCCGATGCCGCCCCCGCGGCGCCGCCCAGAGCCGACTGGTCTCCACCTGCGCGTCGTCCACCGGTGTGCCGGTCATCGCGTCCCTCCCGCTGCGGTCACGCCCCCACTGCGCCGGGGCGGACGCACGTTATGCGCTCTCTTGAGCGGTCGGGGAGGACTTGGGCGAGATGTCACTCGAACGGGTGGGCGCCCCCGTCGAGGACGCGTGAACCCGCCCCGCCGGGGAACCGCCCCGCTCCCCGCGCCCGGGTCGGCCCTTTCCTCCGGCGGGCGGGCCTGGGATGATCGGGGTACGGGATGTTAACCGTCGTTAACCGGGTGCGTTGGAGGACTTCATGGATGAGGAGCGGTTCGGGGAGTTCGTGGTGGTGCGGCGGCACGGGGACGGGGGGCACGTCGCGGAGCTGGTGCTCGACCGGCCCAAGGCCATGAACGCCGTGTCCACCGAGATGGCCCGGTGTCTCAGCCGCGCGTGTGCGGCGCTGGGGGAGGACCGGGGCGTCCGGGTCGTCGTGCTCACCTCGACGCACGAGCGGGCGTTCTGCGTCGGCGCCGACCTCAAGGAGCGCAACTCCTTCAGCGACGACGACCTGCGGCGCCAGCGGCCGGTCACGCGCGGGGCGTACACCGGGGTGCTGGAGCTGCCGGTGCCGACCGTCGCCGCGGTGCACGGGTTCGCCCTGGGCGGCGGCTACGAGCTGGCCCTCGCCTGCGATGTGATCGTGGCCGACCCCACGGCCGTGGTGGGGCTGCCGGAGGTGTCGGTGGGGGTGATTCCGGGCGGCGGCGGTACGCAGCTGCTGCCCCGCCGGGTGGGGGCGGCGCGGGCCGCCGAGCTGATCTTCACGGCGCGGCGCGTGGAGGCCGGGGAGGCGCGGGAGCTGGGCCTGGTGGATGTGCTGGTGGAGGAGGGGCGGGACCGGGAGGAGGCGCTGGTGATGGCCGCGCGGATCGCGGGGAACTCACCGGTGGGGCTGCGGGCCGCCAAGCGGGCGTTGCGCCTCGGGCAGGGGCTGGACCTGCGGGCGGGTCTGGAGGTCGAGGACGCCGCCTGGCGGACCACGGCGTTCTCGGGGGACCGGGCGGAGGGGGTCGCCGCGTTCAACGAGAAGCGGGCGGCCCGGTGGCCGGGGGAGTGAACGCCCCCGTCCCACGCCGCCTCCTCACTCTAAGTGCCCTCTCGTGTCCCGTTTTGTAGTAAATATCCCTAACCTGGGGCAATGGGTGAGGACAGACGCCTCGCGGCCGTCGTGGCGCTCGCACAGGGGATGGCCGCCGCGCACACACCCCGGGAGTCGTGGCGGGCGGCGGCGCTCGGGGCGTGCCGGGCGCTGGCCGGCGGGTTCGCCGCGCTGTCGGTCTGGGAGCGGGACCTCGGGCGGCTGCGGGTCCTGGTGAACGTGGGGGACCGGGCCGCCGACGAGGAGGAGTTCCCCGAGACCGAGGCCTACCCGGTGCACCAGTTCCCCGAGATCACCGAGTTCCTGCACGAGCGCTGGGTGTCCGGCGGCGAGCCCAACGCCTGGGTCGAGACGGCCGAGGGGGCGGCGGCGGGGCGGCCCGGGTACTGCCACCAGAGGGTCGCCGCCCTGCGCCGCCGGGGGCGCGGGTCCTGCGTCGTCGCGCCGATCGTGCTGCACGGGCGCGCCTGGGGCGAGATGTATGTCGCCCGCTCCTCCGGCACCCCCGTCTTCGACCGCGCCGACGCCGACTTCGCGACCGTCCTCGCGGCCGTCGTCGCCGCCGGGCTGGCCCAGACCGAGCGGCTGGAGGAGGCCCGCCGGCTCGCCTTCACCGACGCCCTCACCGGCCTCGCCAACCGCCGCGCCGTCGACGTACGCCTGGAGGAGGCGGTCGAGCGGCACCGGGCGCGGGGTGTCGTGGTGAGCCTGGTCGTCTGTGACCTGAACGGGCTCAAGCGGGTCAACGACACGCGGGGGCACGCGGTGGGCGACCGGCTGCTGGAGCGGTTCGGGTCGGTGCTGTCGCTGTGCGGGGCCATGCTGCCGGGGGCGCTGGCCGCGCGGCTCGGCGGGGACGAGTTCTGTCTGCTCGCGGCCGGGCCGACCGCCGACGACGTGGTGGAGGTGGCCGGCGAGCTGTGCCGCCGGGCCGGGGAGCTGGAGCTGGGCGAGGGCGTGGCCTGCGGGGTCGCCTCCACCGGCGATCCCATCGGGCCCGTGCGCACCGCCCGCAGGCTCTTCCGGCTCGCGGACGCCGCCCAGTACCGTGCCAAGGCCGTACGGGCCGCCCGTCCGGTGGTCGCGGGCCGCGAGGGCCCGGACGATCCCGTCGTCCGGCTGGCCGACGAGCCGCCGGGGGAGCGGCCGGCGGCCGAGCGCCGCAGCTTCCGCGGCCGGCCCTGAACCCGGCCGCGCGGGCACTGTGACGTATTCGGTAAGGGGTGAACCGGGCACCCACTGGTGACATCTTCGTCTTCACTGCGTACGCTCCTGAATATGGATATGCACACTGTGGTGGTGGGGACGTCCGGGGTGACCGCGTCCGACGTACTCGCCGTGGCGCGCGGCGGGGCCCGCGTCGAGCTCTCCGGGGAGGCGGTCGCGGCCCTCGCGGCGGCCCGCGGCATCGTGGACGCGCTCGCGGCCAAGCCCGACCCGGTCTACGGCGTCTCCACCGGGTTCGGCGCCCTCGCCACCCGGCACATCAGCCAGGAGCTGCGCACCCAGCTCCAGCGCAACATCGTCCGCTCGCACGCCGCCGGCATGGGCCCGCGCGTCGAGCGCGAGGTCGTCCGCGCGCTGATGTTCCTGCGGCTGAAGACCGTCTGCTCGGGACACACGGGCGTGCGCCCCGAGGTGGCGCAGACCATGGCCGACATCCTGAACGCCGGCATCACCCCCGTCGTCCACGAGTACGGCTCCCTCGGCTGCTCCGGCGACCTCGCACCCCTGTCGCACTGCGCCCTCACGCTGATGGGCGAGGGCGAGGCCGAGGGCCCGGACGGGACCGTGCACCCCGCCGCCGACCTGCTCGCCGAGGCCGGCATCGACCCGGTCGAACTCCGGGAGAAGGAGGGACTCGCCCTCCTCAACGGCACAGACGGCATGCTCGGCATGCTGATCATGGCCCTCGCCGACCTGGACCGGCTCTACAAGTCCGCCGACATCACCGCAGCCCTGAGCCTCGAGGCGCTGCTCGGCACCGACAAGGTCCTCGCCCCCGAGCTGCACGCCATCCGCCCGCACCCGGGCCAGGGCGACTCCGCCGCCAACATGCTCGCCGTCCTCACCGGCTCCGAGCTCACCGGACACCACCAGGACGACGCCCCCCGCGTCCAGGACGCCTACTCGGTGCGCTGCGCCCCGCAGGTCGCCGGCGCCGGGCGCGACACGATGGCCCACGCCCGGCTCGTCGCCGAGCGGGAACTGGCCTCGGCCGTCGACAACCCCGTGGTCCTGCCCGACGGCCGGGTGGAGTCCAACGGCAACTTCCACGGCGCCCCGGTGGCGTACGTCCTGGACTTCCTCGCGATCGCGGTCGCCGACCTCGCCTCCATCGCCGAGCGGCGCACGGACCGGCTGCTGGACAAGAACCGCAGCCACGGTCTGCCGCCGTTCCTCGCCGACGACGCCGGGGTCGACTCAGGGCTGATGATCGCCCAGTACACGCAGGCCGCGCTGGTCGCCGAGCTGAAGCGGCTCGCCGTACCCGCCTCGGCGGACTCGATCCCGTCCTCCGCGATGCAGGAGGACCACGTCTCGATGGGCTGGTCGGCGGCGCGCAAGCTGCGCACGGCCGTCGACAACCTCACGCGCGTCATCGCCGTCGAGCTGTACGCGGCCACCCGCGGCATCGAGCTGCGCGAGGGGCTCACCCCGGCGCCCGCGACCCGCGCGGTCCTGGACGCCGTACGGAAGGCCGGGGTCGAGGGGCCCGGTCCCGACCGGTTCCTGTCGCCCGACCTCGCGGCGGCGGACGCGTTCGTGCGCGAGGGACTGCTGGTCGCGGCGGCGGAGACCGTCACCGGACCGCTGAGGTAGCACAGTCGGGCCCTGCCGTACGGGTGTGACGGCAGGGCCCGTTGTGGTGGGTGGGTTACTTGAGCTTGCCGAGCTGGGCCGTGACCACGGCCGCCGGCACCGGGCCCATCTCACCGCCGTCCGCGAACGCGGCGAAGTTGACCGTGTAGAACGTCGCCACGGTGTTGCCCTCGCGGATCACCTCGGCGTGGAAGGTGGCCGTGCCCTCGCCGTCCATGTCGACGTCCTCGGAGAATGCCACCGACTCGTCGCCGCCCCCGGTGCCCTTCTCCGCGGCGACCTTGGTGACCTTCGAGGTCTCGCCCTCGGCCTTGAGGCCGTAGCCGCCGGCGCAGGCCTGCACGCCGTCGGACACGGCCTTCATGGCCTTCTCGGCGCCGTCGCCGTCGTACGAGGAGAGGCCCACGAACGTCATGTCGATGTCGAAGGCGCCCTCGATGTCGGCCTCGCTGACGTCGTCCAGCGAGGTCGGCGAGGACGACGCCTTGTCCGTGGAGACGGTGTTGCTGACGTTGGCGTCCGTGTCGCCCGGGGCGAGCCCGCCCGTGGCCCAGGCCAGCGGGTCGCAGGCCGCCTTGTCGGTCTTCACGGCGGACTTGGACTTGGGGAGCGTGTCGTCCCCGCCGGCCACCTTGTAGCCCTTGATCTCGCCCTGCGCGAGCAGCAGCTTCTCCAGCTCGGCCGAGGTCCGCGCCTTCGCGTCCGAGCCGGACGACGAGGACGACGACGAGGAACCCTTGGAACCCCCGGACTTCCCGGAGTCCTTCGACCCGTCGTCCGACGAGCAGCCCGTCAGCAGAGCGAGTGACAGTGCGCCGATCGCGGCGGTGGAGCACAGCCGCGCCCCCGATGTTCTCTTCATGCGCGGACTATGAAACGTCTGTCAAAGAAGAGTCAAGCCAATTCAAAAACCCAGGCGTTCCCGGCGTACCGAATAGACGACGAATCCCGCGCCGAGGGCGAGCAGCGTGGTTCCGCCGATCACGTACGGGGTGGTGTCGAAGCTTCCGGTGTCCGCGAGCCGGGTGCCGTCGTCGGCCGTCGTGGACGCGGTGGTCGCGTTCGTCACGGTGGTCGTGGACGCGGCTCGCGCCTGGGCGGTGACCTGCGTCGTCGTCCCGGTTCTCGCCGTGGTGTCCTGGGTCGCGTTGGCGGACGGGACGAACCACAGGGCGCCCAGCAGGGTGCCCGCGGCGGTGGCGGTCAGCAACGGACGGCGAGCGGATGACACCGGATATCGATCCCCTTGTGGCGCTGGCGAATTGGCCCTGGGGCCCGATGCTAGTGAAAGGCGCGGGTCGCGGGAAAGTTGCGGGAGCTGTGAGCCGTACGCTCCGGGCATGAGCGCTGAGGAGACATCACGTTTTGTACGGGTTCGGGTGGACCTGGTGGTGGAGGTGCACGACCCGGACGGGCTGACGGAGACGGCGGTCGGGCGGATCGAGGACGATCCCGAACTCCCGGACGCCGAGCGCGGCCACGCCCGGAGCGCTGTGACGGAAGACACCGCGGAGGCCCTCGCCTACCTCGTGGATCCGTTCGACCTGGTCAGCGGGGTGCCGGGGGTGGAGCTCCAGCAGGCATCCTGGTCCACGGAACAGATCGACTACGACCCGGACTCGCCTGAGTGGGGTCCGTACGAGGATGATGGCGGGGACGAGAACGACGACGACGGCGATGGAGCCGGCATCGGCTGAGCGGCCCGGGGAATTCGTCAACCCCGGACGGCAACCGCCCTCCGGGGTTTCGTCGTCTCAGTGGACGCACGGACCACCCCCCGCACCACCCGTCCCGGGCGGGCCCCACCGCCCGTGTGGACGTGGCGTGGCCCACACATTCGGAGAATGTGGAACGGGGCCGACCGGTCGCAGCGTTTAAGTTCGTTGACGGGGACACTCGGGGTTTCAGGAAATCGGCAACGATGGAGAAGCGTGTGATGACGGACAGTAGGCGGCGCCGAGGTCTGATGACGGCGTCCGCACTGCTCGGCGGTGTGCTGATGCTGACCGCGTGTTCCAGCGGCGACAGCAGCGCCTCGGACGGCAAGGACAGCTCCTCGCAGGCCAAGGCCGACGAGGCGGCGGCGAAGAAGTCCTCCGAGGCGCAGATCAAGATCACGCCCGCGGACGGCTCGAACAACGCCTCCATCAACAACTCGGCGGCCGTCACGGTGAGCAAGGGCACGCTCACCGAGGTGACGATGACCACCGCCGAGGGCACCGCCGTCGAGGGCACGCTCTCCGCCGACAAGACCACCTGGAAGCCCAACGCCCAGCTGGAGCGCTCGACCACCTACAAGGTCGCCGCCAGCGCGAAGGACTCCAAGGGCCTCGAAGCCCACGAGAACGCGTCCTTCACCACGGTCTCCCCGGACAACAGCTTCATAGCCAACTTCACGCCCGAGGACGGCTCGACCGTCGGCGTCGGCATGCCCGTCTCGATCAACTTCAACAAGGAGATCACCGACAAGGCGGCCGTGCAGAAGGGCATCACCGTCACCTCCAGCAGCGGCCAGGAGGTCGTCTGCCACTGGTTCTCCACCGTCCGCATGGACTGCCGTCCCGAGGACTACTGGAAGGAGGACTCCACCGTCACGCTGAAGCTGGCGCTCGACGGTGTCGAGGGCTCCAACGGTGTCGTCGGCGTCCAGCAGAAGACGGTCACCTTCAAGATCGGCCGCAACCAGGTCACCACCGTCGACGCGCAGACCAAGCAGATGAAGGTCACGCAGGACGGCAAGGTCGTCAAGACCATCCCGATCTCCGCCGGTTCGCCCGACAACAAGACGTACGAAGGCCAGATGGTGATCTCCGAGAAGTTCAAGGAGACCCGGATGAACGGCGCGACGGTCGGTTTCACCGACGACGACGGCAAGGGCGAGTACGACATCAAGGACGTCCCGCACGCCATGCGCCTGACCACCTCCGGCACCTTCGTGCACGGCAACTACTGGGGCGCCAAGTCGATCTTCGGCGCGGTGAACACCAGCCACGGCTGCGTCGGCCTCTCGGACACCAAGGGCGCCAACGACGCGAGCACGCCGGCCGCGTGGTTCTACAACAACTCGATCATCGGTGACGTCGTGGTCGTCCAGAACACCGGCGACAAGACAGTGGCCCCGGACAACGGCCTCAACGGCTGGAACATGGACTGGGCCCAGTGGAAGGCCGGTTCGGCGGTCTGAGCCCCGTCTCAGCCGTCTGATCCCTGGTCAGCCCACAGTTTCAGGATGCCGCCCCCAGGGGCGGCATCGCTGTTTCCGGGGTCAACCACAGCCTTCTCATCGTTCTCTTATTTCTGCCTTATGCAGTCATCACGCGCCGTACCTACCTTGCGGCGCATGTTCTTCACCTACCTGAGGCGCGAGCTGCGCCGCCGCAGAAAGGCGGCCCTCGTCGTCGCCTCCGGACTCGCGCTGGGCATCGCGCTGGTCATCGTGGTCTCCTCCGTGTCCTCCGGCATGGGGAAGGCCCAGGACAAGGTCCTGCAGAGCCTCTACGGCCTGGGTACGGACATGACGGTCACCAAGGCCGCCTCACCCACCGCGAACGCCTCGGACCGCCCGCGCTTCCAGTTCGACGCGCAGGACAACGACTCCGACGAGGAGCAGAGCACCGACCGGGTCATGGTCCAGGGCTTCCAGACCCTCGCGACCACCACCGTCTCCAAGGTCGGCAAGCAGAGCGGCGTCGCCGACGCGGTCGGCGGACTGAGCCTCCAGGTCATCAAGGTCAGCGGCCAGTTCACCCGCGGCCAGTTCCAGCAGAACGGCAACGGCGGCCAGCAGGGCGGCGGCCCCGGCGGCAACGGTGGCGGCAACGGCCAGCCGCAGGGTGAAGTGCAGGGCGGCGGCGCCGACTTCGACGTCAACAACTACTCCGTCTTCGGCACCGACGTCACCCAGCCCGACCTCGGCCCGCTGACCTCCTCCAAGATCACCAGCGGTCGTACCTTCAAGACCACGGAGAACGACGGCAAGGTCGCCGTCGTCGACTCGGCGTACGCCAAGGAGAAGAAGCTCAAGGTCGGTTCGACCGTCACCATCAAGAGCGTCAAGTTCAAGGTGGTCGGCGTCGCCACGGCCGACAGCGGCGACTCCGCCGCCAACGTCTACATCCCGCTGACCCAGGCCCAGACGATCAGCGACTCGAAGAACAAGGTCACCACGATCTACGTCAAGGCGACCGACTCGCAGAAGATCGACAGCGTCAAGTCCGCGATCCAGAAGAACGTCTCGGGTACGACGGTGACGACCTCTGCCGACCTCGCGGACACCGTCTCCGGCTCCCTCTCCACGGCCTCCTCCCTCGCCACCAACGTCGGCAAGTGGCTGTCCATCGCGGTCCTCGTCGCGGCCTTCCTGGTCGCCGGCCTGTTGACCTCCTCCGCGGTGTCCCGCCGCGTCCGTGAGTTCGGCACCCTCAAGGCCCTGGGCTGGAAGTCCCGCCGGGTCACCGGCCAGGTGGTCGGCGAGGCCATGGTCAACGGCCTGCTCGGCGGCGCCCTCGGCATCGCCCTGGGCCTCGCCGGCGCGTACGCCGTGACCGCGGTCAGCCCCACCCTGGAAGCCTCCCTGGGCGGCGGCGGCGGTGGCGGCGGCATGGGCCAGGGCGGCCCCGGCGGCGGCGGTGGCGGCTTCGGCGGCGGCCCCGGCCGCGCGGCGTCCAAGACCCTCGACGTGGCCCTCACGGCCCCGGTGAGCGTGACGACGGTGGCCATCGCGGTGGGCCTGGCGGTGGCGGGCGGCCTGATCGCCGGTGCCTTCGGCGGCTGGCGCGCGTCCCGTCTGCGCCCGGCGGACGCACTGCGCCGCGTCGAGTAACGACGCTTCGGCCAACCGATAGGGGCGCGGGGCTGTATCTCCATGCGGCTCCGCCGCGTGGGCGCGACCAGCCCCAACGCACCAGCAGTCGAACGACAACGCGCACCACCCCGAACCCCTCCCAGGAGCCACCATGTACGAACTGAAGGGCGTCACCAAGCGCTACACCCGGGGCAAGGACATCGTCCACGCCCTCGACGGCGTCGACCTGACCATCGCCGACGGCGACCGCCTGGTCATCCAGGGCCCCACCGGCGGCGGCAAGTCCACCCTGCTCCAGATGCTCGGCGGCCTCGACCGCCCCTCCGAGGGCGAGGTCGTCCTCGACGGCACCGACCTCGCGAAGCTCTCCGAGGCCAAGCTGACGAAGGTCCGCAGCGAGAACATCGGCTTCGTCTTCCAGTCCTTCAACCTCATCCCGACGCTCACCGCCCAGGAGAACGTCGAGACGGCCCTCGTCCCGCTCGGCGTCAAGGTCAAGGAGCGGCGCGAGCGGGCCGCGGAGGCGCTGAAGTCGGTGGGCCTCGGCGAACGCCTCGGCCACCTCCCCTCGGAGATGTCCGGCGGCCAGCAGCAGCGCGTCGCCATCGCCCGCGCGCTGGTGAAGCAGCCGAAGGTCCTCCTCGCCGACGAGCCCACCGGCAACCTCGACGAGGGCATGCGCGACGAGATCATGGACGTCCTGGAGCGCCTGTGGAAGGAGCACGGGCTGACCTTCATCATGGTCACCCACGACTCCTCGATCGCGAAGAAGGCCCCTCGGGTGGCGACGATCCGCAAGGGCAAGATCACGGTGAAGGAGAACGCGGCGTCCTCGTGACGCGGAGACGGTCGTCGCGGAGACGGTCGTCTCCGCGACGACGTACAACCCTCTTCCGCCGTCGTGCGTCTCCCCTGTACCCCGCACCACAAGATCACCGGGGACCGGCCCCGCCCGGCCCCGTGCGCACGCAGGAGACGCATGTTCACGCGCAGGACGTCCCGCCCGTTCCGGCTCGCTCTCGCGACCGCCACCGCCGTGTCCCTCACTGGCGGCGGGCTGCTCGCCCTCTCGGGGACCGCCGCGGCCGCGCCCGCGAAGTACGCCGACGACTTCAACGGAGACGGCTACCGGGACTACGCCCAGGCCTCCCTCGGCGGTTCCTTCACCGTGACGTACGGGACCGCGACCGGTCCCGGCACCGTGCGGAAGACGTTCACGCAGAACAGCGCGGGCATTCCCGGGACCGCCGGGGACGCCGGCGGCTACGGGGACGTCTTCGGTGACGACCTGGCCGCCGCCGACCTCAACCGGGACGGCTACGCCGACCTCGCGGTCACCGACTTCACCGAGAAGGTGAGCGGCAAGGTCGACTCGGGAGCGGTCACCATCATGTGGGGCGCGAAGGCCGGCCTCGGCGCCAAGGCCACCCGGCTCCCCGTGGGCGCCGTCAGCCGGCGGGGCTTCGGCAAGGCCGTCGAGACCGGTGACTTCAACGGCGACGGCAAGGCGGACCTGGCGGTCGTGGACTCCATCGGCACCGCCTACATCTTCCGGGGCGGCTTCTCCACGACCGGGACGACCGGCAAGGTCACCAAGCACCACCTGCCCGTGGGCTCGCCCGACATCCTCGAACCGACCGGACTCGTCGCCGGGAAGGTCACCAAGGACAAGGCCACCGACCTGTACGTCCTCGGCCAGGGCTACCGCAACGACAAGATGACCCAGGACGCCTGGTTCCTGCGCGGCGGCACCACCGTCAAGCCCGCCGCCAGGGTCACGCCGATCAACAACGCGGTCCCCGACTACAGCCCCACGGGCGTCATCGCGGACTTCGACAAGAACGGCTACGGAGACCTGGCCGTCAGCGACGTCCGCTACGACAACGGCGCCGGCTCGGTGGTCGTCGTACGCGGCGGAGCGTCCGGCCCCACCACCAAGTACCGCCTCACCCAGTCCACTTCGGGCGTCGCCACGGCCGCCACCAAGAACGACGGCTTCGGTGACGAGCTCTCCGCGGGCGACACCAACCGCGACGGCTACCCGGACCTCGCGGTGAGCGCGGAGGAGGAGAAGGTCGGCTCGGCGGTGTCGGCGGGCGGCGTCCACATCCTGCGCGGCGGCACGAAGGGCCTGACCGGCGCCGGTTCCCAGTGGTTCACCCGGGCCACCGCAGGCGTCCCCGGGGACCCCACGGCGTACCAGAGGTTCGGGCTGAACCTCCGGCTGCGCGACACCGACCGGGACGGCGACGCGGACCTGGTGATCGGCGACGACGACTACGAGCAGACGAGCCTGCTCCTCCCGGGCGGCGCCGCCGGTGTCACCACCACCTCGGTGACGGCGGTGGGCGTGTGGCCGAGCTTCCCCCAGTGACTGAGTTCCAGTGACTGAGCTCCCGTGACTGAGCGCTGAGCGAACACACCCCCGGAAGAGCAGCGTCCGCCCGTCTCCTCGTGCTTGCGTAGCCCCATGACGGCACCCGAGACAGCCACGCCTCAGACCACGGTCGAGTACATCCGGTACCGGATCCCCGAAGAGCGGTCGGCGGAGTTCCTCGCCGCCTACACCCGCGCCGCGGTCCACCTCGCGTCCTCCCCGCACTGCGTCGACTACGAACTCGCCCGCTGCGAGGAGGACTTCGAGCACTTCATCCTGCGCATCACCTGGACGTCCACGGAGGACCACCTCCAGGGGTTCCGGACGTCGGACCTGTTCCCCGCCTTCCTCGCCGAGATCCGGCCCTACATCGGCGCCATAGAGGAGATGCGGCACTACAAGGCCACGGCGGTGCGCGGAGCCGGTTCCGCGGTGCCGACGCTGTACGCGTGGGCGGGCGGGGCGGAGGCCTTCGCCCGGCTGACCGAGGTGTTCTACGCCAAGGTCGTCGAGGACGAACTCCTCGCCCCCGTCTTCGCCGGTCTGGCCCCCGAGCACGCCGAGCACGTCGCGCTCTGGCTCGCGGAGGTCTTCGGCGGGCCGCAGACGTACTCGCTCACCCAGGGCGGCCACAGCCACATGGTCGCCAAGCACTTCGGGCTGGGCATTACCGAGGCCCAGCGGCGGCGCTGGGTCAACCTCGTCCAGGACGCCGCCGACGAGGCCGGTCTGCCCACGGACGCGGAGTTCCGGTCCGCGTTCCTCGCCTACGTCGAGTGGGGCACCCGGCTCGCGGTGTACTTCTCCGGGCCGGACGCCAAGCCGCCCGCCGAGCAGCCGGTGCCGACCTGGGGCTGGGGCGCGGCGCCTCCGTATCAGGGGTGAGAACCGGCCCGCGTCGCGTCCACCCCCCACGCCGCCAGCAGGCGCAGCGCCTCCGCCGAGGGCGACCCCGGTTCCGCGTGGTAGGTCACCAGCGTCTGATCGCCGTCCTCCGCGAGCTTGAAGCCCTCGAAGTTGAGGAAGAGCTCACCGACGAGCGGATGCCGCAGGTGCTTCACGCCGTGGCTCTTCTCCTTCACGTCGTGGGTCGCCCACAGCCGGCGGAACTCCTCGCTCTTGACCGAGAGTTCACCGACGACGGCGGACAGGCGCGGGTCGTCGGGATAGCAGCCGGCGTTCATGCGCAGGGCGCAGACGACGTCGATCGCCTTCTGCTCCCAGTTCACGAACAGCTCCCGGTAGTCCGGCTTCAGGAACACCATCCGCGCCCAGTTCCGCTCCGCAGGCGGCAGCTCCGCCCAGTCGCCGAACACCGCGGCCGCCATCCGGTTCCAGGCGAGGATCTCCGCCCGCCGCCCGACGACGTACGCGGGCACGGAGTCCATCGTGTCGATCAGCTGCTGCAGCGCGACCCGCACCTGCTGCGGGCGCGCGGCCTGCTTCTTCTTGTGCTTCGGCTTCGCGAGATGGGTGAGATGCGCGTGCTCGGCGTCCGTCAGCCGCAGCGCCCGCGCGATGGAGTCCAGCACCTCCGCCGAGACATTGCGCCCGTTGCCCTGTTCCAGGCGCGTGTAGTACGCCACCGACACCCCGGCCAGCTGCGCCAGCTCCTCGCGCCGCAGCCCCGGCACCCTGCGGTGCCGGCCGAAGTCCGGCAGCCCCACGTCCTCGGGCTTGAGCCGGGCCCGCCGGGTGCGCAGGAACTCGCTCAGCTCGGCGCGCCGGTCCAGGGACGCGCCGGAGGCGTCGGGGGTTGAGTCCATACGTCCAGTATTCATGGTCGTACGACTGCCATCCTGACCCCGCCAGTGGTAGGCACGGCAGACGTACGCAAAGGTGTGACCTGGGTGAATCCCTCCGGCTGCGGCAGGCTGGTCGCCGTACCGGCCGGAAGGCAGGCCGGGACGACAAACCCCCCGCTAGGAGATCCCCGGCATGACCACCGTTGCCGCGTACGCCGCGCCCGCAGCCAAGGCTCCGCTGGAGCGCACGACGATCGAGCGCCGTCCGGTCGGCGAGTTCGACGTCCTGATCGACATCAAGTTCGCCGGTATCTGTCACTCCGACATCCACCAGGCGCGTGAGGGCTGGGGCGAGGCGATGTTCCCCATGGTCCCCGGCCACGAGATCGCGGGCATCGTCTCCGAGGTCGGCCCCGGCGTCACCAAGTACGCCGTCGGCGACCGGGTCGGCGTCGGCTGCCTCGTCGACTCCTGCCGTGAGTGCGACAACTGCGAGGCCGGCCTGGAGCAGTACTGCACCGGCGGCGCCGTCGGGACGTACAACGCGATCGGCAAGGACGGCGAGCCCACCTACGGCGGCTACGCCGAGAAGATCGTCGTCGACGAGAACTTCGCCGTCCGCATCCCCGACGGCCTCTCCCTCGACGTGGCCGCCCCGCTGCTGTGCGCCGGCATCACCACGTACTCCCCGCTGAAGCGCTGGAACGCCGGCCCCGGCAAGAAGGTCGCGATCCTCGGCATGGGCGGCCTCGGCCACATGGGCGTCAAGATCGCGCACGCGCTCGGCGCCGAGGTGACCGTGCTGTCGCAGTCGCTGCGCAAGAAGGACGACGGCCTGAAGCTGGGCGCCGACCACTACTACGCCACCAGCGACGAGCAGACCTTCCAGGACCTGCGCGGCTCCTTCGACCTGATCCTCTCCACGGTCTCGGCCCCGCTGGACTTCAACGCCTACCTCTCGCTGCTGAAGCCCGAGGGCGCGCTGGTGAACGTGGGCGCCCCCGAGGAGCCGATCTCGCTCAACCTGTTCTCGGTGATCGGCGGCGGCAAGACCCTCGCCGGTTCCGCGATCGGAGGCATCGCGCAGACCCAGGAGATGCTCGACTTCTGCGCGGAGCACGGCTTCGGCGCCGAGATCGAGGTCATCGCCGCGGAAGAGATCAACGACGCGTACGAGCGCGTCCTGACGAGCGATGTGCGCTACCGGTTCGTGATCGACACGGCGACGATCTGACGGTCGTACGCAAAGGGCCCTGGGCGTACCCGCCCAGGGCCCTTTTCGGTCCTCGGTTTCAGCGCAGGCAGTCGAGCGCTCCGTCCGCCGCCGGCTGGAACACCGACCACACGATCATGGCCTGCAGGACGAGCAGCAGGACCCCGGCCGGCAGCACCATCCCCGCCATCTGCACCGGCCCGCGCGGGCGGCGCGACAGCAGCAGCCGGCGTCCGGCGAGGCCCACGGACGCGAGGGTGGCGAGCAGCCCGGCGCAGGCCGCCGCATACATCGGCCAGGTGTTCGGCAGGGTGCGGCAGGCGTCCAGCTCGGCACCGGCGTGCCGGTCCTCGAACACATTGAAGCCGTACGCCATCAGCACCCCGACGGCGAGCAGCACGACGGAGGCGGCGGCGATCCACCACCCCTCGTCGGCCGCTTCGGGGTCGGCGGCGGGGCCGATGTCCAGGTCCGTGAGCGTGTCGGTACTCATGCCCGTCAGGATGCGCACGGGACCCGGTCAGGTTCCCTTCCCCGCCGTTGCCGGGTGTCGTCGGGTGTCGTCGGGTGTTGTCAGGCCCGCAGCCCCTTGAGCCCGTCGTAGACGGACATCACGATCTCCATGCCCCGGGTGTCCTCGGCCGGTTCGCGCATCTGCTGCGTCACATACGCCACCGTCATCCGCGACTCGGGTTCGATCATCACCAGCGAGCCGCCCCAGCCGCCCCAGCCGTACGTGCCGCCGAACAGCCCGTAGCCCAGGCCCCAGCGCATCGGCCGGCCCAGCACCCGGTCCTCGCCGTCGAACTGCTCCTCGCCCGCACGCGCAGAGCCCTCCGGCGACAGCAGCCGCACCCCGCCGACCGTCCCGCCGCAGGCCAGCACCGACTGGACGAGGGCGACCGAACGGGCGTTGCCGAAGCCGCTCGCGGCCGGGATCTGCGCCCGCCGCCAGGCCACGCCGTTCCCGTCGCGGACCCGGAACGCCGTCGCGCCGGTGTCCGTGGGGGCGTCGGGCGCGCCCGCGGCGTAGTCGTCACCCCGCGACGGCGGGGGCACCGTGAGCGCCACCCGCCCGTCGTGCTCCGCGCCCAGCCCCATGTGGAAGTCCGCCCCCAGCGGCCCCGCGATCTCGTCGGCGAAGAACGCGCCCGGACTGCGGCCGCTGATCCGGCGGACGAGTTCGCCCACGAGGAAACCCTGCGTGACCGAGTGGTACCCGGCCGCGCTGCCCGGCTCCCAGTCCGGCGCCCGCGCGGCGAGCCGTGCCGTGGCGGCCGGCCAGTCGTAGACCTCCGCCACCGGCCCGTCCCAGTGCGGCAGACCCGCCGTGTGCCCGAGCAGATGCCGGACCAGCACCCCCTCCTTGCCCGCCGCGGCGAACTCGGGCCAGTACCGGGCGACGGGCGCGTCGAGGTCGAGCTCGCCCCGGTCGGCCAGCACCAGCGCGCACAGCGCGGTCATCGTCTTCGTCACCGAATAGACGTTGGCGATCGTGTCCCGCTCCCACGGCACCGTGCGCTCCGCGTCGGCGAACCCGCCCCAGACGTCCACCACCGCCTCGCCGTCGACGTACACGGCCACCGAGCCGCCCACGTCCCCACCGTCCAGCAACGCGGCCAGCGCCTGGGGCACCGCCGAGAACAGATCGTCGTACGAGCCGTGAATGTCAGCCGTGTGAGCCATAGGGGTATTAGCCCGCGCCGACGCCCCGACCGGCAACCGAATTCCGGGCGGGGCCGTATCCCGGCGCAGTAGCGGGGGTACGTAGATCTACTGACGTCGACGGTTCCCGGGCCGGATACCGTCCCGGGAACGGACGACGAACGGGGGGAGGGAAGCGCGTGTTCGGCTGCCTGGGGATCGTGCTGTTGCTCGTCATCGTCGGCGAGTTCCTCACCCTGCCGGTCTGGATGTACGACCTGATGGCGGCCCAGACACCCCCGCAGCACCCCGACTTCGCCCAGCTGACCCTGCTGGTGCTCGTCTCCCTGCTCACCGCCACGGCCATCGTCGGGTCCTCGGGCCGCCGCAGACCCGGCCGGTTCCCGCAGGTCGTCGCCTGCGGGCTGCTGCTCCTCGGGCTCTGTCTCGCGGAGGCCCTGTGGCTGCGGCAGAAGATGGACACCGGCAACTGGAGCCTCGAGGCGGGCGTCGAGAGCCTCGCGGCCGGCGCGACCGCCCTCGTCTTCCGCCGGCTGCTGCGCCGCTGGGAGCGCGGCAGGCCCCTGCCTGGCGAGATCTGGCTGGCGATGGTGCCGTTCCGTGAGCGGGAGGAGACCTCCCGCCACTACTGCGTGGTCGTCGGACGCGGACCGGCCCACGCGAAGGTCCTGCAGATCACCTCGCAGAACAAGGACGACCGCGGCGACCACGTCCGCATCCCCGGCGAGGGCTGGGCCGTCAACTCCTCCAAGGACGCCCACTGGATCGAGACAGGCCTGCCCCCGCGCCACGTCCCGTACCGCGACTTCCTCAAGACCACCCCGCAGGGTCCCTGCCCCCGCACGACCTGGCGCCGGATCCGCACCCGGCACGACACCGGCCACCGGACCGGCCTGCGCCGGGCGTGCGCGCAAGCCGTGCGGCGCGCCCAAGATCTCTTGACCACCTCCAGGGGCGACTGATCCGGGTGTCGCCGAGACGACCGAGGCGGCGCGACCGCCGAGCGGGTCGGACAGGGAGACGCCGGGGTAAGCCGGTCCGGGGCGCGGGATGCGCCGGTGGCTCCTTACGCTCGTAGAGGACCCGTTTCCTTGGACCGCGCCGAAGCGGTCCCGGAGGTGACAGCCATGCGTGCCTCGTTGATCCAGCTGTCCGTGGACGCGTCGGACTCCGCCGACGAGCGCCGCCGACGGGCGGCTTCGCTGGTCCGCGACCGGGCGGGCGACGACCTGGTGGTCCTGCCGGAGCTGTGGGCGGCCGGCGCGTGGTCGTACGACCGCTGGGAACGCGACGCCGAGCGCATCGACGGCCCCACCGCCGAGGCCATGTCAGCCGCGGCGCGTCACGCCGGGGTGTGGCTGCACGCCGGGTCGATCGTCGAGCGGGACGGGGACGGGACCCTGTACAACACCGCGCTCCTCTTCGACCGGGCCGGCGACCTGCGCGGCCACTATCGCAAGATCCACCGGTACGGCTTCGACACCGGCGAGGCGACCCTGATGGGCGGCGGCGGCGACATCGTGACCGTCCCCACCGACCTCGGCGTGATCGGCCTCGCCACCTGCTACGACCTCCGCTTCCCCGAACTCTTCCGCGGCCTGCTCGACGCGGGCGCGGAACTGATCGCGGTGCCCGCCGCCTGGCCCGCGGCCCGGCTCACCCACTGGCAGCTCCTCACCCGCACCAGGGCCCTGGAGGAGCAGGTCTTCCTGCTGGCCTGCTGCGCCACGGGCACCCATGGCGACATGCGGCAGGCCGGACACAGCATGGTCATCGACCCCTGGGGAACGGTCCTCGGCGAGGCCGGCACCACGGAGGAGACGGTGACGGCGGACCTCGCCCTGTCCGAGGTCACCCGCATCCGCTCCGAGCTCCCCGTCCTGCGCGACCGCGTCCTCGCGATCGAGGCACCGGTACGACGCTGACCCCGAAGGGACCGGCGGTGGCCGTACGACCCCTGCCAGACCGGCGTGAACGAGGTCGCGCTTCCCGGGGCGAGCCGGACCTCGGGGAGGCTGTTCCCGGCCGTCGGGGCGATCGTGAAGGACGGACCAGAACGGTCTCGCCATCATGGTGACCGACGATGCGTCCCCCTGGGTTCAGCCGCCCCCGGCTGCAAGCAGATGGAAGCCGTACTCCGAAGTGGAGGGAGCAGGAGGGGAGTTCCGCTACCTCGCCGTGCCGGTCGGGCCGATGCCGTACGAGCCCGACGCCGCCGACATCGCTGTGTGACGCTCCGCCCAGGGCTAGCCTTGTGTCGTGACGTCGATTGACGAGTGGCCGGACTTTCCCGAAGGCCTCGACCCCAGGAGCGTTTCCTTCCGGGAAGCTCGCTGCACATGGCACGGTGCGAGGTGCACGGAACCACCGATCAAGGTCGTGCGCACCCGAGACGGAGCACGGTGGGCGGCATGCGCCCGCGCGGTACGCACGATCGCTGCCGACCGGGGCGACTGACCGGACGACGGGTCGCTGGAGCGGTCCCGGGAACCGCGGCCATGGCTGCTCCCGCAGTCGGACGCGGCCCGTCGCCGGCCGCCCACCCCGGGGACCGACTTCCACGACTCTCCTCCGACCCGCAGGTGACCGGGGTCGCGCTCGGACACGCCCGGGACGGGTAAGGAATCGCTGGGCAGCCTCGCGCGTTGAGGACAGTGGCCAGGGGATGCCGGTGGTGTGCGAGCCGAGTAGCCCGAGTGACCGAACTGACAGACATTGGAGGGGCCGTAATGGCTGCGCAGACGCAGAGGGCCGTGCTGGCGGGCGGATGCTTCTGGGGGATGGAGGAGCTGATCCGCCGCCTCCCGGGCGTGACGGCGACCCGGGTCGGATACACCGGGGGTGACGTGCCGAACGCGACGTACCGCAACCACGGCACGCACGCGGAGGCCATCGAGATCCTCTACGACCCCGAGAAGACCGACTACCGCGCGCTCCTGGAGTTCTTCTTCCAGATCCACGACCCGAGCACCAAGAACCGCCAGGGCAACGACATCGGCCTCAGCTACCGCTCGGCGATCTACTACGTGGACGACGAGCAGAAGCGGATCGCCGAGGACACGATCGCGGATGTGGACGCCTCCGGCCTGTGGCCCGGCAAGGTCGTCACCGAGGTGGAGCCCGTCGGCCCCTTCTGGGAGGCGGAACCCGAGCACCAGGACTACCTGCAGCGCTACCCGGACGGCTACACCTGCCACTTCCCCCGCCCGGGATGGCGACTGCCCACCCGCACGGAGAGCTGACCCCGAGACGGTCCGGCAACAGGGGGAAGACCGAACCACCCGCTTCCCCACCGCCGGACCGCGCCTCCCACCCGACAGGCTGAGCATCTGAGGTTCCCCCGGCGCCGCTCTCAGCGGAGGACACCGTGCCTTCTCGCCTGGCTCAGCAACGCCTCCACCAGGGCGGGCTTCTGTCCCAGAACCACGAACGCCACGACTGCGGAACCGCGCGGCGAGATCTCGATCCGGTGGAAGGCCATGACGAGCGACAACGCGACGGTCCGCCTCACTTCGATCACGTCGCTCCACGCCACCGCTCGGTGCACACGGCCGAACCAGTCGGTGACGGCCAGACCATCCCGGTAGAGGTAGCACCTTCTGATCCGGAACTTGGCGGACACCCGAAGCCATGCCGGCCGGATGGCGAACAGGCCGAGGATCATGGCGCTCGCGACGACGCCCCTGGTGAGCGCCGACTCGGGTCGATTGACGAACAGCATGATCATGTAGGCGGCGTAGAGCCCTACCGCGAACCGCCGCGCCATCTGCGCAAGCCCACCCGCGACACCCGCAATGGAATGATCTCCCTGCTTCGCACCGAGATTGAGCCCGTCACCACCATTGCCCACGACCATCCGCCTGCTCTCCCGCCGGCCCGGAACACCTTGATCCTCTTGCCGGGGGCTCAGCCAACCAGGGGCGCGCTGACAGCCTCGTCGGTGACGTTACGTACGCGCCTACGTATTTCCCGGGTCGAGGCCCAAACCAGCATGCGCCCGTGGCTCGACTCCCGCCGCGGCGAGCCTGTGCCGCCCAGGAATCGACGATTACTCCGTCGGCGGCGGCGCTACGCTCCTGTGCCGTGCAGAAGACGCGTCTCGACACTGCCCGGATCCGGGCGGCACGCCGGATGATCGACCCCATCTTTCTCGACACTCCGCTGTACCGTTGCGAGGCGCTGGAACCCGCCCTCGGGTGCACGGTGAGCATCAAGCTCGAAACGGCGAACCCGGTCCGCAGCTTCAAGGCCCGCGGCACCGAGGTCGTCGCGAGCCTGCTCGCCGAGAGTGACTCGCGAGCCGTGGTGTGCGCCAGCGCGGGCAACCTTGGCCAAGCCCTCGCCTGGTCCGGTCGCGGCCGCGGGCTCGACGTCACCGTCGTGGCATCCCGCTTCGCGACCGCGGCCAAGCTTGATCGCATCCGCGCCCTGGGGGCCAGGCTGGAGCTGGTGGACGGCGACCACGAGATGGCTCGCGAGCGAGCGGCGGCCATCGCACGGTACGACGGCGTCCGGCTGCTCGAGGACAGCCTGGACATCGAGACCTGCGAGGGCGCGGCGACCATCGGGCTGGAACTGGTGGAGACCGCACCGTCGTTCGACACCGTCCTGATCGCCCTCGGCGGCGGGGCACTGGCCACCGGCGTGGGCCATGTGGTGAAGGCATCGGCACCCGAGGTCGAGGTGATCTGCGTCCAGCCGCTGGGCGCACCGGCGATGACACGCTCGTGGCGCCAACGGCGCGTCGTCACCACCGACTCGACCAGGACCATCGCTGACAGCGTCGCCGGCCGGCGCCCCATCCCGGCGGTCCTGAACGACCTTCTCCTGGTCGCCGCCGACGCCGTCCTGGTGCAGGAGGCGTCGATCATCGCCGGTATGAGGATGCTCCTCGACCACGCCGGCCTCGTCGTCGAACCGTCGGCCGCGCTCGGCATCGCGGCGATCCTCGAAGACCGTGACCGCTTCGCCGGCCGGCACATGGTCACCATCGTGTGCGGCAACAACGTGGACATGGACGCCTATCACCGCTGGATCGGTGCGGCTTGACGATCCACGCCAAGCCGCGTTCACAGCCCTGTGGCTCGGACGGCCGCCACCGCACATCCAACCGTCGGAGCAGCCGTCCCACCGACCCTTCCCGGTCGGAGCACTACGTCTCGCGCAGATTCTCGACCTCGGCGGCCAGCACGGCCATGCCGCGCACGTGCGTGTAGTACCTGGTCGCGTACTCGTCGTCGATCGCCGGGAGGACCTTGTCGAACACCGCCAGGAGCCGCGTCAGGCCCTCACGGTGCCTTTCGGAGAGAGGTCCTTTCACGACGCTCGCCGCGTAGCCTTGGGCGTCGGCGTCGAGCATCACCATGTCTCGATCCTCGACCTCCAGTCCGCGGAAGCCGGGCGGGAACGGCATGGCCATGTGCTCGGCCGTCATCCGCACGAGCGCATCCCATTTCTCTTCGAACACGTCGGCGATCATGCCAGGCACACGCAGGCATCCAAGCGCGGTCCGCGCGACCGGGGTGAACCTACGGGGCATTCGCCGGGACGCACGCCCCTCGCCATCGCAGCTTCAGCGGCCTTCCCCGATGTTCCGCGAGGTCACACACTCATGCCGTAACCCAGCTCCTCGGCCCCGATGTGCCAGAAGGAGTTCTCGTCGGCCACAGCCTCGGCGTCAAGCATCCCGAACCGTTCCAGCAATGCCTCAGTGAGCGCGTCGGCGGCTTGCTCAGCCAGGTCCTCGGCCTCGTCGTCACCCAGACCGTCCCCGGGGCCCTCGTATGCAGCGGCCTCGGCAGCGGCTTCCTCGTAAGCGCGGTTGAAGGCGACGAACGCCTCAACGCTGGAGTTCACCAGTTGCGGAACACCGCCCTCCGGCAGACACCACAGCGAGCCGTCATCACGCCGCAGGGCGAGCGCGCTCAGCCCTGGGTCGACCGCGACCAGGGCATACTGCGCACCGTCGACCGCGCGTTGCGCAAAAGGGGAGCCCTGCCACACCCCGGGGTACGGGCAGCGACCACATCCGGCCAGGAGCGAGGCGACTTCAACGTCGTTCATGCCGAGACCGTAGCCCGCCCCCGCCCCCGCCCCGCCCCCGGCCTCCCGCGCCTCCCGCCGACGCTCCACCAAGCCACTGAACCTATGCGGCCACAGCACTAGACGGCTGATCTGTAGACGGCTCGGACCGGATCGATCTTCACCAACGCGCCCTTCGACTCAAGCCGACGGAGAACTCGCCGCGCTTCCTTCTCCGCGGCCCGCTGGTCGACCGGCTCGTGCCCGGAGTCGCGCAATGTGGTCGCGGCTCGCTGCGCATCCCAGATACCGCCCAAAGCCTCGACCGCCTTGGCGACGACGTCCTCGTGTGTCTGTGGCACATCGGTCATCGATACTCCTCCCATGGGGTCCCCAGGCTGACGACTCGGAACGTCTCAGCCGCGCAAGAAGTCTACGAACGCGGCTTGGTGACCCACGTCAAGCCTCGTTCACAGTCCTTCGGCGCGGGTGGCTCAGGAGGTGGCGTTCCAGGAGTGTGCGACGTCGATGACGAGGCGATCGTCCAGCTGCGTCACCCGGAACGGCAGCCGCGCGCGCACGCCAACCCCGATCCGCACATCGTTCTCGAGGGCAGCGGCGTAGCGAGTGTCCTTGAACGTCTTGTAGCCCGTGATGTCCACTCCGGGCAGCGGTTGCCCGTGCTGCCCCGGATAGGACTGAGATCCGGTCGACGGGTCGTAGTTCGGACCCACGGCGATCTGGAGGATCGCCCCGCCCTCTACGGGAATCTCCCCCGAAGCGGGCGTGACCAGCTTGTCGACGTACTTGACCTGGTAGTCGATCGGGCCGGCCGCAGTCCCCTTGAAGTCGAGGACCATGCGGTCGAAGCACTCGTGCTGACCGGTCCTGATGTCCACCAGCGGGGGCTTGTAGCTCCCACCGTCCTCACCACCGGTCCACACGTGCTTCTCGAGGCTCCCCCACCCGGTCTCACACACTGCCGACGCGTCGGTGTCGGCCTGCGCCGTCCCCGCCGCTCCTGCGATCCCGGCTCCTGCCAGCATGAGTGCTGCAAGTGTGGTTCCGAGTCGTCGCATTCCCGCTCCCATGATCGAGTACCTGTGCACGGCGCCCATGCCCCTCCGACAGGCGTGACATGTGAAGCCGTTGCGGTTCAGGCTGGGCTCACCGTGTGACCGGACCTGGCCCGGACCATCACGAAACGACAACGGCAGCCGATCAGGCCGGTCTACCGCCGCAGATACGCGAGCACGTCCTCGACCACCGGATACGGCGACGCCCGCCGCAACTGCCGCTTCCGGTCGACGTGGTCACCGTGCAGCTCCGGCACATGGCGCGACGGACACGCAGGCCGCAGCGCCCACCCGAACCCCTCCGGGCCGATCTCGATCGCCAGAACGGTTTCCTGCAATGCGGTGTGCGCCTACTCCTTGAAGACCTGCCATTCCTCATCGGACCACGGCGACGGATTCGGCGGGTGGTCCCAGTCGACCGACGACCGATACGACCTGGACAACCTCGCCGGCTCGGCACGGGTGGCCGGGCTGATGGGCAGCCTCTCTTTGAGAGGATCAGCGCATGGCAGCCTCCGACGAACATCCCCCCGACGGCTGGGCCTTCCTCGGAGTCGGAGACCCGGTCCTGGTCGTCCACGACGAACAGCGCGGCCTTCTGGCTGTGGCAGGCACCGACGCGCACACCAGAGCTACGCCGGTCGCGGTCTGCAACAGCCGTTCCTTCGTCCGTCGCGCGCTCATTCGCTCACGCTTCCCCGTGCACGCGCTGGCCTTCCACCCCCGGCGTCCGCTGCTCGCGATAGGCACCGGCGGGTACGACGGTGGCTACTTCTTCGAAGGGGAGCTACTGCTTCTGCACCTGAAAACAGGCGCGGTCACTTCTCTCATCGAGGACGAGTTCGGCCGTCAGGTTCTCGGGCTGGAGTGGCTCGACGAACGGTCGCTGCGTGTCCTCATGGCACCGCCGGACGACTGGCAGGACGAAGCGGCGCACGAGAACGGACACGTCGCCGTGGTGGACCGAGCCGACTGGACCACCGTCCCCGCCCGGTCACTCAGCGGTCGGGACCTGGCCGGCCCAAGGACCTCCGCACCGCGTCCCGAACCCCGCGAGGCAGCGCAACGAGCGGTCGCCGCACTGCGATCCCTCTGGCAGGCCCAACGAGCGGAACCCTCGGGAGACCTGTGAAGGTCTCCTGACATCACCGGGTCGGCACGACGCACCCTGGTCACGGATGGAGTCTGCCCCGTCCGGGGGCGCGCCCGTCAGTCGATCGAGTCCATGAAGCCCAGCATCCGGCGGTTGACCTCGTCCGCGTGGTCGATCTGCGGTCCGTGACCGGTGTTCGAGACGATCTCGGCCCGGGCGCCCTGTATCAGCCGCGGAACGCGCTCCACTTGCCGCATCGGATGCACAAGAAGGCTTCGCCTGCCGAGCACCAGATAGAGCGGGGTGCGGACGGCGGACAGTTCCTCGTCGGACAGCGGCAGCGGAGCCGGGCGGCGAATGCGGTAGGCGCGGACGCCCGCTCTGATCATCGCGCGCAGCTGCGGCACGACGAGGACCGGCTGCTCGAGCCAGGCCGCCAGTCGAGGGCGCAGCGCCGTGGGCGCGAAGGTCGCGAAGAGACTGACGAAAATCCAGACGAAGAAACGCAGGCCGACCTTCTCAAGGCCGCCGGGGTCGAGCAGGGTGACCGAGGCGAGGCGTGCGGGCCTGCGGTGTGCCTGATTCAGGGCGAGCCATCCTCCGTAGGAGGAACCGACCAGGTGGACACGGTCGAGACCGAGGCCGGCGAGTGTCTCGTCCAGCCACTGGGCGGCACGTTCGGGCTGGTGAACGGGTTCACGCTGATCACTGCGGCCGGGATCGCCCGGTGTGTCGATCGCGTAGACGGGGCGCTCGGCGCTGAGCGCCGGAGTGTTCGGGTACCACATCGCGGAGCAACTGCCGGCGCCATGCACCAGGACCACCGGGGTGCGGGAGGCGTCGGCCGGGTCGCCCGGGCCGTACCGGTAGACGTGCGTCGTCCCGAAGCTGGTCTCCACGTCCTCCTGCGCGACAGCCGGCGCACCCATCGCGTAGACGGCGTCGCACGCGGAGAAGTAATGCTCACGAAGGGCGTCGCTCACATACCGCCCCACATCGGGTCGCACGCGTTCGCGGGTCGTGGTCTCGGGCAAGGAAGGCCACCTCCAGAGGCAACAACTCGATCGTGGTACGACCGTACCATGAAATTGATACAGCTGTATCATGAAAATGGCCGAGCAACAGGCGCAGACGGACGAGAGGCGCGACCGATGCCGAAGCGCGTGGACCACGCACAACGACGAACCGAGATCGCCGAGGCGCTCGTCAGGGTCGCGGGGCGACGCGGGCTGCACGCCGTGGGGATGCGCGACGTGGCGGCGGAGGCCGGTGTGTCACTGCGGCTGGTCCAGTACTACTTCGAGACCAAGGAAAAGCTGTTGCTCTTCGGGCTGCACCATCTGACGGAGAGGTTCGGAGAGCGGGTTGCCGCCCGGGTTCGAGCCGCCGGGAGCAGTCCGGGCCCACGCGCCGTGATCGAGGCGCTTCTGATGGCGGCACTGCCGACCGATGAGGAGAGCCGCACCTTCCACTTTCTCTACACCTCGTATGCCGTCCTGTCAGTGACCGACGAGGCCCTCGCCGCCCAGCCCTTCATCGCGAACCCGGATGCCGCCGAGGGCACCCTCACCGAGCTTCTCCGGCAGGCGGAAGAGGCCGGTCTCACCGGGCCTGGAATCGATGCGAGAGCCGAAGCGGTGAGCCTGCTCGCCATGTCGGCCGGACTCGGCACCAGCATCCTCGTCGGCCAGCGCAGCCCGGAGTCCGCAACCGCGATCCTGAATCTTCACCTGAACCGGATCTTCCAGGCTCGTTGACAGGTTTCGCACGGTGACGGGGTCTGTGAACGCGGCTCGATGACTCAGGTCAAGCCTCGACGTAAGACGCATATCTCCACTGTGCGCTTCGCGTTCGGCTGTCTTCGCCGCCTCGGCGACATGACTCGCGTCCTGGCGGACAGGCATCATCGGAGTCCGACGCTGAAGGAGTGACGCCCGTGAGACTGGTCTGCGACCCCGAGTACGGCGAAGTGGATCTGTCCGCATCGTCGGAAGAGCTGACATGGTTGGCAAACGCCGTGGCCCAGGGCGACGGGCTGCTCGGCTCTATCCAAGCGCCGGGCGGCAACGCCCTGGCTGGAGTCGAGGTCAAAGGCACTTCCGGCCCCGGCGTCCTCATTCGCCGGGACGCCGAGCGGCAGATCCTTGTGATCAGCGGCGACTCCGCCGGCAGGGCGGTACTCGCGGAGAATCTGCGGGACATGGCGACTGCCGAAGACGGCGGTCACCTCCACATCGATTACTTCCCCGGACATTTCTACCTCGCCGAAGGATCACTGCCCTTGGTGGTCAACAGCCCGCACGGCGGCATGCCAACCCGGTGAGTGGGTCCCCGTCGCCGCCAGGCATGAAAAGGGTTGCGGGCGCGGCTTGCTTCCGTGTCAAGCCGTGTTCGAGAGCTCTACGGCTGGAAGTGATCAGGCTCAGACGGCAGAACGTTCAGATGGTGCAAGGCCAGTTGGAGCAGCCCTGCGGCAGGAGACGACTGCTCGAAAGGCTCTAGCGGCGAGTTCAGAGCCACCGCGAGTACCGGCAGGCAGCGGCTCCACGGGCCACGGAGGAGCTGAACACGCAGGTTGCGTTGTCGCAGGCCTCAGCATGGCCGACGCCCTCCGTGCCGGACACTCGGCTGCCGGACGACTACAACGTCTTGGGCATGTCGTGGACTGGGACTTCGTGCCGGGCGGCAAGGGATACACGGGCGACTTGGAGGAACTCGTTCAGGATTTCGGCATCGAGGTGCAGTAGCCCCACTCGGGCCCCGCCGCAGTGTTGGTCGGGGTCTGTGAACGCGGCTTGATGATCCATGTCCAGCCTCGTCCACAACCGTTCACGGCCGGGGACCGTCAACGCCAGGAGGACGACAGCCGTCTACCGCTTTCCAGCCAGACGTCGTAGCATCTCGACAATATTTCGGACCGTCAACTCGGCTTGTTCATAGGCCTGTTGGGGTGCAACGGCGTGCGATGGGAGTGGCGATGACGGCCCGAAACCTATGGGACGAGATCCCGGCGACCGTGCCGGGGGCGGCGGCGGAGCGACAGTTGGGCGCCGGTCTGTACGCGTTTCGCTCACGGACCAGTTCGGTGTCCTGGTGGGGCTCGTTCATGCTGCTCCTGGTCACCGCGCTGTGCGTGATGATGATCTTCGTCATCAGCGGTGAGAGCGAGTGGACGAACGCGATCCTCTTCATCATTCTCGGCGGGTGCACCTTCCTCGGGGCGATCGCCGTCCCCCTGGTCGCATGGTTCAGACCGGTGGCATGGTGCGCCGTCTTCGAGCACGGTGTCGTGTACCAGTACGGTGCGCAGTCCCCGATCGCCGGGGCCTGGGACGAGATCACCGGATGTCAGCGACACGCGACGGACCTCGTACGCAACGGGGTCACCATGTCCACCACGCATTCCGTGGACGTCCAGACGCCGGCCGGCAACTTCACGGTGTCGGGTGACACGCCCGACGCGCAGGAAATCGGCGCCCTGATCGCGAACGGCTGGGTCGCGATCCAGAACCGGATCGCCGAAGAGGACGCCACGGCCCGAATGGCCCAACTCGGCGAGTTGTTGCAGACCGGCGAGCGGGTGGCGTTCGGACCGTTCACGGTGGGCCTGGCCGGGCTCGAGCACGGGGGCACTGTCACGGACTGGAAGAGGATCAGCGAGGTCGAGCTGATGGGGTCGACCATCTGCGTGGTCGTGACCGGTGAGCGCAAACCGGTCCGGGTGCCTGTCTCCGACGTACCGGACGCCGTTCTGTTCCTCACCGTGTCGGACGCCTTGCGACGGGCCTCGCGGCAGACCAGGTGAGTCAGGGCTCGCCCTGCCCCACCGGTACCCGCCACGACCGGGCATCGCTGGGATGGCGCTCCATGAGACGGACGCTGCTCGGCCGCTCGGGCGAATGCGTACCGCCGCGCCGGCGTGCTCCGTCGCGTCGGGCAACGGTCGAAAACCGCTGGCCACCTGAGCCGGCCGAGCCCACGCTGTACGCCATGGAAGAACCGCACCGCAGGATCCGTGCGCTCCACACGGCAGCCACGATCACCGTCTACCAGGCGTACTCCCCTGAAATCGGAATGCCCGCCATCCGCGACGGCCGCTTTCCCGCCGCCTGGAAGCCTGACCGCATGACGTGGATCAAACCCAGCTTCCTGTGGATGATGTACCGCTCCAACTGGGGCACGAGCGCCGGACAGGAGACCGTTCTTGCCATCGAGATCGATCGCGGTGGCTTCGACTGGGCACTGCGTCACTCCTGCCTGTCGAGTTACGTCCGCGGGCTGCATCCCGACCGCAGCACCTGGCAGCGTGACCTCAAGCGGGCACCGTCCCGCGTCCAGTGGGATCCCGAACGTGACCTGAACCTACGTCCCTTGCCTCACCGTTCGCTGCAACTGGGGCTGTCGGGCGAGGCATCGTCGCGTTACGCGGACGAGTGGATCGTGTCCATCAGTGACGTGACCCCGCTAGCCCGCGAAATCCGTGCGCTCGTCGGTCGGGGCGATCCGGACTCCGCTGCCCAACTCCTCCCGCAGGAACAGCCATACCCCGCCGACGACGAACTACTGGCCCATCTGGGGAGGGGCCCAGGGTGACCAGGATGTGGTGGCTCATGCAGGGAGAGGTACGGATTGGTCAACTCCGCGCGTACGGCATCGATCAGCCGACATTCTTGTGCCACTTCTCGCCTGGGCCGGGCTGGGAGCCCGTCAGTCCGCTGTTCGAGGCGTGGGCGGCAGTACAGGGCCCCGACCCTGACGGGAGCCGGCACGCGAAGGCCCTCCGGCCTTTGATGGATCTGGGGCTGACCCTGCACCCTTCGGACGGGAGCCCGCCCTTGGGCCTCTTCACAGACTGCATCCTGCGCATCTATGGGGACACGGCCCGTCTCCGTTGCTGATCAGCCGACAAATGCGGGTGCCTGTCCAGTCCGGCGCTGTTACGGTGCCGCTTCGTGAGTACGGGCATCCATGGCGGCATCGAGTTTCGTCACCCCGGCGCCGACACCGACTACTACGACGGTGAGCCATGGGTGGCCGCCATGGACCTTTGGCCGCTGTACGACCAGACCGACTACGCGGCCTTCGGCTGTCTTTTCGGAGTGCGCAACTACGCGGGCTTTCAACCGCTCGCACCAGACCGCGGTCTTCCCGTCGATCTGTCGAGAGGAATGCGCTCGCAGCTCGAGCTCTGGGTCGCGGCGGGAGACCTGCACGGCGCGAGCTGGGTCAGTTGGGCGGAGCTTGCTTCACTGGATCCCGCGACCACGCCGGATCACTTCATCGGCCGGCTGACCTGGCACACGAAATCGCTGCCCTCGATCCTGCACCAACAGCTCGTGCCCGATCCATGGCCGTCGGAAGCCCTGGCCGCAGTGGGCACGCCGCCCCCGGACCTGCACAGCACACGGGGACGCGTGGAATGGAACACTGCCGAAGTGATGTGCGTGTACGAACCGTTGACCGTCGGAGCTGTTCTGGGCCCTGAGACTCACTGGCCCCATGTCTTGGCCGTGATGAAGGCTCTGGCAGGCCGCTTCGGTGATGACGGCGTCCGCCTCGTCGTGGCGTTCGACTGACCCCACAGAGAGCCCTCACGCTCCAGGGCCTTTCGGCCGTCAGGTACTGGGACTGGAGTGGCTCGACGAACGGTCGCTGCGTGTCCTCATGGCACCGCCGGACGACTGGCAGGACGAACCGGCGCACGGGAACGGACACCACCGTCCCCGCCCGGTCACTCAGCGGTCGGGACCTGGCCGGCCCAAGGACCTCCCCACGCGTCCCGAGCCCCGCGAGGCAGCGCAGTGAGCGGTCCCCACTGCGGTCCCTCTGGCAAGCCCAACAGGCCGGAAGCTTTGCTCGTAGCTCTCTCGCAGCCCTCTTCACCTGTACGGCGCTCCTTCCTTGGAGCGACGCCGACTCTGTGCCGCTTGCGCGGAGATCCTGCCGCCTTCAAAGCAGGCTTTCGTCCCGAACCACCCAGCCCGCACCCAACTCGCGGCGCAGAGCCTCCAAGGCGGTGTGCGCGTGCTCCTTGAAAACCTGCCATTCCCCATCGGACCACGGCGACGGATTCGGCGGATAGTCCCAGTCAATCGACGACTGATACGACCTGGACAACCTCGCCAGCTCGGCCCGGGTAGCCGGGCTGACGGGCAGCCGCTCCGGCTCGCAGGGATACCCGTACGGGCTGCCCATGTCCTCCGGCCACAACGGAATGTCTACGCCGGCCTCGAAGAAGAACCGCAGGTAATGGATCACACGGCATCCTCCCAGAAGTGCGCTGAGTCGGTACCGTCAGAGACGCGGCTACCGCGCGGAGCCAGGCAGTTGAGAGGATCCGGGCATGGCAGCCTCCGACGAACATCCCACCGACGACTGGGCCTTCTTCGGAGTCGGACACCCGTTCCTGGTAGTCCACGCCGAACAACGCGGCCTTCTGGCTGTGGCAGGCACGTACGCACACACCAGAGCCACGTCGGTCGCGGTCTACAACAGCCGTTCCTTTGTCCCCCGCGCGTTCATTCGCTCACGCTTCCCCGTGCACGCACTGGCCGCCCACCCTCGGCGTCCGCTTCGTCCGGCCTGCGTGTTCGCGGGCACGGACGTGTTCGTGGTGACCATGGACTGGTCGAACACACCGGCCGGGCCCGCGGGCTACCCAACACCACGACAGATACTGCACCCCAACGGCATCCGCTGGTGGACAGAGCCGGATAAGGACGACCCCGACCCGGCGTTCCACACCCATACACGTCTGTACGCCGACCGCCATCGGTGGAACCGTGGCTGCCTCGACGGGCTGTTGCGAGCCGTCGCGGACGAGGCGGTCGTCGAAGTCTTCGTTGCCGACACGGAACTGCAGCGCATCTACCATCCCTACGACGGCGGCGCAGACGTCATCCTTGCCACGCCTGCAGAGCGTGACCGTGTGCGTGACCAACACACAGACTGGCTTTCCAGCCACCCAGCCGGCCTCTGAGAGCCGCAGCGGCTCCCCTTTCCCCAGCCGACGCGCAGTGGTCTGTCAACGCGGCTTGATGACTCATGTCAATGCGCGTTCACAGACCTTTGACTGGAACCGACACGAAGGCCGGGGGACGCGGCAGTCTGCGCATCACTGACCGGCTCTGTCGCTGACCTTCAATAGTGATGTGCCTCGTGCAGGCCAGGACCGTTAGGGTGCGCTGTCATGGGCACGGACATCTACGGCGGGATCGAGTTTCGTCATACCTACGCTGGCACCGAAGACTATGACGGCGAGCCGTGGGTGACTGCCATGGATCTCTGGCCGCTGTATGACGAGACCGACTACACGGCCTTTGGCCTTCTCTTCGGAGTGCGCAACTACGCAGGCTTCCCGCCGCTTGCACCCGCTCGTGGTCTTCCCGCTGACCTGTCGAGCGGTATGCGCTCGCAGTTGGGCTCGTGGATCGAGCGGGGCGAGATGGACTGTGCGAGTTGGGTCAGTTGGGGGGAGCTCACCTCCCTCGACCCTGCGACCGGGCCAGAGCACTTCGTCGGCCGCGTGACTTGGTACAAAAAGTCACTGCCGTCGACACTGCATCGCCAGCCGGTATCCCATCAGTGGCCGTCGGAGTTCTTGTCCCTGGTGGGCGTGCCGCCTCTGGACTGTCGCAAAGCTTCAGAACGTGTTGAGTGGACCACCGACGATCTGGTCTGCGTTTACGAACCACTGACCGCGGGCGCTGTCTTGGGTTCGGAGACTCACTGGCCGCACGTCTTCGCTGTGATGAAGGCTCTGGCCGGCCGATTCGGTGACGACGGGGTCCGCTTGGTCGTGGCGTTCGACTGACAGCGCAGTGACCGGAGCCTCATGCGGGACAGCGGTCCTGTGGGGTCCTCGGTAGCCGCCGGCTCTTCGCCGTCAGGGAGCCGCTCACGGGCGAGAGGAGCTTTGACGGGACTGAGTCAGTCCATCAGCAGTTCGTCAAGGCACTCAACGGAACTCAGAGAGTCCGCCTCCCCGGCCATGGCCACCAGCCGCCCATAGTACTGCCGTGTGATGGTGCAGGGCATCCTCCTAGATCCACGAGCACATGGTGCCGAACGCTAACCTCGTTGCTTGTCGGCGAGCGGTCGACGTCCCTAACGGGCGCCAGCCCTGGCCAGCCATCTGCTCATGCGCCCGTTGAGGTCTATGAACGCGGCATGATCATCCACGTCATCCTGTCCCGCTTCCACCCGTCGCGGAAGCGGCCCTCGTGGGCGGCGGGCAGGCCGATCTCCGGGGAGTATGCCGGGTAGACGGTGATGGTGGATTCCGCGTAGGCCGCACGGATCCCGCGTGCGGTTCTTCCATGGCGTACAGCGTGGGGCCGGCCAGTTCAGGCAACCATTGATTTTCGACTGGCGTTGGTGGTTGTGGGTGGCGGGCACCGTGCGAGTTGTCGGCGCCACGGCAGCAGCCCTCGTCGGACACCCGGCTCACATCGGCTACTTGTCCGTGGCCGCTGGTGCCGGATCACTGTCCGTCAGTCCCTCCCTGGGCTGTGGCGGCCCAGAGAGACTGCCGGCGCGCGCCGTCACTTGCTCATCGCTCGATGAAGCGGGGTTCCGGCCAGTTCGTGATCGGCTCGTCGGAGACCGAGTAGATCTCCAGGAGCGAGAGATAGCCGTCCTCGGTACAGACCATGACACCCGCTGCCCGCGGGGTGGTGTACCCGGCGTCCACGGCCGGATTGTCGTGCGACGGCGCCGGAGCCGCCGCCGTGCGGTCCACGCGCAGGTCGACCGTCGCACAGCCGCAACCGCACCGGCCCACCACCCGCGTGTGGGGAATCTGGGCCAGCAGGGCGCTGCTCACCGGATCCGAGCCGGCCAGCAGCGCCCGCAGCGTCGCCGTGACTTCCGGCGACAAGGGCTCAGCCATCCGCCCTGACCACCCCGATCGGGCAGGACACACCCGTCCCGCCGACCCCGCAGTACCCCGCCGGATTCTTGTAGAGGTACTGCTGGTGGTAAGCCTCCGCCGGATAGAAGGTGCGGTCCTCCGACGGAAGGATCTCCGTGGTGATCGTGCCGTGGCCGGAGGCCGTCAGGACCTGTTGGTACGCGGTGCGGGAGGTCTCCGCCGTGGTGGTGTGTTCCGGGGTGTGGGTGTAGATCGCGGAGCGGTACTGGGTGCCGACGTCGTTGCCCTGGCGGAAGCCCTGGGTGGGGTCGTGGGACTCCCAGAACGTCTTCAGGAGGCGCTCGTAGGAGACGACGGCGGGGTCGAAGACCACGCGGACGACCTCCGTGTGGCCGGTCAGGCCGGAGCAGACCTCCTCGTAGGTGGGGTGCTCGGTGTGGCCGCCCTGGTAGCCGACCAGGGTCGTCCACACGCCGGCCGGGAGTTGCCAGAACATGCGCTCGGCTCCCCAGAAGCAGCCCAGGCCGAAGTCGGCGACCTCGTGACCCTCGGGATAGGGGCCGAGCAGCGGGGTGCCGAGGACGGTGTGGCGGTCGGGCACCGTGAAGATCGGTTGCGGGCGGCCCTCCAGCGCCTGCTCGGCGGTGGGCAGGACGGGCGTACGGCCGAACAGCATGACGCGGGCTCCTTCGTCTCCGGATGGCGCCGAACCGCTTGCGGCGCCCGGGGCCGGGCGCGCCGAGCTTTCTGTGGGCGGCAGTCCGGCGAACGCCTCGGTGGCGTCCCGCATTCCGGCCGCACACCCCCAACCCCACAGCCGCACACGCCCCGCCCTCATTCCGTCCCCCCCTCATTCCGTCCCCCCCCCGTCCCGTCCCCCCGGTCAGTGGGGGAGCGTCGCCGGGCTGCCCCCGTTCGCCTCGTAGCCCGCCACCGCCAGTGCCCGGTAGACCGCGAACTCGCCGGCCGGGTCCGGGGAGAGGGTCCAGGGGAGGGCGCCGACATGGCCGTCGACGTGTATCAGCTGGTTCATGGCCTCGGCCCAGCGCTCGCTGCGGACGAGGAAGAAGATCAGCAGATGGCGGACGTGCGCCAGCATCGGGTCGTCGGGGCGGGCCGCGTGCACCGTGAACAGGGCGCCGTGGATCGCCTTCGTCACGACCTCGCTCTGGTAGAAGCTGCTGACCAGGTTGACCTCGGGGAGATGCTCGAAGACACCGAACAGCGGCATCGCGGCGAGCAGCGAACCCTGGGGCGCGCGGGCCGCGGCCGCCTCCGTGAACGAGGTCGCCAGCTCGCGCGAGCCGTGCCACTTCTCGCACCAGTAGTGCAGGGCCGCCAGGTGCGCGCCCATGTGCGCGGGGGCGCGGTCCAGGATCTTCAGCCACAGCTGCTCGAACTCGGACTGCGAGTAGTGCAGACCGCGCGCGACCGACAGCTCGACGATGTACGGCACCGGGTCACCGGGGGAGAGCAGCGCCGCCTGGCCGCAGGCGTCCTTCGCCTCCTCCATGATGATCCGGAAGTCGTCCGTGCCCGGCGTGGACGTCCGCCAGGCCTGCTGGACCAGGAACTCGGCGTGCACCGCGGCGCCGCCCGCGTCCTTGGGCGCCTCCGCCCGCCACACGCGCAGCCACTGCCCGCCCGGCGCCTCGCCGACCCCGCCCGGCCGCTGCTTCAGCTCCAGCGCGGCCGCGCCCGCGAAGGCCTGCACCCGCTGCCAGCGCAGCTCGCCCTCGATCTCCGTGCCGGCCAGCAGCTGCTGCGCCGCCCGGTAGTCCTGGGTGTGCTGTACCACGTCCAGGACGTCCAGCAGGTCCTGGTCGGGGCCGGGCATACGGATGTCCAGCTCCTCCGTGCGCACGAAGCCGTAGTCGGCCGGGTCCGCGGCGTCCGGGTGGCCCGCCGGGACCTGCTCGATCATGCCGCGCCGGCGCCGCAGGAACGGCAGCAGCACGAAGCTGATCATGATCAGAGCCATCAGGACCCAGAGAATTTCCATGTCTCAAGCGAACCAGACGCCGCCGACAATTGGCCAACCCCGGCCCCGGAGCCTGTGGAAAAACGTCTCTTCCGGTCGGGGTCCACCCTTGTCCACCCCCGGTTCACCCGTCCTCGGCGTCGGGAACGCGGCCCATCCGCCGGGCGGCTGTCCGGCAGCAGCCCCGCGAGCGCACTACGCTCGATGCCCATGAGCGACAGGCACATCAGTCAGCACTTCGAGACCCTCGCGATCCACGCGGGCAACACCGCCGATCCCCTCACCGGCGCGGTCGTCCCGCCGATCTACCAGGTCTCGACCTACAAGCAGGACGGCGTCGGCGGCCTGCGCGGCGGCTACGAGTACAGCCGCAGCGCCAACCCGACCCGCACCGCCCTGGAGGAGAACCTCGCGGCCCTCGAGGGCGGCCGCCGAGGACTTGCGTTCGCTTCCGGACTGGCGGCCGAGGACTGCCTGTTGCGTACGCTGCTCAGCCCCGGCGACCACGTGGTCATCCCCAACGACGCGTACGGCGGCACCTTCCGTCTCTTCGCCAAGGTCGTCGCCCGCTGGGGCGTGGAGTGGTCGGTCGCCGACACCAGCGACCCCTCCTCCGTACGGGCCGCGATCACCCCGAAGACCAAGGCCGTGTGGGTGGAGACCCCCTCCAACCCGCTGCTCGGCATCACCGACATCGCGGCCGTCGCCCAGATCGCCCGGGACGCGGGCGCGAGGCTCGTCGTCGACAACACCTTCGCCACGCCGTACCTGCAGCAGCCGCTGTCGCTCGGCGCGGACGTCGTGGTGCACTCCCTGACCAAGTACATGGGCGGCCACTCCGACGTCGTCGGCGGCGCGCTGATCACCGCCGACGAGACGCTCGGCGAGGAGCTGGCGTTCCACCAGAACGCGATGGGCGCGGTCGCCGGGCCCTTCGACTCCTGGCTGGTGCTGCGCGGCACCAAGACGCTGTCGGTGCGCATGGACCGGCACAGCGAGAACGCCACCAAGGTCGCCGACATGCTGACCCGCCACGCGCGCGTGACGCAGGTGCTCTACCCGGGCCTGCCCGAGCACCCCGGTCACGAGGTCGCGGCCAAGCAGATGCGGTCCTTCGGAGGCATGATCTCCTTCCGTGTCACCGGCGGCGAGGAGGCGGCCGTCGAGGTCTGCAACCGCGCCAAGGTGTTCACGCTCGGCGAGTCCCTGGGCGGCGTCGAGTCCCTCATCGAGCACCCGGGCCGTATGACGCACGCCTCGGTGGCGGGCTCGGCCCTGGAGGTGCCCGCCGACCTGGTCCGGCTCTCCGTGGGCATCGAGAACGTCGAGGACCTGCTCGAGGACCTGCAGCAGGCCCTGGGCTAGCCCCGCGAAGCCTCGCCCCCGGCGAGGCATCCCGCGAGGCATCCCGCGAGGTGGTCACCAGCCGCTGACCGGTGGAGTCGTCTCCGAGGGCGGCTCCACCCAGGGGCGGGCCGTGACGGCCCAGACCACGAAGGCCACGGTCGCCGCGAACAGCAGCAGCCACAGCAGCCACAGGGCGATCGTCCGGCGCCGCAGCATGCGGCTGCCCAGCCGGAACACGTCCGCGGGGAGATCGGCCGGGACCTCCGGTGCGGTCCGCTCCATCATCTGCCGTACGGCGGCCTCCCGTTCGGGCCGGTTCACGACGGGGTGGCCGTCTTCGCGCTCACGCGCGCGGGAGCCGGTCCGCGCGGCGGATGCAGCAGGGCCGCGGTGGCCCGGTCGCAGATCAGGTGGACCCGTTCCGCGGGCAGCCCGAGCAGCGCCGCCACCTGCTCCTCGGCGACCCCCTCGTGCAGCCGGAGGACCAGGACGAGCCGGTGCTGAGGGGAGAGCACGGCCAGTGGGCCGGCGGGCCGCGCGCGGGCCGGACCGAACGGCAGCACGAGGTACCGGTGCCATGCACCGCGCGCGAAGCGGACGGCCAGGCACTCCCGCGCGTGGTTGTACGGATCCTCGCCGCGCAGCCGGTCCCAGCACGCGTACGTGTGCGCGAGGGCGTGGGTCAGCAGGCGCCGCGCGCGGGGGTTCTCCTCCGCCGTCTCCGCGGTGAGCAGGGTGGCGGTCCGCAGCAGCCGTCCGCCCGCCCCGGCCAGGAACGCCTCGAACTCCCGGACCCGGCGCGCTTCCTGGACCGTACGCCTCGCTCGCACCCCGAGCCTCCCGCCTGCCGGCGACCCCCTGGAAACGGATCCCGGCGGAGTACGGGTGCGGCACCACGTACGGCGCGGAGGGACCCGGTCTCATATGAGGCCAGGGGTGGGCTTTCGGTCAAGAGCCGCGCACGCGCCGTATGCATATCGCGTACGAGAACCACGCACCCCGGCGGGAAACCGCCCTGCACGCGTGCGTGCCCGGGGCCTCAGGAAGCGGCCGGTGCCGGCTCCGCGCCCGGTACGCCCTGGACGGCCATCCGGGAGGACAGGGCGACGTTGAAGCGGGTGAGCAGGGAGCAGAACGCCTCCCGCTCCTCCGGGGCCCAGTCCTCGGTCAGCTCGGCCATCAACTGCCGCCGGGAGGACCGTACTTCCTCCAGTCGCGACTGCCCGCGCGGGGACAGCTGGAGCACCACGGCCCGCCCGTCCTCGGGGTGCGAGGTCCGCTTGACCAGGCCGGTGTCGACGAGGGGAGCCACCTGCCGGGTGACGGTCGACGAGTCGATCCCCATGCTCGCCGCGAGCGCCTTGACGCCCATCGGGCCTTCTTTGTCGAGACGGTTGAGCAGCAGGTACGCGGCGCGGTCCATGGAGTTGCGCACCTGGCCGACGCCGCCCAGGCGGGTCTGTTCGGCCCGGCGTGCGAAGACCGCGACCTCGTGCTGCAGCGTGTCGAGAAGACCGGTGTCACCGACGGTCGTCATGTCCATCGACATTTCTGGTGTTGTGGGCATGGCCGGGGGCTCACTTCATGAAGGGGGTGCTGGCAGGAATGGGGGACAGAGTACGCGGCCGGAAGCCGGGTCGTACCGGGGCTGCGCAAACCAGTCTCGGTGGTTGGTCACAGCGGCCGTTCCCGCCTGTGAACTGCGATGCTGATGTCATGAGCTATGGCACGGCTGACTCCTTTCGGCCCGTCACCCTCGACGATGTGCGCGGCGCCCAGAAGATGCTTTCGGGGGTGGCGCGCATGACGGCGATGGAGGGCAGCAGGCATCTGTCCCAGCTCGTCGGGGCGCCGGTGCACCTCAAGTGCGAGAACCTCCAGCGGACCGGATCCTTCAAGCTGCGCGGCGCGTATGTGCGGATCGCGGGGCTGCTGCCGGAGGAGCGGGCCGCCGGGGTGGTCGCGGCGAGCGCCGGCAACCACGCGCAGGGCGTGGCGCTGGCGTCGTCGCTGCTGGGCGTGCGCTCCACGGTGTTCATGCCCAAGGGCGCCCCGCTGCCCAAGATCAGCGCGACCCGGGAGTACGGCGCGGAGGTGCGCCTGCACGGTCAGGTGGTCGACGAGACGCTGGCCGCCGCGCAGGAGTACGCGGAGCGGACGGGCGCGGTGTTCATCCATCCCTTCGACCACGCCGATGTGATCGCGGGCCAGGGCACGGTCGGCCTGGAGATCCTGGAGCAGTGTCCGGAGGTGGGCACGGTCGTCGTCGGGATGGGCGGCGGGGGGCTCGCGGCGGGAATCGCGGTCGCGGTGAAGTCGCTGCGGCCGGACGTGCGGATCGTGGGTGTGCAGGCGGAGGGGGCGGCGGCGTATCCGCCCTCGCTGGCGGCCGGGCGGCCGGTGTCGATCGAGGCGCCGGCGACGATGGCCGACGGGATCAAGGTCGGCCGGCCCGGTGACGTGCCGTTCGGGATCGTCGGCGCGCTGGTGGACGAGGTGCGCACGGTGTCGGAGGGCGAGTTGTCCGCCGCGCTGCTGCTCTGCCTGGAGCGGGCCAAGCTGGTCGTCGAACCGGCGGGGGCGAGTCCGGTCGCGGCGCTGCTGAGCGAGCCCGGCGCGTTCGCGGGCCCGGTGGTCGCGGTGGTGTCCGGGGGCAACGTCGACCCGGTGCTGATGCAGCGCGTGCTGCGGCACGGCATGGCCGCGCAGGGCCGCTACCTGGCGGTCAGCGTGCGGCTGACGGACCGGCCGGGCGCGCTCGCGACGCTGCTGGGGGTGTTGTCAGTGGTCGACGCTAACGTTCTGGACGTGAGCCATGTGCGGACCGATCCGAGGCTCGGGCTGACCGAGGCGGAGGTCGAGCTGCACCTGGAGACGAAGGGGCCGGCGCACTGCGCCGAGGTCGGCCAGGCTCTGCGCGACGCGGGGTACACGGTCGTCGTCTGACCCGCCACGGCCGCCGGGAAACCGGTGAACGTGCAGGTCGGAGGCTATTCGCTCACTCACACGAGCGAACTCCATTGTGAGTCGCGATACATCGCGTTATGGTGGATGGGCGGTCGCCCGTCGGGCGTCCGAACAGCGCAAACCCCGGCTTTTCGAAGGAATCCCCGAAGACGTGGAGAACTTTTATGCCAGGCGCCATCTATGCCGAAGGCCTGGTCAAGACCTTCGGTGACGTAAGGGCTCTGGACGGCGTCGACCTGGACGTCCCGGAGGGCACCGTCCTCGGCCTGCTCGGGCCGAACGGCGCGGGCAAGACCACCGCGGTCCGCTGCCTGACCACCCTCCTGCGCCCCGACAGCGGGCGGCTGGAGGTCGCCGGCCTCGACGTGCTCAAGCACCCCAACGAGGTGCGCCGCTCGATCGGCCTGTCCGGCCAGTTCGCGGCGGTCGACGAATACCTCACCGGCCGCGAGAACCTCCAGATGGTCGGACAGCTCTACCAGATGAGGGCGAGGGCCGCGAAGGCCCGCGCCGAGGAGCTGCTGGAGCAGTTCGACCTCACCGAGGCCGCCGACCGCACGGCCAAGACCTACTCCGGAGGCATGCGCCGCCGGCTCGACCTGGCCGCGGCGCTGGTGGTCTCCCCACCGGTCATGTTCATGGACGAGCCGACGACCGGCCTCGACCCCCGCAACCGCCAACTCCTGTGGGACGTGATCAAGCGCCTCGTCTCCGGCGGTACGACACTGCTGCTCACCACCCAGTATCTGGAGGAGGCCGACCACCTCGCCCATGACATCGCGGTCGTCGACCACGGCAAGGTCATCGCCCGCGGCACCTCCGACCAGCTCAAGGCCCGCACCGGCGGCGAGCGCATCGAGGTCGTGGTCCACGAACGCGAGCAGATCCCCCTCGCCCGCGAGGTGCTCGCCGGCTTCGGCAAGGGCGAGACCACCGTCGAGGAGCACACCCGCTGCCTCACCGTGCCCGTCACCGGCGGCGCGAAGCTCCTCGCCGAGGTCATCCGAGAACTGGACGGCCGCGGCATAGAGATGGACGACATAGGTCTGCGCCGCCCGACCCTCGACGACGTCTTCCTGTCCCTGACCGGACACGTCGCCGAGATGAAGGCCGAGGGGAACGGCGACGAGCAGGGCCAGGACAGGAGCAAGGGCAGGCAGAAGGACGAGGAGGCCACAGTATGACCGCCGTCACCGGCACCGTGCGGGGGGCGGCCCCCACCCACCCCATGGGTCAGTCCGTCCGAGACTCCCTGGTCGTTGCAAAACGCAACTTGATCCGGATGTCACGGATTCCGGAAATGGTTATTTTTGGTCTAATTCAGCCCATTATGTTCGTGGTGCTGTTCACCTATGTCTTCGGGGGGTCCATGCGGATCGGCGGCAGCACCAGCGCCACCGACTACAAGAACTTCCTGATGGCGGGGATCTTCGCGCAGACCGTGACCTTCGCCACCGCGGGGGCCGGCGCCGGGATCGCCGACGACATGCACAAGGGCCTGATAGACCGCTTCCGCTCCCTGCCCATGGCGCGCGGTGCGGTTCTCACCGGGCGGACCCTCGCCGACCTCGTGCAGACCGCGCTCACCCTGCTCGTCCTGGCGGTCGTCGCGCTCCTGGTGGGCTGGCGCCCCGGCTCCGACGGCTCCACCAACGCCGGACGGGTCCTGGCCGCCTTCGGTCTGCTGCTTCTGCTCGGCTATGCGTTCACCTGGATCGGCGCCCTGATAGGCCTGAGCGTCCGCACCCCGGAGGCGGCCACCTCCGGCGGGCTGATCTGGCTCTTCCCGGTGACCTTCATATCCAACGCGTTCGTCGACACCAGCAACATGACGCCCTGGCTGCGGCACATCGCCGAGTGGAACCCCTTCAGCGCGACCGTCCAGGCCTGCCGGGTGCTGTTCGCCAACCCCGGACAGTCACCCTCCGACGCCTGGCCCATGCAGCATCCGGTCTGGGCCTCGCTGATCTACTCGGTGTTGATCGTCCTGATCTTCCGCACGCTGGCGGTGCGCAAGTACCGCTCGGCGACGGCCTGACCGCCGGATCTCGTACCCGGACATGGCGAAGCCCCCGGCCGCTCGGGCGCCAGGGGCTCGTCAGGAGAAGGAGGTGGCTCAGCCGCTGTAGGGCTCGGCCTTGAGGATGCGCACGGAGGCCTTCTTGCCGTTCGGCAGTTCGTACTCCGCGTCCTCGCCGACCTTGTGACCGATCACGCCGGTGCCCAGCGGGGACTGCGGCGAGTAGGTCTCGATGTCGGAGCTCGCGTACTCGCGCGAGGCGAGGAGGAACGTCATGGTGTCGTCCTCGTCACCGTCGAAGGCGATCGTCACGACCATGCCGGGCGCCACGGCACCGTCCGCGGAGGCCGGAGCCTCGCCGACCTTGGCGTTCTCAAGGAGCTGGGTCAGCTGGCGCACGCGGAGCTCCTGCTTGCCCTGCTCCTCCTTGGCCGCGTGGTACCCGCCGTTCTCGCGCAGGTCGCCCTCCTCGCGCGCGGCCGCGATCTTGGCGGCGATCTCCGTGCGCGCAGGACCAGTAAGGTGCTCAAGCTCTTCCTTGAGCTTGTTGTACGCCTCCTGGGTAAGCCAGGTGACGGACTCGCTGGTCTGGGTCACAGGTGCTCCTCGTCGGTACTGGGAATACAAAGCATCGCCCTACCCTCAAGCATGTTCCTCAGGGGATGGGCGAAACCACGAGCCTAACAATTCCGCGGGCAAAGGGGGAGGACATAAGCCACCAGAATTACGTCAACGCAGGTCAGCGTGTACGTAATGCGGAGGACAGGGGGTGCCTCAGTCGGCGTGACAGCCCAGGAGCTCGGCCGTGGTGCCCTTGGCTGTCGTGCGGAGCGTGACCACCCTGTCGATCCGGGTGTCCGACCCGGAGAAGCGGAAGTCCGCGCGGCCCACCTCGGCGCCGTCGGCCGACTGGGAGCGCACCGTGCAGTAGCCGCTCGCACCCGCGTCCTTGCGGACCTCCAGGTGCACCTCGACCGCGTCGTCCGAGGTCGCCTTGAAGGTGATCACCTCGGCGCTGATCTTGTTCTGGCCGACATAGTGGTAGGCGAAGAAACCGACGATCACGAGCAGGACCCCGCCGAGCACGGCGCCCACGATCTTCAGGGTGCGGTCGGCCCGTTCGTCCGAGGTACGGCCGTAGCGGCCCTCGGGCACTCGGGTGCTCGCCGTACTCATGATCGTCCTCTCGGCGGGCCAAGGGCCCTGGAATTATTCGCTCCCCGATTCGGTCACTATAGAAGCCTGCGATCGCGCCGGCTCACATGGGCGCCGACTTACCGAGGATTGAGTCTTGACTGACCAGCTGCGACTGATGGCCGTGCACGCGCACCCCGACGACGAGTCGAGCAAGGGCGCGGCCACCATGGCCAAGTATGTGTCCGAGGGGGTGGACGTGCTGGTGGTGACCTGCACGGGCGGGGAGCGTGGCTCCATCCTCAATCCCAAGCTGCAGGGCGACAAGTACATCGAGGAGCACATCCACGAGGTACGCAAGAAGGAGATGGACGAGGCCCGCGAGATCCTCGGCATCAAGCAGGAGTGGCTCGGCTTCGTCGACTCCGGCCTGCCCGAGGGCGACCCGCTGCCGCCGCTGCCCGAGGGCTGCTTCGCCCTCGAGGACGTCGACAAGGCGGCCGGCGAGCTCGTGAGGCAGATCCGCTCCTTCCGCCCCCAGGTGATCACCACCTACGACGAGAACGGCGGCTATCCGCACCCCGACCACATCATGACCCACAAGATCTCGATGGTGGCGTTCGAGGGCGCGGACGACGCCGAGAAGTACCCCGAGGACGAGTTCGGGCCCGCGTACCGGCCGCTGAAGATGTACTACAACCAGGGCTTCAACCGTCCCCGCACCGAGGCGCTGCACCAGGCGATGCTCGACCGCGGCCTGGAGTCGCCCTACGGGGAGTGGCTCAAGCGCTGGGAGGAGTTCGCGGTGAAGGAGCGCACGCTCACCACGCACATCCCGTGCGCCGAGTTCTTCGAGATCCGGGACAAGGCGCTGATCGCCCACGCCACGCAGATCGATCCCGACGGCGGCTGGTTCCGGGTGCCGATGGAGATCCAGAAGGAGGTCTGGCCGACCGAGGAGTACGAGCTCGCGAAGGCTCTCGTCGATACGTCCATCCCCGAGGACGACCTCTTTGCGGGCGTCCGGGACAATGCCTGACATGAGCGCAAGCGTGAGCCTGGCAATGACGCATCTCGTCCCCCTCGCCAAGGAGGTCGACGAGAACAAGGTCACCCCCGGTGTCCTCGGCTTCATCGTGTTCGCGGCCATGGCGGTGGCGGTGTGGGCCCTGATGAAGTCGATGAACAAGCACATGGGCAAGGTCGACTTCGAGGAGGCCCCGGGCGGCGAGGAGACCTCCTCCGCGTCCCCCGCGGCCGGCTCGACGGGCTCGACGGGCTCGACGGGCTCGACGGGCAAGGCCTCCCCGGCCAAGGGCTGAGAGACCCGGCCGGGTGCTCGGGCTCAGGAGAGGGCACGGTCCCGTTCCTGAGCCCGCACCCCCGCCCTGCCTAGCGGGCGCCGTCCGGCGGGTTCACCGCCACCCCCATCACCTCCCGCTCGTGCCGGCCCGGCACCAGCCCGAGGCGCCAGGCCTGCCAGCCCGTCTCCAGGCGTATGCCGCGTTCCAGGAGGACGGCGTAGGCGGCGAGGGACTCGGACAGCTTGGCGTCCCGCAGGGGGTGGGCGGTGCGGGACAGCTGGGCCAGCTCCTCCTGGGCCACGGCCGTGCCGACCTCCACGCCGCCCGGTGCGCCGTACGGCAGGAGGGTGCAGCGCAGGAAGCGGGCCCAGTCCTCGCCGCGGCGGTCGCCGTAGGAGGAGAACAGGCCCGCCGCCTCGTCGCACAGGGCCAGGGCTTGCTGGGTGCGTTCGTTGCCCGCCTCGATGATCGCGAGCTCCAGGCAGGTCCACGCCTCGCCGTGGGAGACGCCGATGCGCTGGAAGTCGGCGCGGGCGTCGACGAGGAGCTGCCGGGCGAAACCGGAGTTGCGCAGGGAGCCGGTCTGGGCGGCCCGCTGGTCCCGGGTGACCCGCGCCGAGTGATGGCGGGCACAGGCCAGGCCGTAGACGTCACGCATCCGGGAGAACAGGGAGCGCGAGCGTTCCAGTTCGCGCACGGAGGCGTCCAGGTCACCGGTCTCCTCCAGGGCGAGGCCCAGGTAGTACACGGTCCAGGCCTCGCCGCGGGCGTCCTCGTTGCCGCGGTGCCGGGCCGCCGCCGCGCGCAGGCCCTCCACCGCGGGCGACGGATCGCCGGCGATCATGCGGGCCCGGGCCAGCTGGGTCAGCGCCCAGGCCTCGCCGCGCTCGTCGTGGGTGCGGCCGTACAGGCCGAGGGCGCGGTTGAGGTCGGCCTCCGCGGCGCGGACGTCGCCGCGGCGCAGGTTGAGCTGGCCGAGCTGGAAGTGGGCCCAGGCCTCGCCGTGCACGGAACCGCCCTCGCGGTGGAGCACCAGCGAGCGGGTCAGCAGGTCCAGGGCCTCGCCGAGGCGGGCGCGGTCCCGTTCCACCGCGGCCAGGGCGTGCATGGTCCAGGCGCGGTCCGTCGCCAGCTCGGGTGCGGCCTGCAGGTCCATCGCCTCCCGCAGCTTCGCCGCCGCCTCGGTGAGGCTGCCCTGGTGGTGCAGGGTGATGCCCAGGGAGCACAGGGCTCGGGCCGCGCCCGCGTCGTGATGGGCCTGGAGGTAGAGGTCGACGACCGAGGCCAGGGTGGTACGGGCCTTGTCGAGCTCGCCGAGCTGCCGGGCCGCGATGCCGGTGCGCCACTGCACGGACCGCACCAGCAGGTCCTGGCCGACCGACTGGGCCAGCTCGCTGATCTCACCGAGGCGGTAGAGGTCGCCGCGCAGCAGGCAGTAGTCGCACAGTGCGCCGAGCAGGCTCAGGACGGCCGTCTCGTGCACGCCCTCCGCCTGGCGCAGGGTCGCGGTGATGAAGCTCGACTCGTCGTCCAGCCAGCGCAGGGCCTCGTCGAGAGAGGTGAAGCCGTGCGGGGTGAACCGGTCCGAGCGGGTCGACATGTTGCCGTCGACCAGTCGCAGGACGGAGTCGGCGAGCTCGGCGTAGCTGACGATCAGGCGTTCCTGGGCGGCCGTGAGCTCGGTCTGCTCCTCCTCGTCGAGCAGCCGGGCCTGGGCGAAGGCGCGGACCAGGTCGTGCAGCCGGTAGCGGTCGCCGCGGACCCGGTCGGCCAGGCCCGCGTCCGCGAGGGCGGTGAGATGCCGGGTGGCGTCCTGGCGGTCGGTGGCGAGGAGGGCGGCGGCCGCGGCGGCGCCGAGCGAGGCCCGTCCGGCCAGCGCCAGCCGGCGCAGCAGCCGGCGGGTGCCTTCGGGCTGGTCGGTGTAGCGCAGCCACAGGGCGCGCTCGACGGGTGCGACCGGGCCGTACGCCCCGAGGTCCGTGGCCAGCCGGCGCGGTGAGCGCGGGCCCAGCGAGGAGCCCGCGATGCGCAGCGCCAGTGGCAGTCCGCCGCACAACTCCCGTATCCGGTCGGCGGATTCGGCGTCGTACGGTCCCGAGTCGTCCTGGGCGGCGGCGCTCAGCAGTTCCTCCGCGCCGGCCGCCTCCAGGGCTCGTACGGGCAGCCGGTGGACCCAGGCGGACAGTTCGGCGGGGAGGGCCAGCGGGTCGCGGGCGGTGACCAGGACGAGGCTGTCGGAGCGTTCCGGGACGAGGGTGCGCACCTGCTCGGGGTCGCGGGCGTCGTCCAGGAGGACGATCACCGGCAGGCCGGTGAGGTGCTGGTAGTAGAGGTCGGCGAGGCGTTTGACCTGCTGGTCGGGGGACGAGCGCTCGCGGAAGAGAAGCTGTTCCCGGGGTGCGCCGAGGCGGTTCAGCAGATGCAGCAGGGCGTCCCGGGTGGCCAGCGGGGTGCCCTCCGTGCTGTCGCCGCGCAGACCGACGACGCAGGCGCCGCGGAACTGGTCGCGCAGATCGTGCGCGGCGCGTACCGCGAGCGCGCTGCGGCCGCTACCGGGCGGGCCGTGCAGAACGACGACCGTGGGCCTGGTCTGGGTGCTGGCCCGGGCCGACTGCACCCACTGCCGGATCTGCGCCAGCTCCGCCCGCCGCCCCGCGAACGGGCCCACCGGCTCGGGCAGTTGCCCGAACGACTGCTCCAGCACGGTCCGTCCGCGCGCCGCCGCGCTCTTGTCCGCGCCCTTCAACTGCGGGCCGGGCGCCTTTTTCGGCCGGGGCCCGGTGGTCGCGTTCAGCACCCGCTGCTGGTCCAGGAACGGGCGGATCCCGCGTACCTCCAGTGCCGTCAGCCACTGCAACCGCAACTGCTCGGCGCCGCCGGGCTGTCCGACCTCGCCGGCGTGGTGGTGCGCGGCCGGCAGATGCGAGCCGGCCACCTTCACCACGGTCGCCGCGGCCCCCACGACGCCGACCGCCACCCCGGCCCCGAGGGCCGTGCCGGGTCCGGTCCCGAGCGCCAGGTCGGCGACCGCGGTCGTCACGGCGGCAACTCCCGCCACCAGTAAGGGAGTCCGGCCTCCGCCCTCCTTGGCGTACCGCTGGGCGAAGCTGACCCGTCCCGCGTCCCGTTCGTCCAGGGCGCGGGCGTAGGCCTCGTACTCCTCGGCGGCGGTCTGCGCCATCTCGTCCAGTGCCCCGCGGGCCCTGGTCATCAGCGTCTGCCGGTCGGCCTGACCGCCCGACCGCCGTACCTCTTCCTCCACGGCCCGCGCCAACAACCGCTCGGCCTCTGCCTTGTGACTGTCCCGCATGTCCCGTCCCCCTCCGGCGGCACGGCGTTCGTCGGGTCAAGTGTGCGGCGGACGACTCCCGTGGCGCGAGAGGGCGGAGGGCTGCGGAGGGTTTCCGATCGGGTGGTGGGCTTCGCTGTCGTGACCGCAGCAACCGAGCGATGAGCATGATGACGGGGGATGTCATGAGCACGGACAACGGGCTGCCGTCCGGTCCGCCGCACCCGCCCGCCGGTCACCAGCCCCGCTGGGCCTGGTGGGTCGTCGGCATCGTCATCCCGGTCGTGGGCATCGTCGTGACCCTCCTCCTGGGCCGCCCGGGTTCGTCGGACGACGACAACGGCGCCAAGAACACCGGGTCCGCGTCCACCGCCGACCGGCAGTCCGGCTCGACGGGATCCGCCGGCCAGGACCGGCCCACCGCGTCGGCCGACGCCGGCGTGACCGCGGCCCGCCCGCTGTTCGGACCGAAGGTGGTCGAGGCCGACACCACCAACGCCGGTTCCTACCTGGAGTTCGACACGACGACGCCGCTCGTGTCGCCGCCCGGCACCAAGGGCGCGGACCTCATCGTCAGCGCCTCCACCGGCACCCCCGACCTCTTCGTGCCGGACTCGAACACCACCCTCGCCCCGCTGCCCGCCTCCGGCGCCGACCCGACGGCCGAGGAGCGCGCCGAGAGCGTGGACCGCAACGCCACCTACACCGCGCTCGCCGAGCGCGGCGGCCGTTTCTGTCTGCTGACCGACCAGGGCCGTACCGTCTACCTCAAGATCCTCACCGCTCCGCCCGCCGGCCTGGCCCGGCTCCAGGTCACGGTCTGGGACGCCGTCTGACACGAGCCGTGCCGGGTACTGGGGCAGGATGGACCCCATGCCGAACCGACTGGCTCATGAGACGTCCCCGTATCTGCTCCAGCACGCCGACAATCCGGTCGACTGGTGGCCCTGGTCCGAGGAGGCGTTCGAGGAGGCGCGGCGCCGCGGTGTGCCGGTGCTGCTCAGTGTCGGATACAGCAGCTGCCACTGGTGCCATGTCATGGCGCACGAGTCCTTCGAGGACCCCGGGACCGCGGAGCGGCTCAACGCGGACTTCGTGAGCGTCAAGGTCGACCGGGAAGAGCGGCCCGACGTGGACGCCGTCTACATGGAGGCCGTGCAGGCCGCCACCGGGCAGGGCGGGTGGCCGATGACGGTGTTCCTGACGCCGGACGCGGAGCCGTTCTACTTCGGTACGTACTTTCCGCCGGCGCCCCGGCACGGCATGCCGTCGTTCCGGCAGGTGCTGGAGGGGGTCCGGCAGGCCTGGGTCGAGCGGCGGGAGGAGGTCGCGGAGGTCGCCGGGAAGATCGTGCGGGATCTGGCGGAGCGGGAGATCTCCTTCGGGGACGGAAAGGCGCCGGGGGAGCAGGAGCTGTCGCAGGCGCTGCTGGGGCTGACCCGGGAGTACGACCCGCAGCGCGGTGGGTTCGGCGGGGCGCCGAAGTTCCCGCCGTCCATGGTGATCGAGTTCCTGCTGCGGCATCACGCCCGTACCGGTGCCGAGGGTGCGCTGCAGATGGCCCAGGACACCTGTGAGCGGATGGCGCGGGGCGGGATCTACGACCAGCTCGGCGGCGGTTTCGCCCGGTACTCGGTCGACCGCGACTGGACCGTGCCGCACTTTGAAAAGATGTTGTACGACAATGCGCTGCTGTGTCGGGTCTATGCACACCTCTGGCGTGCCACCGGCTCCGAGCTCGCCCGCCGTGTCGCCCTGGAGACGGCCGACTTCATGGTGCGGGAGCTGCGGACCGGGGAGGGCGGGTTCGCCTCGGCGCTCGACGCCGACAGCGACGACGGCACCGGGAAGCATGTCGAGGGCGCGTACTACGCGTGGACGCCCGCGCAGCTGACCGAGGTGCTCGGCGCCGAGGACGCGCGGCTCGCCATGCACTACTTCGGGGTCACGGAGGAAGGCACCTTCGAGGAGGGCGCCTCCGTGCTCCGGCTGCCCCAGCAGGACAGCGTCTTCGACGCGGAGAAGGTCGCCGGCATCAGGGAACGGCTGCTGGCGAAGCGCGCCGAGCGGCCCGCGCCCGGCCGGGACGACAAGGTCGTCGCCGCCTGGAACGGGCTCGCGATCGCCGCGCTCGCCGAGACCGGCGCCTACTTCGACCGCCCCGATCTCGTCGCCGCGGCCGTGGGCGCCGCCGATCTCCTCGTACGGCTGCACCTCGACGAGCAGGCCCGGCTCTCGCGGACCAGCAAGGACGGGCAGGCCGGGGCCAACGCCGGGGTGCTGGAGGACTACGCAGATGTCGCCGAGGGGTTCCTCGCGCTGGCCTCGGTCACGGGGGAAGGGGTCTGGCTGGAGTTCGCCGGGTTCCTGCTCGACCACGTCCTCGCGCGGTTCGCCGACCCCGAGTCGGGGGCCCTGTACGACACCGCCGCCGACGCCGAGCGGCTGATCCGCAGGCCGCAGGACCCGACCGACAACGCCGTCCCCTCCGGCTGGACCGCCGCGGCCGGCGCGCTGCTGGGGTACGCCGCCCACACCGGCTCCGAGCCGCACCGCACCGCCGCCGAGAAGGCCCTCGGGGTCGTCAAGGCGCTGGGGCCGCGGGTGCCCCGGTTCATCGGCTGGGGGCTCGCCGCCGCGGAGGCGCTGCTGGACGGGCCGCGCGAGGTGGCCGTCGTGGCGGCCGAGTTCGACGACCCGGCCGCCAAGACCCTGCTCCGTACGGCGCTGCTCGGCGCCGCGCCCGGGGCGGTCGTGGCGTACGGCACGGTCGGCAGCGAGGAGTTCCCGTTGCTCGCCGACCGGCCGCTGCGCGACGGCGAGCCGACGGCGTACGTCTGCCGCAACTTCACCTGCGACGCCCCGACGACCGACCCGGAACGCCTTCGCCTCGCTCTGAGCGACTGACGAAGCCCCTGCGGTCGGCCGGCCAGTCGGCGAACTCCGCTGTGGCGTCCCGACGGCCGATCCGGAGCGGTACTCGTCTTGCCCTGGGCTGAGTGTGGAAGCCCTCGCGAGTCGGCCGGCTGGCGAACTCCGCTGTGGCGTCCCGACGGCCGATCGGGGACGGTGCTCGTCTTGCCCTGGGCTGGCTGAGGTAGCCCTCGTGCGTCGGTCGGCGGGTGAGTTCCGTTGTGGTGTCCCGGCGGCCGATCTGGAGCGGTGCTCGTCTTGCCTTGGGCTGAGTGTGGAAGCCCTCGTGAGTCGGTCGGCGGGTGAGTTCCGCTGTGGCGTCCCGGCGGCCGATCCGGAGCGGTGCTCGTCTTGTCTTGGGCTGACTGTGGTAGCCCTCGTGCGTCGGTCGGCGGGTGAGTTCCGCTGTGGTGTCCCGGCGGCCGATCCGGAGCGGTGCTCGTCTTGCCCTGGGTGACTGAAGAAGCCCCGGCGAGTCGGCTAGCCGGCGAATTCTGCCAGGGCGCGTTCCACGATGGCCTCCAGCTGTTCGTGGTGTGCGCCCTTCCAGTAGGCGCGGCCGCAGGAGGCGCACTGGGCGAAGACGTCGTAGGAGCGGTGGGTGCCGTGTTCGAGCTGGTCGGCGACCTCGTCCTTGGTGGCCTGGCGCAGGAGGCCGTTGCAGGCGGTGCAGCGGGTCCAGGGGGCGAGGGCGGGGCGGAAGCGGTCGAGGACGTCGCGGAGTTGGTCCTCCGGGCTGGTGCTGTAGATGTACGCGCCGGCCCAGAGCTCGCGGCGGCGCAGCAGGCCCCGGTCGCGGCTGAGCATGACCCGCCGCTCGGCGGCGGAACGGGTGGCGAGGGCCGGGTCGCCGATGTCGGTGGACTCGTAGGCCGTGTCCACGCCGAGCAGGCGCAGCCGGCGGGCGAGGGTGCCGAGGTGGACGTCGAGGAGGAAGCGCAGCGGGGCGCCGGGGACCTGCTGGGGGCGGGCGACCGGGCGGACCGCCACCCGCTCGCCGTCCGCCGGGATGTGCGCGACCGGGACCTCGCGGCCGTCGACCACGAGGGCGCCGACCTCCGTCAGCGGGACGCCGAGGGACTCGACGACATGGCCGAGGGTGGAGACGCCGTCGACGGCGAGCGGGTGGGCGCCGGCCCGGCGTGCGTGCGGGACGAACAGGGCCAGCTCGGGGGCCACTTCGACGTGGATCTCGGGTGGGTTCACCCGGTCAGGATGGCATGCGGGGACCGGGCCCGGCTCAGGGGTTTTCCTTGGGCAGACCGTGTTCGAGGACGCTCAGGGTGCGGTCGACGAGGGTCACGAAGTCGTCCTGGTGCCCCTTCTCCGCCCAGTACAGGGAGGTCTCCATCAGGCCGCCGATCAGGGACATGGCGTAGACGCGGACCTCCAGGCTGTCCGGGTCGCGGCCGGTGCGCTCGGCGATGGCGGTGCAGAGCATGCGGCCGGTGACCGACATGCTCTCCATCATCCGTGAGCGCACCGCCGGTACCTGGACCATCAGATGGGTGCGCAACCGCGCGACCTCCGCGTCCTCCTCGACCCCCGTGCGGACGGCCTCCCGCATCACGTACCGGATGCTCTCCGGCCACGGCTCGTCCGCCGGGCGGGCCCGCAGTTCCTCGAGGAGGACCGGGTCGTACTCGTCCGTGAGGACGATGTCCTCCTTGGTCGGGAAGTAGCGGAAGACGGTCGACGGCGACACCTCGGCGCGCTCGGCGATCTGGTCGATCGTCGTGGCGTCGTACCCCTGCTCCCTGATCAGTGCGTACGTCGCGGTGCGGATCGCCTCGCGCGTCTTGATCTTCTTGCGCTCACGCAGACCCGGCTGGGGGCGGTCGGCGGGGGAGGAGGTGCGGGCGGCCGTCATGGGGTTCATTCTCAGGCATCCGCCTTGTGTGTGGCCACGTCGGGCCGCGGGCCGGCGGTGCGGCGGGCCGTCGTCGTCCCCGGCAGGAACGCCGCCGCCAGCAGGGCCGAGACCAGGGCGGCGAGCCCGCACACCAGCAGGGCCAGGGTCATGCCGTGCACATAGGCGGCGTTCGCGGAGGCCGCCAGGTGCGCGGAGCCCGCCTTCTCGGCGATCAGGTGCGCGGCGACGACGGAGTCCCCGGCGGTGTCGGCGGCCGCGGCGGGCAGGCCGGTGACGTCGAGGCGGTCGCGGAAGGCGCCCGCGAGCAGGCTGCCGAGCAGGGCGATGCCGATGGCGCCGCCGACCTGGCGCAGGGTCATCAGCAGCCCCGAGCCGCTGCCGGCACGGTCGGAGGGCAGGGTGCCGAGGGCGCCGGACATGGCGGGCACGATCGAGAACCCGAAGCCGGCTCCGGCGACGGAGAGCCACAGCGCGGTGAAGCCGTAGCCGGAGTCGACCGTCGTACGGCTGCCGAGGAGCGCGGCGAAGGCCAGCACCACCAGGCCCGCGCTCACCACGGCCCGGGCGCCGAAGCGGGCGACGACCGGCTGGGCGGCCCGCGCGGCGACCATCAGTCCGCCCATCATCGGCAGCAGCCGCACCCCGGTGCCGAGGGCGTCATGGCCGAGGACGGCCTGGAGGTAGGGCGGCAGGACGAACATCAGGCCGGACAGGACGAACATCACCAGGGTTGCCGCGAGGGTGTTGAACAGGAAGCCCCGGTGAGCGAGCAGCCCCATGTCGAGCATGGGCCGCGGCGCCTTGCGCTCGCGCAGGACCAGCGCGGTGATCAGGACGGCGGCCACCGCGAACATGGCGGCGACCAGGGGGTCGCCCCAGCCTCGGGTGGGCGCCTCGATGATCGCGTAGATCAGCGCGCCGAGCCCCGTGGCGGTGAGCGCGGTGGAGACGGCGTCGACCGTGGGGGAGGCGGGGTCGCGGGTCTCCGGCAGCAGCAGGACGCAGGCGGCGACGCCGATCGCGGCCATCGGGAGGTTGATGAGGAAGACGGAGCCCCACCAGAAGTGGTTGAGCAGCCAGCCGCCGATGATCGGGCCGAGCGGCAGACCGAGGGTCGAGCCGGCGGAGACGATGCCGACGGCCTTGGTGCGCTCCTCGGGGGCGAACAGCGAGGGCAGGACGGACAACGCGAGCGGGGTGACCAGCGCGGCCCCGACGCCCATCACCGCGCGGGCGGCGATGACCGCCTCGACGCCCCCGGCCAGCGCGCCCACCAGCGAACCGACGAAGAAGATCCCCAGCCCGGTGATCAGCATCCGGCGGCGGCCGAAGCGGTCGCCGAGGAGGCCGGCGGGGAGCATCAGCGCCGCGAAGACGACGACGTACGCGTCCGCCATCCACTGCTGCTCGCCGGTCGTGGCGCCGAGGTCCCGCGCCATCGTCGGGAGCGCCACGTTGAGGATCGTCATGTCGAAGCCGAGCGTGAGCATGCTCGCGACCAGGGCCCCGAGGGCCCACCAGCGGCGGGGGTCGCGTCCCGCCTCGGAAGTGTCCGTGACAGTAGCCATGAAATGAGAGTAGCTCTCAAAACATGGTGAGTGTCAATTGGTGGCAGGCGCGAAAAAGGCCACGGCTTGGAAGCCGTGGCCCTGAGAAGGCTGAAAACCGACGCTACGCGTGCTGGTACGCCACCAGCGAGATGCCGACGTAGTGGACGACGAACGCGGCGAGCGTGAACGAGTGGAAGACCTCGTGGAAGCCGAACCAGCGGGGTGAGGGGTTCGGCCGCTTGATGCCGTAGATCACGCCGCCCGCGCTGTAGAGGACGCCGCCGACGATCACCAGGACCAGCACGGCGATGCCGCCCGTGCGCATGAAGTCCGGCAGGAAGAAGACGGCCGCCCAGCCCATCGCGATGTAGCAGGGGGTGTACAGCCAGCGCGGGGCGCCGACCCAGAAGACCCGGAAGGCGATGCCCGCGAGCGCCGCGCCCCAGATGCCCCACAGCAGCCACTGGCCCTTGGTGTCCGGCAGGAGCAGCAGGGTCAGCGGGGTGTAGGTGCCCGCGATGATCAGGAAGATGTTGGCGTGGTCGAGGCGGCGCAGGATGCCGTCCATGCGCGCGTTCCAGTTGCCCCGGTGGTACAGCGCGCTCACGCCGAACAGCAGACAGGCGGTGAGCGCGTAGATACCGCAGGCGATCCGGCCACGGGTGGAGTCCGCGAGGGCGGTGAGGACCAGGCCCGCGATCAGTGCGGCCGGGAACATGCCGAGATGCAGCCAGCCACGCAGCTTGGGCTTGATCTCGTGCGGCAGGGGGAGCCCGAGGGGACCGCGGCCGTCGGCCGGCGTGTCGGTGGGCGCGTCGGGGGCGGGCGCAGTCATGGGCCGAATCGTACCTACGGAACCGTAAGTTACGGGCCACTCCCGGGGGTTCGGGGGTGAAGAGTGGCCATCATCTCACGGTGCCGCACCGGGGGCACAAAAGGTTCACTCCAAAGAATCTTCTGCTGAACGTCAAGTGGACGCAAAGAAGCGCGGTTATGCGTGGCGATCCTCACTCCGCTCACCTGTGACGCCTTCTGGACAGATGGGCGCGAGCATCGGATGATCAGATGAGTGCGGTCGGCACCGGATGAGCGCTGAAGATCCAGCCGCCCAGCATCCGGGCCGCAGCCCCCACGGGGCCTCCAACAAAAAACCCCTCATCTAGGAGCGATCGTGGCGCGCGACATCGCGGCTCCCACTGTCATCCCGACCAACCACCAGGAACTGATCTCGTGGGTCAACGAGATCGCCGAACTGACACAGCCGGACAGCGTGGTCTGGTGTGACGGATCCGAGGCCGAGTACGAGCGCCTGTGCGGGGAGCTCGTCGAGAAGGGCACCTTCCGTAAACTCGACCCGATCAAGCGCCCCAACTCCTACTACGCCGCTTCCGACCCGACCGATGTCGCCCGGGTCGAGGACCGGACCTTCATCTGCTCCGAGAAGGAGCAGGACGCGGGTCCCACGAACCACTGGAAGGCCCCCGCCGAGATGCGGGAGATCTTCGCCGGCGAGAAGGGCATCTTCCGCGGCTCGATGCGCGGCCGGACGATGTACGTCGTCCCGTTCTGCATGGGCCCCCTCGGCTCGGACCTCTCCGCGATCGGCGTCGAGATCACCGACTCCGCATACGTCGCGGTCTCCATGCGCACCATGACCCGGATGGGCCGGCCCGTCCTGGACGAGCTCGGCTCCGACGGCTTCTTCGTCAAGGCCGTGCACACCCTCGGCGCGCCGCTGGAGGAGGGCGAGGCGGACGTTCCGTGGCCGTGCAACTCCACCAAGTACATCTCGCACTTCCCCGAGAGCCGCGAGATCTGGTCCTACGGCTCCGGCTACGGCGGCAACGCCCTGCTCGGCAAGAAGTGCTACGCCCTGCGCATCGCCTCCGTCATGGCCCGTGACGAGGGCTGGCTGGCCGAGCACATGCTGATCCTCAAGCTCACCCCGCCGCAGGGCGAGTCCAAGTACGTCGCCGCCGCCTTCCCCTCCGCCTGCGGCAAGACCAACCTCGCCATGCTGGAGCCCACCATCTCCGGCTGGACGGTCGAGACGATCGGCGACGACATCGCCTGGATGCGCTTCGGCGAGGACGGCCGCCTGTACGCGATCAACCCGGAGGCCGGCTTCTTCGGCGTCGCGCCCGGCACCGGCGAGCACACCAACGCCAACGCGATGAAGACGCTGTGGGGCAACTCCGTCTTCACCAACGTCGCCCTCACCGACGACAACGACATCTGGTGGGAGGGCATGACGGAGGAGACCCCGGCCCACCTCACCGACTGGAAGGGCAACGACTGGACCGCGTCCTCGGACGTCCCGGCCGCCCACCCCAACGCCCGCTTCACCGTCCCGGCCTCGCAGTGCCCGATCATCGCGCCCGAGTGGGAGGACCCCAAGGGCGTGCCGATCTCGGCGATCCTCTTCGGCGGGCGGCGCGCGAGCGCGGTCCCGCTGGTGACGGAGTCCTTCGACTGGAACCACGGGGTCTTCCTCGGCGCCAACGTCGCCTCCGAGAAGACCGCCGCCGCCGAGGGCAAGGTCGGCGAGCTGCGCCGCGACCCGTTCGCCATGCTGCCGTTCTGCGGCTACAACATGGGCGACTACATGGGGCACTGGGTCGACGTCGCCAAGGGCAAGGACCAGGCGAAGCTCCCGAAGATCTACTACGTCAACTGGTTCCGCAAGAACGACGAGGGCAAGTTCGTCTGGCCCGGCTTCGGCGAGAACAGCCGCGTCCTGAAGTGGATCGTCGAGCGGCTGGACGGCCGTGCCGAGGGCGTCGAGACCCCGATCGGCATCCTGCCGGCCAAGGGCGCCCTGGACACCAAGGGCCTCGGGCTGGCCGACGCCGACCTCGAGTTCCTCCTCACCGTCGACAAGGAGGTCTGGCGCGAGGAGGCCGCCCTGGTCCCCGAGCACCTCAACACCTTCGGCGAGCACACCCCGAAGGAACTGTGGGACGAGTACCGCGCTCTGGTGCAGCGCCTGGGCTGACGCCCGCCACGACCGCCGCGGCCGGCTGCCGATCGAGCCCTGACCAGCAATATCGTCACGGCCGGCCGCGGTGACAGCACCACCGCACCATCCGCACCATCCGCACCAACGCCACCATCCGCGTCATCCGCGCTTCACGCGGCCTTCGCGAACACCCACCACCGCAGCAGTGTGAAGCGCAGTATCGTCGCGGTCCCGTTGGCCACGACCAGTGCGGCGATCTCCACGTGCGGCGCGTCCGACACCATCCGGTGCACCAGGGCGAGGGCGCCGCTGCTGAGCGCGAGCCCCGCGAGGAAGGCCACCAGCCCCTGGAGCTGATGCCGGGCGACCCCCTCCTTGCCGCGGATCCGGAAGGTGAACCGGCGGTTGGCGGCGGTGTTCGCCACGGCCGTGGTGAAGAGCGCGACCAGGTTGGCGAGCTGAGCGTCGAGCACCGGCCGCAGCGCCGTGAACAGTCCGAGATGGGCCAGCGTGGACAGCACGCCGATGACCGCGAACACGGGAAGCTGCCGGGCGACCCCTGCGGTGCGGGGTGCGTGTGTCTCTACGCGCTGAGCCATTCCTGCATTGTACGGTAAGTAAGCAAATATTACCGTAAGTGAGCATAGGGCCGGTGTCCGTATGTCATCTGTCGAACTGTCGGTCGTCATTCCGATGTTCAACGAGGAAGAGGCACTTCCGGCCCTGGCGGAACGACTGCGCCCGGTGCTCGACGGGACGGGCGAGACGTACGAGGTCGTCGCCGTCGATGACGGTTCCACGGACGGGACGGTCGGTCAACTCACCCGGCTGCGGGCCGGCTGGCCCCAACTGCGGGTGGTACGGCTGCGCCGCAACAGCGGACACCAGGCCGCGCTGACCGCCGGACTGCACCACGCCCGGGGCCACTACACCGCGAGCCTCGACGCCGACCTCCAGGATCCCCCGGAGAAGATCCCCGAGATGCTGGACCTGGCCCGCTCCCGGCACCTCGACATCGTCTACGGCGTGCGCGGCAACCGCTCCAGCGACACCGGCTTCAAACGCCGTACCGCCGGCGCCTACTACTGGCTCATGCGCCGGGTGGTCGGCAGTCATGTCTCGGCCCAGGCGGGCGACTTCCGGCTGCTGTCGCGCGAGGCCCTCGACGCCCTGAAGCGCCTGCCCGACCAGCCGCAGGTGTACCGGCTGCTCATGCCCTGGTTCGGCTTCCCCAGCGGGGAGATCACCTATCGCCGGGACCCCCGCGTCGCCGGCCGCACCAAGTACCCCCTGCGCAAGATGGTCCTGCTCGCGGTCGACAGCGTCATCGGCTTCTCCGTCGCCCCGCTGCGGCTGGCGATCTGGCTGGGTGTGCTCGCGTTCGGCATCTGCCTCGGCATGCTCGCGTACACCCTGGCCGTGTACGCCGCGGGCGACACCACCCGCGGCTGGACCTCCCTGATCATCGCGGTGCTCTTCGTCGGCTCCGTCCAGCTCATCTGCCTGGGGGTGGTCGGCGAGTACATCGGCCGGATCTACACCGCCACCCAGCGGCGGCCCACCTATTACGTCGCCGACGACACCGGCGCGGCCCACGCCCCCGGCGCGGCCGTCACGTCCGGGCCGGCTCGGCCGCGGTCGGGCTGACGAGCGGCGCGCGGGCCGGGGCGGGCGCCCCGGGCGCCGGGCGCAGTTCGCGGGCGGTCGTCCGGAGCAGGGCCAGCGACGCCAGCAGCATCAGCGCCGCGAACGCGGGCAGGGACATGTACGCGGCCAGCTCGGCGGAGTTGCACTTCAGATAGCTGCCGCAGGAGGCGAGCTGCACCAGCACCGGCACGTACCAGAGCCGCCGGGGCAGCGCGAACGCGGCGACCACCGTGAGCACCTCGGCGGCGTAGAAGTACCGCTCGTGCATCGAGGGCAGCACATACGGCACGAAGAGCGCCGAGCAGGCGGCCAGCAGCACCACCCGGGTGTCCGTGAGCCCGGCCCCGAGGACACCCGGATCCCCCGCGCCCGACCGGCCCCGCCGCAGCGACCGGATCGCGAGCCCGGTCAGCAGCACCACCAGCACCCCCGCGACGAGCACGCCCGCCGTGCGGACGCCGTCGGTGTCCGTGCCGTCGGGCACCGACGCGAACGCGTACACGGACGGCGCGTTGACGGACAGCTGGTGGTACGTCCCCGTCTGCCGGGCGTAGACCGTCAGCAGCGGCCAGGGATCGGCGCCGAGCAGCAGCGCCGGCACGTCGAGGGCGACGTACACCGCCGGGATGGCGAGCAGGCTGCGCCACGGCACCCGTCCGAGCACCACCATGACCAGCAGGAAGGGGAAGAGGAAGACGGCCTGGAACTTGACCGCCAGCGCGATCCCGAAGAACGCGCACGCCCACCACGGCCGCCGGCCCAGCAGGTGGTGGACCCCGCCGACCAGGAAGACCGCGTAGACGCCGTCGCACTGCCCCCACCAGCCGCTGTTGGTGACGACGGTGGGCAGCAGGAGCACCGCCGCCGCCGCGCCGTAGGCGGCCCAGGGGGAGGCGGGCCGCAGCCGGGCCACGATCCGGAAGGTGTAGTACGCCAGCCCCAGATCGGACAGGATCGAGATCCACTTGATGCCGGCCAGCGCCGACACGGGCAGATGGGTCAGCCCGGCGAGCAGATAGAGGTAGGGCACGTTGTAGTCCGAGAACCCGGGGTCGGCGAGGGCGGCGAACCCGCCGTGGCTCTCCAGGTGCCGGTACCAGGGGTCGAGGAAGGTGACGTAGTCCCCGGACTCCTCGGGCAGCAGGAAGACACGGGCCGCGAGGGCGGTCGCCACCAGGGTGTACAGGGCCAGCACGCGTACGGTCCGGTCGTGCGTCGTCATCGGGGACTCCCTGCCGGGCTCGGTGCGGGTTCGGGGCGCAGGGAATCCCGGAAGGAATCCGGTACCTGGGAGAGAAGTGCGGGGTCGGCGGCCACGGCACTGCGGAATTCCTCGGCGGCCTCACGGTCACGGTTCTTGCGGACCCAGAGATCCCCGAGATGCAGATGGGCCGTGGCCGCCCGGGGATCGGCGCCGACGGCGCGTTCCAGAAGTCCCATCGCGAGGTCGGGATCGCTCGACTTCAGCAGGAGCGCCTCGTTGTACAGGGCCGAGGAGAACGCCGGATCGATTTTCAGGGCCTTTTCGTAGGCCTTGCGGGCATCGGCGGTCCGGCCGTCCTGGTGCGCGATGACGCCCAGGTTGTACCAGGCGGCCTTGTTCCGCGGGTCCAGGGTGAGGACCACACCGTAGAACCGGGAAGCTTCTTGCGGATCGTTGTTCTGCTGCGCCGCGATTCCCGCCTGCAGCAGGGCGTCGGCGTTCGGGGGAGTCGTCCGGGACGACGCCCGCGCCTCGGCTTTCGAGACCGCCGCCGAATACGCCGCGACCGACCACGACATCAGTGCGGTGGCAACTGCAGCCGCACCGGAGAGCACTACCAACAATTGCCTGCGTTTCACCGCATCGACGTTACGAGGCGGTTCTCACGGCGCCGGTGCGCGCGGGCACTCGGGGCGCGCAGTCCACCCGAATGCACGCGGGCAGAAAACACGCGGCCAGAAAAACTCGCGGGCAGGAAACTCTCGGCAAGAGGATATGGCGCCCGGTCCGCGCGTCGCTGCGGGTGCACGCGGACCGGGGCCGTAGGGGGACCCCCGCAGGGGTCAGCCGGCGGTGCTCAGCTCCTGCTCCTGCGCCAGTGCGGCGGCATGGGCGTCCATGCGCTCCGCCGCGAGGATCGCCGCCTTGGTGTCCGCGCGGGACGCTGCGACGACCAGGGCGCGTCCCGCGAGGGAGTGCGCCCGCTCGTGCAGTGCCGCGAGCCGGGACTCGCGGGTGGCGGAGGTCGCCGCGCGGGCCGGCGTCCGTCCTCCCCGCAGCCGGGTCACCTGCTGGGCGAGCTGTGCGGCCGCGCTGTCGAGGTCGGCGGACGGCGCCGGACCGCGCAGCTCGTCGGTGACGGCGAGCAGGGCGGAGAGATGTCCGGCGAGCTGGATGTCCAGCTCCTCCTCGCGGGAGCGGTGGGGGAAGTCGGAGGTGGTGCCGGCCATCTGGCTGTGGACGGACCCCTTGTGCGACGAAGGGGTGCGGATCGGCTCGTACATGAGGATGGCCTCCTGTGCTCTGACAGGAAGCCATCCTAGCTTAGATTTCGTCTAAAGTTGAGCCGTTCGCAGAACGGGGGCACAGCTTCTACAGAGGGTGAACCGCGCGGGATCAGGGCTGCCCGTAGCCGTCCAGGAAACGCGAGATCCGCCCCATCGCGTCCCGCAGATCCGTCGCCGTCGGCAGGGTCACCACCCGGAAGTGGTCCGGCTCCGGCCAGTTGAAGCCGGTGCCCTGGACGACCATGATCTTCTCCTGGCGCAGCAGGTCCAGGACCATCTGCCGGTCATCCTTGATCTTGAAGACGGTCGGGTCCAGACGCGGGAAGAGATACAGCGCGCCCTTCGGCCGTACGCACGTCACGCCCGGGATCTGCGTGAGCAGCTCGTACGCCGTGTCCATCTGCTCCTTCAGCCGCCCGCCCGGCAGCACCAGGTCGTTGATGGACTGCCGGCCGCTGAGCGCGGCCACCACGCCGTGCTGGCCCGGCATGTTGGCGCACAGCCGCATGTTCGCCAGGATCGTCAGACCCTCGATGTAGGAGTCGGCGTGGGCGCGCGGGCCCGAGATCGACATCCAGCCGACCCGGTAGCCGGCCACCCGGTAGGCCTTCGACATCCCGTTGAAGGTGAGCGTCAGCAGATCCGGGGCCACGGCGGCGGTCGGGGTGTGCGTGGCGCCGTCGTACAGGATCTTGTCGTAGATCTCGTCGGAGCAGACGAGCAGATTGTGGCGCCGGGCGATGTCGGTCAGCCCCCGGACCATCGCCTCGTCGTACACCGCGCCCGTCGGGTTGTTGGGGTTGATGATGACGATCGCCTTGGTGCGGTCGGTGACCTTGCGCTCGACGTCCGCGAGGTCGGGCATCCAGTCCGCCTGCTCGTCGCAGCGGTAGTGCACGGCCGTACCGCCCGACAGCGACACGGCCGCCGTCCACAGCGGATAGTCCGGTGACGGCACCAGCACCTCGTCGCCGTCGTCCAGCAGTGCCTGCATCGCCATCACGATCAGCTCGGAGACGCCGTTGCCGATGAAGACGTGCTCGACGTCCGTCTCTATGCCGAGGGTCTGGTTGTGCATGACGACCGCGCGGCGGGCCGCGAGCAGGCCCTTGGCGTCGCCGTAGCCGTGTGCCGTCGAGACGTTGCGCAGGACGTCCTCGAGGATCTCCGGAGGGGCCTCGAAACCGAAGGCGGCCGGGTTGCCGGTGTTGAGCTTGAGGATGCGGTGCCCTGCCGCTTCCAGGCGCATCGCCTCCTCGAGAACCGGGCCCCGGATCTCGTAACAGACGTTGGCGAGCTTCGTCGACTGGATCACCTGCATGTCAGGGAGCTTACGGCCCGGTAACGCCCTGTGGGGCGTGTTTTCCACCACGCGAGACGGGTGTTTTGGTCTGTTATCGCCGGTCACTGTCCGGCGGGCCGTACTCCTCCCTACAATGCGCGGCCATGTCCAGGCCAGGTGAGAGCGGCGCGCCCCAGGTGCGGCCGATCGTGTTCCACCCGGATGCCGGGTCCGACCCGTCGTCGTATGAGCAGTACGCCGATCCGGCGACCGCGCACGGGTGGCAGAACGCGTACGACGAGACCCAGCAGCTGCCCCGTGTACCCGCCCCGCGCGCGGACGAGGCGTCCGCCCTTTCCGGGGAGCCGATGCCGGGCGGCCGGGCGGACCGTCGCCGGGCCGCGCGCCGCACGGGCGGCGGGCGTTCGCGCCGGGTCGCGGTCGCGGCGGGGGCGGTGGGCGCGGTGTCGCTGGCCGCGCTGGTGGCCGGGATCTCCTTCACGTCGGGCGGCTCGGGCTCGTCGCCGGACGGCGGGCAGGGCAAGCGCGGCGACACCCGCTCGGCGCCCGACGACACGGTGAGCCCGTCGGATGCCCCGAGCGGCCCGCCCTCGTCGGCGGGCGAGTCGGCGTCCTCCGGCGCGGGCGCGACCCCGTCCTCCGGCTCTACGACGTCCGGCGCGCCCTCCGCCACCTCCTCGGGCCCGGCTCCGGGCGCGGCGACCGACACCCCCTCCGCGACCGCCACCGAGTCCTGGAGCACCCCCGGCAGTGCCGGCAATCAGGGCCGAGGCCACGGGAAGGGCGGCGGCAAGTCGCGCTGAGAGCTCTGCCGGAAGCGCCGCCGCGTCGGGCCGTCGGCGGCGCCGAGGTGGCCGGTCGCGCAGTTCCCCGTGCCCCTTCCGGGTGGTGGCCTACTTCGATTCCACGCGGCCGAGGGCGGGCGTCAGTGTCTCGCACGCCGTCCGCCAGGCCGGGTCCCCGGGGTACAGCTCGCTGCGGAGGTAGGCCGACGTGAGGTGCTGGATCACGGACACCCGCTCGGGGTTCTCGTCCGTGGTCTCGGCGACGTCGTATCCGGAGACCCCGCCGAGCCCGTGCTCCCCGCCGGACAGGGTGAGCAGGGACTTGCGGCCGGGGGAGAGGGCGTACGGGTCGGCGTGCCAGTCGGGGCCCGTGACCGTCAGATGCGCGGAGTCGTCCCTGTCGCCGGCGACCACGAGCGTCGGAGTCGTCATCTTCGAGAAGTCCGTGGTCAGGAAGAAGGGCCAGTTCTCCCGCACGAACGGGGTGAGGGCGGCACCGCCCCGGCCGACCGAGGCCAGCAGGACGCCCGCCTTGATCCGGGGCTCGGTCAGGTCCATCTCCGTGCCGTCGTCGGGGTCGGTGAGCCGGGCGCCCAGCAGCAGGCTCGCGGTGTGCCCGCCCATCGAGTGTCCGGCCACGGCGACCCGGTCCCGGTCCAGGCGCCCCGCGAGCTGTGGGACGGCGGCCTCGATCTCGTCGAGGCGGTCGAGGACCAGGGTCATGTCCTCGGCGCGTGAACGCCAGAACAGGGGTGCCCCGGGGGTTTCGGGGTCCAGGGTCAGGGTCCGGGAGCTCAGATGCGTGGGCTGGATCACCGCGAAGCCGTGCGCCGCCCAGTGGTGGGCGAGCGGCGCGTAGCCGTTCAGCGAGGAGAGGTGGTTGGAGTGGCCCTGGCCGTGCGACAGGAGGACGACCGGCAGATCGTCCCCGGTCAGGGGCGCCGACACCCGCAGCTGTAGATCCACGGGTCGGTCCGGGGTGGACAGGGTCACGGGGGCGACCGAGAGGACGGGGGTGGGCGAGGGGTGGGTCGATGTGCTCATGACGGGATGCCTCCAGAAGCGGAACGTCGTCCCGTTTAATATACGGAACCGTGTTCCGTTTATGCAAAGCGCGGGATCGCGCCAACTCCCGTCCGGAAACGGCCGCTTGCCCCTCCGTGCATCCGTACTAAGAATGCACATGACAAAACAGCGGGCGGCCGGAAGATCTCCGGTCGCCTCGTCGTAAGAGGGGACCCCCACATGAGAAAGCCTCTCGTCGCCGCGCTCACCGCCCTGGCCATCGCCGGGATCGGAGCGGCACCGGCCGTCGCGGCACCCGCGGCCAAGGCGGACACCAAGGCGGACACCAAGGCGGCCGCACCCACGTTGCAGGCCGTCACCCTCGCCGGGACCGTCGCGCTCAGCAACTGTTCCGGATCGGTCATCCGCTTCCCGAACTCCCTGGACACCGACCCGGCGCTGGTGCTCAGCAACGGCCACTGCCTGACGTCCGGCTTCCTGGACCCGGGCGAGGTCCTCACCAACCAGACCTCCACCCGGACCTTCGGGCTGCTCAACTCCTCCGGCACCCGGGTCGCGACCCTGCGCGCCGGCAAGCTCGCCTACGCCACGATGACCGACACCGACGTGTCGATCTACCAGCTCACCAGCACCTACGCGACGATCAAGAACTCGTACGGGATCTCCGCGCTGACCGTGCAGGACACCCACCCGACCGCCGGCACCGCCATCACCGTGGCCTCCGGCTACTGGAAGACGCTCTACAACTGCAACATCGACGGGTTCGCGTACCGCCTCAAGGAGGGCGACTGGACCTGGAAGGACTCCATCCGCTACACCTCGGCCTGCCAGACCATCGGCGGCACCTCCGGCTCGCCGGTGATCGACCAGTCCACCGGCAAGGTCGTCGCCGTCAACAACACCGGCAACGAGGACGGGGAGAGCTGCACGGTGAACAACCCGTGCGAGGTCAGTGAGAGCGGGACCGTGACCGTGCGCGAGGGCATCAACTACGCGCAGGAGATCTATCAGATTCCGGCCTGCTTCACGACCGGGAACCAGCTCAATCTGAGTGCGAGTGCTTGCGTGTTGCCCAAGCCGTAAGCGTCGTTTTCGGGCGCGGGTGCGTGGGGGCTGGTCGCGCAGTTCCCCGCGCCCCTAGGCAAGCTGTAGTGGCGTACGTCTGATCGCTCGGCCTGCCAATGTGTCCGTTCGGCGGCCGTTCTCGATCACGAAGCGGCCGTCCACGAGTACGTGCGGGATGCCCGTGGGCAGGGTGCGTGGGGTGGCGTAGGACGAGCCCGCCGCCACCGTTCGCGGGTCGAAGAGGACCAGGTCCGCCCGGTAGCCCTCGCGGACCAGGCCCCGGTCGGGGAGGCGGAGGCGGGCCGCCGGGCGGGCGGTCAGATGGGCCACGCACTCCTCCAGGGACAGGATGCCCAGCTCCCGCACGTAGTGGCCGAGGTAGTGCGGGAAGGTGCCGTAGGCGCGCGGGTGCGGTTTCGCGCCGTGGAGGATGCCGTCCGAGCCGCCCGTGTGCACGCGGTGGCGCATGATCGTCCGGACGTTCTCCTCGTGGCCCACGTGCTGGAGGATCGTCGGGCCGAGGCGGTCGTCGAGCAGCAGCCGGCGGGCCGTCGCCCAGGGGGCCTCGCCGCGCAGGGACGACGACTCCCGGACCGTACGGCCGACGAAGTCGCCCAGCGCCGGGTCGGTCACCCCGGAGATCTCGATGGTGTCCCAGTCCACCGGCACCCCGTGGCAGCCGTCCGCGCCGGTCACCTCCAGGTCGTGGCGGATCCGCTCGGCGGTCCCGTCGTCCGCGAGCCGGCGCAGCACCTCCCGGGGGCCGCCCTCGTGCGCCCAGCTCGGCAGCAGGGCCACGAGCGTGGTGCAGCCGGGCGTGTAGGGGTAGGTGTCGAGGGTGATGTCCGTGCCGGCGTCGAGCGCCTCGTCGAGAAGGGCCAGCAGTTCGGGGGCGCGGCCCTCGTTCACGCCGAAGTTCAAGGTGGCGTGGGCCAGGTGCAGGGCGCAGTCCGCCTCCCTCGCCAAATGCACCATCTCCGCGTACGCCGCCAGCGCACCCGCCCCGTAACTGCGGTGGTGGGGGCAGTAGTAGCCGCCGTGGCGGGCCACCACCCGGCACAGTTCGGTCAGTTCGGCGTTCTCGGCGTACATCCCGGGGGTGTACGTCAGCCCGGACGACAGGCCGACCGCGCCCTGTTCCAGGCCCTCCGCCACCAGCTGCCGCATCCGGTCCAGCTCGCCCGGTGTGGCCGGGCGGTCCTCCCAGCCGACGACGAGGGCGCGGACCGTGCCCTGCGGGACCAGGTAGGCCGCGTTCACCGCGATGCCCCGGTCGAGCCGGTCCAGGTACTCGCCCACCGACCGCCAGTCGAAGTCGATGTCGTCGCCGGTGCCGTTCCAGCCGGCGATGGCCCGGCGGACCTCGTCGAGGGTGCGGTCGTCGACCGGGGCGTACGACAGCCCGTCCTGGCCCAGGACTTCGAGGGTCACCCCCTGGGCGGCCTTGGCGCTGTGGTCCGGGTCGCGCAGCAGCGCGAGGTCGCTGTGCGCGTGCATGTCGATGAAGCCGGGGGAGAGGACGAGTCCCTCGGCGTCCAGTTCCCGCACCGCCTTCGGCCGTTGACAGCCCGCCGCCGCGGCCTCCTTGACGATCGCGACGATCCTGCCGTCGTCGATCACCACGTCCGCGCGGTAGGAGTCCGCGCCGCTGCCGTCGACGACGTCCGCGTCCCGGATGACGAGGTCTTCCATGCCCGGCCCTCCGCTCGGTCAGAGCCTACGAATGTGTCAGAAGAACGTACGGATGTACTCGACGACCGTGCCGTCCGCCCGCACGACCGGGATCAGCGGCCACTTGTCGAACGAGGTGCACGGATGGGACAGCCCGAGCCCGACCCAGTCGCCGATCTCCACGTCCGCCTCCTCGGTGGTGCGCAGCCAGGCGTGCTGGTCGGACAGGGCGGTGACCGACACCCCGGTGGCCGGGCGTTCCGTCCCGTCGCGGCGGACCACCTGGGCGAACGGCAGGTCCAGGTCGTAGGCGGCGTCCCGCTTGCCCGCGTTGACGAACGCCTGGGAGGGGGAGGGACGGGAGACGACCTGCGTCCACAGGCGGAAGGCCGGCTCCAGCGCGCCCTCCTCCGGTACCCGGTTGAAGGGGGTCAGCCGGCGGTAGTGACCGTCGTCGTGCGAGACGTACGCGCCGGAGCGCAGCAGCTTCAGCACGGGGGAGGACAGCTCGGGGATCTCCCCGAACACCTCGGCGACCGCGTCGAACCAGGCGCTCCCGCCCGCGCTGACGACGATCTCCGCCGTCCCGGCGAACCGTCCCGCCCCGTCGAGGCCGACGGCGAGCGCCACCAGCCGCCGCAGCCAGGCCCGCACCCGCTCGTCGTCGGCCCCGGGGACCTCGCCCTCGTACCCCGCGACCCCCACCAGCCTCAGCGTCGCCGTGGCGGCCACCGCGTCCGCGACCGCCGCGCACTCCGCCTCCGTACGGACCCCGGTGCGGGCGCCCTCCCCGGCGGCGAGCTCGATGACGACGTCCAGCGGGCGGGCGGCCCCGGCGAGCGCCGCGTCCATCAGCTCGACCCCGCGCACGGAGTCGACGTAACAGACCAGCCGGAAGTCCGGGTCGGCGTCGAGCTGTCCGGAGAGCCAGCGCAGGGCCGCCGGATCCACGACCTCGTTGGCGAGGAACACCCGCCCGACGCCGTACGCCCGCGCCACCCGGACCTGGTGCGGGACGGCGAGGGTGATGCCCCAGGCCCCGTAGTCCAGCTGCCGCCGGAAGAGCTGGGGCGCCATGGTCGTCTTGCCGTGCGGGGCGAACGCGAGACCGTGCCGGGTCGCGTACGTCTCCATCAGGCGCAGATTGTGCTCCAGGCGCTCGGCGGACAGGGCGAGGACCGGGGTCGTGAAGCCGTCGGTGAACAGGTTGCGGCGCTGGGCGGTCAGCTCGGCGACGGTGAGGCCGTCGGCGTCCGGCGGCAGGCCCTTGAAGCGGTGGTCGACTGCTTCCTCCGCGAGGCGGGCGAGCGCTTCCGTACCGGACACTGGGCCTCCCTGATCGATCCGTTGCATTCTCTGCAACGTTCATTGCGTATATCGCTTATCGCTGTCTAACATCCACGCCAATGCCGGGTCAATGGCGTCGCCGTGACCCTCCGCCCTCGACGAGGAGCTACGGCCATCGTGACTGCCCCCGACGTCGTGGACGTCGTCGCGCTCGGCGAATCCATGGTCACGTTCCTGCCCACGCGCCCCGGCCGACTCGCCGACGTCCCCTCCTTCGACCGGGCGATCGGCGGCGCGGAGTCCAACGTGGCGTGCGGGTTGGCTGCCGCCGGCCATGCGGTGAGGTGGGTCAGCCGGGTCGGGGCGGACGGCTTCGGCGATCACCTGGTCGAGGCGATCGGGGGGTACGGCGTCGACGTCTCGTCCGTCGGCCGTGATCCCTCCCGTCCCACGGGGGTGTACTTCCGTACGGCGGGGGACCGGGCCGGCGCGGACCACGAGGTGGCGTACTACCGGGCGGGCTCGGCGGCGTCGGCGATGAGCACGGCGAACGTCGATCCGGGGGCGGTGCGGGCGGGGCGGGTGCTGCATCTTTCGGGGATCACGGCTGCGTTGTCCTCCGAGTGCCTTGAGCTGCTGTGGGAGCTGACCGGGCCGGGTCCGGGCCGGCCCCTCGTCTCCTTCGACGTCAACCACCGCAGTGGTCTGTGGCCGACGGGTGAGGGGCCGAGGGTGTTGCTGGAGCTGGCGCGGCGGGCGGATGTCGTGTTCGTGGGGGAGGACGAGGCGGAGGGGGCGTGGGGGGTTGCGGGAGGGCCTTCGGCGATTCGGGAGGCGTTGCCAGAGCCGCCGGTTCTGGTGGTGAAGCAAGGACGGGCGGGGGCTACTGCTTTCGTCTTGGGTGCGGGGGAGGGCCACTCGCGTAGGGCCTTTGTCCCCGCCCCGGCTGTTGACGTCGTGGCCAGCGTCGGTGCCGGGGATGCCTTCGCCGCCGGGTTTCTGTCCGGGACCCTTCGGGGGCTCCCCCTGCGGGATCGGTTGCGGCACGGGCACCTCTGGGCCGCCGCCGTCCTCACCGTCCCCGGTGATCTCGCCGTACCCCCCTCCCGCGGCCACGCCGACCGGCTCGTCGCCCTCGACGACCAGGCGTGGGGGACACTTCGACTCGGCCCCGGCTGGACCCAAGCCGGGGCGGCCCCGGAGGAGGTAGCCACCCCATGAGCCAGACCGTCGACCGAGCGCTGAGCATCCTGCCGCTGCTCGCCGAGGGCCCCGCCGATCTCGGACAGGTCGCCGACCGCCTCGGCGTGCACAAGTCGACGGCCCTGCGGCTGCTGCGCACCCTCCATGAACACGGCCTGGTCTACCGCCAGTCCGACCAGCGCTACCGCCTCGGCGCCCGTCTCTTCGCCCTCGCCCAGGAGGCGATGGAGAACCTCGACGTCCGCGAGATCGCCCACCCCCACCTCGTCCACCTCAACGAACAGTGCGGACACACCGTGCACCTCGCCGTGTACGAGGAGGGCGAGGTCCTCTACATCGACAAGGTCGAGAGCCGCTACCCGGTGCGGATGTACTCGCGGATCGGCAAGCCCGTCGCCATCACGGTCGCCGCCGTCGCCAAGCTGCTCCTCGCCGACCTTCCCGAGGCCGAGCGGCGCGCGGTCGCCGAGCAGCTCGAATTCCCGATGTACACGGCCCGTTCCACGCCCAACGCCCCCGCTTTCCTGCGGGAGCTGGAGAAGGTGCGGGAACAGGGCTGGGCCACCGACCTCGGGGGCCACGAGGAGTCCATCAACTGCGTCGCCGCCCCCATCCGCGGCGCGGACGGCCGGGTGGTCGCCGCGATGTCGGTCTCCGCGCCTAACGTCGTCGTCACCGCCGACGAACTCCTCGCCCTGCGCCCGCTGGTGCGCCGGACGGCCGACGCCATCAGCGGTGAGTACTCCGGCAGAACACCAGTAAAGGACCCCGTATGACGGACAAGATCGCGCTCACCCCGAAGACCCACACCACCCCGCCCGCGAAGTTCTCCCACGGCGTGCGCAAGGGCAACATCCTCCAGGTCGCCGGGCAGGTCGGCTTCCTGCCCGCCGAGGAGGGCAGGCCCCCCACGCCCGCCGGGCCCACCCTGCGCGAGCAGACCCTCCAGACCCTCGCCAACGTCAAGGCGATCCTTCAGGAGGGCGGCGCGAGCTGGGAGGACGTGATGATGATCCGCGTCTATCTGACGGACGTGGACCACTTCGCGGAGATGAACGAGATCTACAACGCGTACTTCGAGGAGCAGGAACTCACCGCTCCCCCCGCCGCCCGCACGACCGTCTACGTCGGTCTCCCCGCCGGGCTGCTCATCGAGATCGACGCGCTCGCCGTCCTCGACTGACGGTCACGCACCTCCCGTACGACGGTACGGCGCACGCCGGGTTGAGCCTGTTCGTGTGAACCTCTCCGTTGTAGGTCTCCGGTAACGAAGTAGGGGCTGGCTGTGTCCGGCACAGGATCTTCGACCATACTTCGCGCTGTGGAGCAGCAGCGGATAGGTTCGAGCAGCAAGCCCCTGGAGGGCGCCGGATTCGACCCGGCGTTCATCCCCGGGCTCTCGTCGCCCGTGAAGGCGGACGAGCCGGAGGACGCGAAGCCGGCCGCGGAGGCCGAGGAGACCGACGGGGTCGACGAGGCCCCGGCCGCGGAGGCCGAGAAGGAGGCCCCCGCCGAGGAGGAGGCCTCCGAAGGTCCCGTCTTCGAGGCCTCCGACCGCCGGGCGCGGATCGTCGCCGACGCCAAGGGAGTTCGCCTGACCCTCGACGAGGAGCAGTGCGAGTTCCGCTGGGACGAGATCGGCGCGATCGAGACGGAGGCTCCGCGCTTCGGCAAGCGGTTCACCATCACGGTCCACACCCCTGACCGCCGCTGGTACCCCATAGAGGTCGAGGCGACGGCCAGGTCCCGCTTCAAGGAGTGGGAGGACCAGCTGGACGAGGTCCTCGACGCCTACTTCGAAGAGGACGCTCAGGATGCCGACCAGGGGCGCGAGGAACCGCGCACCTAACTGCAGTACTGGGCGGCCTTACCAATCGACCGGTACATACAGTCCGCGTTCTCCAGCAACTGCAACACCGCGTCCCGGTTCCGGGAAGTCTCCCGCTCGATCACCTCGTCGGGCGGGTAGAACCCACCCCCGGAGCTGGACGTCGGATACATCTCGAACGTGTACGAGAAGATCTTGTGCACGCCCCAGAGGTAGTCGTCGATCGTCCCGTCGGTGATGTACAGGTCGCTCGACTGCTCCGCGGTGTACCCGTTGCTGGCGGCCATCTTCTGCCCCACCGCCTTGAACGCGGCGTTGTCGTCGGCCGTCATCCCGGTCGCCGTGTCCGAGTACGTGTACCCGAACGGCCACAGCACCAGCTCGCTGTAGGTGTGGAAGTCGATCCCGGCGGTGATCTGCTGCTTGCCGCCCACGACCCGGCTGCGGACGAAGTCGGAGACGACCTTCACCTCGGGCGCGGACTCGGCCGACGCCCCGCGGTAGGTCTCGGAGGACGTGGAGCCCGAGGAGCCGCCGCAGCAGCCGAAGTTGTAGTTCCAGTTCCGGTTGAGGTCCGTACCGACGTACGAGGAACCGGAGTTGGGCTGCCGGTTCTTGCGCCAGGAGCGGTAGGAGCCGGTGGCGATGTCGTACTCGCCGCCGTCCGGGTTGAGGTCGGGGACGATCCAGATCTCGCGCCCGTTCACCATGTTCGTCACCCGGGAGTCGCTGCCGTAGCCGGCGCCCAGCTCGCGGAGCAGATACAGGGCCATCTCGACGGTGAGGTGCTCGCGGGCGTGCTGGTGGTGGGTGAACAGCACCTCCGGCTCGGCCTCGTCGGTGCCGACGTTGTCGCTGATCTTGATGGCGACGATGTCCCGGCCGCTGTACGACTTGCCGATGACCCGCTTGCTCATGATGCTCGGGTAGGCCGCGACGCGCTGGTCGATCTCCGCGGTCATCTCGGCGTAGTTGTGGTACTTGGCGTCCGCCGTCGGGAAGTCGAAGAGGCGCACCTCGTCCTCGGCGAGCCGGTCGGGCGCGGAGCCCACCGGGGTGACCTCGTACCCCTGGGCGCGGAGTTTGCCGATCTGGTCGGCGCGGCCGGAGACGACCACGGTCTCCTCGTCGGCCTCGTCGACGCTGACCCCGGCCCGGGCGATCGCGGTGCGGGTGACCGGGGTGTTGTGGTCGACGTGGATCTCGTACTGGCGGATGTCGTCGGCGGAGGAGGTGGCCTTCGGGGCGCTGTCGGCGGAGGCGTGGCCGGCCGTCGCCGAGAGAGGGGCCGCGAGGGCGAGGGCCAGCAGGGTGGCGAGGGCAGCGGTCCGTTTCCCGCTGCGGGCGCGGGTGGCGCCGGCGCCTGAGCCGCGGATGCGAAGTCGCATGAACTCTCCTTGTGGGGAGGGGGTGTGGGGGGTCGTGCTGTGCGCTTGCTGTGTGCGGCGGTGCGGTGCCGCTCATGGTCCGGTGTTGGCATGATCAGGTCAATAAGCGACAAAGAGCCGCTTGGCCTGAATCATGCGGAAAGGGGCGAGTCGATCGGCGGCGCAGTGTACGCATGGGCGTGTCGCGGCGAGCGGACCTCGCTGAAGTACACCCGTGAGGGTGAGGGCGAGGTGCATATATGTACGTCCCGGGGAAGCCTGAGGGTCCGCACGAACGCACCCCCCAGAGGACTGGCTGATCATGGGCGGATCAGCGCCGCGCCGGGACTGCCACCTGCCGGTGGAGACGACCAGCTTCGTCGACCGGCGGAGCGAACTGGCCGAAGGGCGCGAACTCTTGGCCAGGGCGAGACTGGTCACCCTGACCGGGCCGGGCGGGGTGGGCAAGACCCGCCTCGCCGGCCGGATCGCGGCCCGCGTCGCCCGCGCCTTCCCCGACGGCGTCCGCATCGTCCACCTCTCCGGCCTGCACGACCCGGCCCTGGTCCCGCTGGCCGTGGCCGACGCCCTCGGACTGCACGACCACTCCGAACGCCCGGCCCTGGACTCGCTCGTGGAGCGGGTACGTGACCGCAGACTGCTCCTCGTCGTCGACAACTGCGAACACCTGGCGACCGCCTGCGCCGCCCTCGCCGGCGCCCTGCTGCACGGCACCCCCGGCATCCGCGTCCTCGCCACCAGCCGCCACCGCCTCGGCCTCACCGAGGAACACCTGATGGAGGTACGGCCGCTGCCGGTGCCCGACCCCGACGGCGACCTCGGCGCCGCCGACGGCTACCCCGCCCTCGCCCTGTTCGCCGACCGCGCCGCCGCGGTGGTCCCCGGCTTCCGCCTCACCGCCGCGAACCGCTCCGCCGTCGCCCGTCTCTGCCGCCGCCTCGACGGACTGCCGCTCGCCATCGAACTGGCCGCCGTCCGGATGCGTGTCCTCGACGTCCACCAGCTCCTCGCCCGCCTCGACGACCGCTACCGCCTCCTCACCGGCGGCAGCCCCGCCGTACTGCCCCGCCACCAGACCCTGCGGGCGGCCGTCGACTGGAGCCATGAGCTGTGCGACGAGCGGGAGCAGGCGGTGTGGGCGCGGTTGTCGGTGCTGGCCGGCAGCTTCGATCTGGAGGCCGCCGAAGCGGTGTGCGGGGCCGTGGCGGGGGGCTCCGCCCCTCGCGCCCCCCGTGTCGGCCCTCAACGGGCCTCGTCCGCAAACTCCCCCGGAGGGGGGACCCCCGGACGGGCTGGATACTCCGAGGTTCTCGAAGCCATCGCCGGGCTCGTCGACAAGTCCGTTCTGTGCCGGGAGGCCGCGCCCGACGGTGGGCTGCGCTACCGGCTGCTCGACACCCTGCGGCACTACGGGCTCGAGCGGCTGCGCGAGATGCCGGGGGAGGAGCGGGCCGCCCGGGTCCGGCACCGGGACTGGACGCAGGAGCTGGCCGCCGCCTGTGAGCGGGAGTGGTTCGGGTCCGGGCAGCCCGGGATCGTCGCCCGGCTGCGCGCCGAACGGGACAACATCCGCGCCGCCCTGGACTTCAGCCTCACCACCCCCGGCGAGGCCCACGCCGGGCTGCGGCTGGCCGGCACCCTGTGGTTCCACTGGCACGCCTGCGGCGCCCCGCGCGAGGGCCGCTACTGGCTCGACCGCGCCCTCGACGCCAACCCCGGCCCCACCCCCGAACGGGCCCGTGCCCTGTGGACGGCGGGCCTGCTCGCCGGCTGCCCCGAGGACCTCACCCGGGGCCGCCGCCGCGCCGAGGAGGCCCGTGCCCTCGCGCAGCGCCTCGGCGACCGGGCCGAGGCCGCCCACGCCGACTACGCCATCGGCGTCATCCGGCTGTTCAGCGACGACATCCCCGGCGCCCTCACCCACTTCCGCACCGCCGTGGCCCGCGGCCGCGCCCCCGGCCAGCACCTCAGTCTTCTCGGCCTGGACCACGTCGAACTCGCCTGCGCCCTCGCCTTCCTGGGCCGGGCCGACGAGGCCATCGAGGTGTGCGAGGAGATCCGCCGGCTGTGCGCGGAGCACGGCGAGCAGTGGGTGCTGTCGTACGGGGAACGCATCCTCGCCCTCGCCCACACCGTGAAGGGCGACGGCGAGCGGGCGGAGGCGCACGCCCGTGAGGCGCTGCGGCTCAAGCTCGCGGTGCACGACGTCGTCGGCATCGGCCTCACCCTCGATCTGCTGGCCCGGATCGCCGCCGACCGAGGCGCCCACGGCCGTGCGGCCCTCGTCCTCGGCGGCGCCGACCGCGCCTGGACCGACGTGGACCGCGACCGCTGGGGCTCGGCCTGCCTCAACGCCACCCGCCGCGCCGCCGAGGACCGTGTCCGGGAGGCGATCGGGCCCGCCGCCTACCGCCGCGCCTACGACCGGGGCGCCGCTCTCGCCCTGCCCGAACTCGCCGCCCGCGTCCTGGACGACACGGGGGACGGCACCGGGCTCCCCCGCCCCGACGGCCACCCCGAGGAGCCGCCCGCCCCCACCGTCCGCCTCACCCGGCGCGAGGCCCAGGTCGCCGGACTCGTCGCCGAGGGACTCGCCAACCAGCAGATCGCCGACCGTCTGGTGATCGCCCGCCGCACCGCCGAAGGACATGTCGAACGCATCCTCAGCAAGCTCGGCTTCAGCAACCGCAGCCAGATCGCCGCCTGGGTGACGGCCCAGCGCTGAGCGGCCCGCCGCGCCACCGCCGCACCCGGACCCCGCACCCACACCCGCACCCCGCGCCCGTACGCACCCGACCCACCCACCGATCCACGAGGGACCCATGACCGCTCCGTCCTCGCCCTCCCCGTCGTCCCTGTCCGGCATGTTCGACCACCGCATGACCGTCTTCGGCACCGACGAGGGTTTCCTCGCCGACGCCCTTCCCTTCCTCGCCGAGGGACTCGCCGCCGTGGACGAGCCACCGCCGATGGCGATCCTCGCCCCCGACCGGCTGGACCTCCTGCGCGACGCCCTCGGCGCCGACGCCCGGCACATCGGCTTCCTCCCGCACACCGACTGGTACACCGGCTCCGCCGCCAACGCCGTCGCCCGCGCCGCCGCCCACCTCGCCGGACACGGCGGCCCCGGCGGCCGGATGCACCTCCTCATGGAGCCGGTGTGGAACGGCCGCGCCGGCCGCTCCCCGCGCGAGAGCGCCGAGTGGATCCGCTACGAGGCCCTCGCCAACCTCCTCTTCGCGTCCGCGGCGACCACCGCGATGTGCGTCTACGACACCCGTACCGCGGGCGCGGTCCTCGTCGAGGCGGCCCGCCGCGCCCACCCCGGCACGGGCGTGTACGAGGACCCGGTCCGGATCGCCGCCGAGCTGGACGCCGTACCCCTGCCGCCGACCCCGTCCGACGCGCGGCGGCTCGTCGAGCCGGCGCCCGAGGCCGTGCACGCCTGGGCCGCCGGGTGCGGGCTGGGCACGGCCGACGCGGAGGCGTTCACCACGGCGGTCACCGAGGCCGCCACCCTCGGCCGGGTCACCGGCGCGGTGCTCTGGGGCGAGGCGCCCGGCTGTGTCTGCGAGCTCTCCCTGGCCGAACGGATCGACGACCCGCTCGTCGGTTTCGTCCCGCCCCCGGCCGCCGGGCCGGCCCCCGGGCAGGGGCTCTGGTACGCCCGTCAGGTGTGCGCGTACGTCGACGTCCGCGACGCCGGCGGCGGTGGTACGGCCGTACGGTTGCAGTACGCGTGAGCCCACCCGCGTAAGCGGTGCGGGTACGGAATCGGGTAGTCCTCCCCGTACGGGAAAGGCCGGGGGAGGACATCCTGAGGGCATGGCCATGCTGCGACTCTCCGGCGGAGGACCCCGCCCGGACCCCGCCCCTCGCTACGGTGCCTATCCCCAGCCGCCGATGGGCGCCGGCCACTGGAGCGCGGAGTACGACCCCCATCCCCTCGCCGTGCGGGAGGCACGGGCGCAGGTGGGCAGACAGCTGGAGCTCTGGGGGCTCGCGGACCGGGGCGATCTCGCGCACACGGCCGAACTGCTCGTCAGCGAGCTGACGACGAACGCCGTGTTGCAGTCCGCGAGCCGCTTCCGGCTCACGCTGACGGCGGCGCACGGGACACTGCGCTGCGAGGTGGAGGACGGCGGGGAGTACGCCCCACAGGGGTTCCTGGTGGACGCGCTCGCCCGACGGTGGGGGTGCCGGCCGAGCGGGGCGGGGAAGACGGTGTGGTTCGAACTCGGCACGTGCGAGTGCGACTAGGTCAGGTGTGCCCTCTTGCCGGGCCGGTCCCCTTTAGGTTTTCTTTACCATCATGGCGGACACCACGGGTAACCCCACTGACACCCCGGCATCATCCGGCATCGACCACACCGACAACACCGACAACACCTCCCCCCGCAAGAGCAGTTGGAAGTACATCGGGCCCGGCATCGTCGTCGCCGCGACGGGGGTGGGCGCCGGTGATCTGGTCGCCACCCTCATCGCGGGCAGCAACTTCGGTTACACGCTTCTCTGGGCGGCGGTCGCCGGCTGTCTGGTGAAGATCTCGCTGGCCGAGGCGGCCGGGCGGTGGCATCTGTCCACCGGGCGCACCCTCTTCGACGGCTGGGCGAGCCTCGGCCGCTGGACGACGTACTTCTTCGTCGTCTACGCCGTCGTCTGGGGCTTCGTCTACGGCGCGGCGGCGATGTCGTCGAGCGCGCTGCCCCTGCAGGCGCTGTTCCCGGACGTGATGGACCTCGAGTGGTGGGGCATCACGTGCGGGCTGGTCGGCCTCGTCTTCGTGTGGTTCAACAAGTACGCGGTCTTCGAGAAGGTCATGACCGTGCTGGTCGGCGTCATGTTCGCGGTGACGGTGTACCTCGCGGTGCGGGTCACCCCGAATCTGCCGGACGCCCTCGCCGGGCTGCTGCCCGTGCTGCCCGACGAGAAGGACTCCGTCCTCAACACCCTGGGGCTGATCGGCGGCGTCGGCGGCACCATCACCCTCGCGGCGTACGGGTACTGGGTCAACGCCAAGGGCTGGACCCACCCGGGCTGGATGAAGGTGATGCGGCTCGACAACCGCGTCGCGTACGTCACGACCGGCATCTTCGTGATCGCGATGCTCTTCGTCGGCGCCGAACTGCTGCACTCCGCGAACGTCGCGATCGCGAGCGGCGACAAGGGGCTCGTCCAGCTGGGCGACATCCTGGAGGCCGAGTACGGCGCGGCCACGGCGAAGTTCTTCCTGATCGGTTTCTTCGCCACCTCCTTCACCTCGCTGATCGGCGTCTGGCACGGCGTCAGCCTGATGTTCGCCGACTTCGTGGCCCGCTCCCGGACCCGGGAGGCGGCCCGCGGCGCGGAGGTCGCCTCCGGGGAGCGCGAGCGCTCGTGGCCGTTCCGGCTGTACCTGCTGTGGCTGACCTTCCCGCCGATCGTGCTGCTCTTCCAGGGGCAGCCCTTCCGGCTGATCATCCTGTACGGCGTCCTGGGCGCGGCCTTCCTGCCGTTCCTGGCCGGCACGCTGCTGTGGCTGCTCAACTCCTCCCGTACGCCCCGTGAGTGGCGCAACGGGCCGGTGAGCAACGCGATGCTGGTGCTGGCCGGGCTGCTGTTCCTGGTGCTGTGCGTGAAGCAGGTCGCGGACCAGCCGTGGGCGGAGTTCTTCTGAGCGGCCGGTCCTTTCGGGCACCGATCGGTGACGCGGGGCAAACTTGCGTTACTCAAGCTTGAGTTTGGCAAGTACCTCTCCTAGGCTCGTGCTCCCCTAGGAGAGGTGCCCGCCGTGACCGCGACCGTGCTGGACGACAAGACCGCCCTCGTGCTGATCGACCTCCAGGCGGGCACGCTCGCCGCCCCGACCAAGCCGTACCCGGCGGCCGACGTGGTCGCCCGGGCCGCCGCGCTCGCCGACGCCTTCCGCGCCGCCGGCGCCCCCGTGATCCTGGTCCGCATGGCCACCTCGCCGGACGGCGCCGACGCCGTGCCCGGCCGCAGCGAGGCGGCCCGGCTGGCCGGCGGCCGCTCCCGCCCGTACGACCTCGGCCCGATCGCCGAACCGCTCACCGGCCACGACGGGGACGTCCAGGTCACCAAGCGGGCCTGGGGCGCCTTCCACGGCACCGACCTGGACCTCCAGCTGCGCCGCCGGGGCGTCACCCAGATCGTCCTCGGCGGCATCGCCACCAGCCTCGGCGTCGAGTCGACCGCCCGCGCCGCCCACGAGCACGGCTACCACGTCACGTTCGCGGTCGACGCGATGACCGACATCAACGAGGACGCCCACCGGCACAGCGTGTCGTACCTCTTCCCGCTGATCGGCGAGCCGGGGACCACGGAGGAGATCCTGGCGCTGCTCAAGCAGTAGCCGGCTCAAGCGGTAGCCGGCTCGAGCGGTTGCCGGCTCAGGGAGCGACCGTGTCGGTCAGCCACTCCGGGCTGAGCGCGATCCTCCGCAGATCGCCGAGGGAGAGGGCGGGCGACTTGCGGGTCGCGGCCTTGTTCTGGTCACCGGTGTTGAAGGCGCTGACCACGACCCGCAGCCCGTCCTTGCGCAGGGTGTCCGCCGTCCACATCACGACCCCCGCCCCGCCCTTCTCACCGGGCGCCTTGCGGACCGTGACCAGGGTGCCGTCGGCGAGGGTCTCGGCGTCGGAGCCGAAGAGCTGGCCGGCGACGTCGGACATGCCGGGCTGGACGTTGATCTGGACGAGGCTGCGCCCCTTGCCGTCGTCGACGACGAAGTAGCCGTACTCCGTCTCCTGGCTGCCGCTGGAGACGACCTCGGCCCCCTTGGGCAGCAGCAGCTTGAGCTTGCGCAGGATCGTCAGCCCGGACAGCTCCCCGGGGCGGGTGGGGGCACTGCCGACGGCGGTCGGCGCCTCCTCCTTCGGCAGGGCGTCGATGATCTCGCGCCACTGCGCGGCGGAGGCCAGCGCCTTCAGCTGATTCGGCCCGAGGGGCGGATCGGTCCTGGTGACCGGCTTGTCCTTCTCCGCCGGGGAGTTCCACTCGATGACGCTGACATGGTGTCCGTTTGGGGTGACGAGGTCGGCGCCCCACGCCTTGGTGTCGACCCGGCGGTCGGGATACTCGTACCCCTGGTAGACCGTGATCGCCGAGCCGTCGGACAGTCCCTCGGTCGTGCAGCTGTCGAAGCCCGACTGGGTGCCCTCGGGGCAGGGCATCACCTCGGCGGAGGGGTTGAGGTTCCGGCCGGTCGGTGTGATCCGCTCCAGCCCCAGGGAGAGGGACCCTTCGCCCTGGCCGTCGTCGAACACGCCCACCGCGAGCGGCGGCAGCTCCTCGTCCGTGCCGCGCGCCTCCGTCCTGGTGAACTTGCCCTGGGGCAGGAGGTGCTGGAGGGTGCGGACGACGTCGTCGGCGGAGTAGGACCGCGCCGGCTCGGGGGTGCCGCTGCCGGCGACCGAGGCGGGCCGGGGGGCGGGCGTGCCGTGCCAGGGCACGAGCAGCGCCCCGCCCACCCCCACGAGCGCGAGACTCGCCGCGCTCCCCGCGATCGCGGCCCGGCGCTGCAACTGCAGCCGCCTGCCGCGCCGGGCGCCGGCGGCGGCGAGTTCGGTGCGCGGGGCGTCGAAGGTGCCGCCGACCTCGTGCAGTGCGGCGGAGAGCCGGTCCTCGAAGGGGCCGGTGTGCTGGTCTGCGGGCATGGTGAACCACCGTTTCCACGGGCTGGAGATGACGTCGGGTGAGGTGGGTGCGCTGGTGCTCTACGACAGGAGGGGGCGCGGTCAGGGACGTACGTACTCGCCGATGTCCTCGCCGAGCAGCTCCCGCAGCCGTCCCAGCGCCCGTGAGCACCGGGTCCGTACGGCCGCCGAGCTGGCGTTGAGGGCACCGGCGGTCTGCTCGACCGACCGGTCCTCCCAGTACCGCAGCACCACCACGGCCCGGTCCTTCGCGGGCAGCCGCCCGAGGGCCTGGAGCAGGGTGAGTCTGAGCGGTGTGTCGGTGCCGCCGCCGTCCGGCAGGTCCGGGAACGCCTCCACGGCTCGCTCCCGGCTGCTGCGTCTGCGCTGATGGGCGAGGAAGGTGCGGGTCAGGACGGTCTGCGCGTACGCCGCCGGGTTGTCCGCCCGGGACACCCGGCCCCAGCGGACGTACAGCCTGCCGAGGGTCTCCTGGACCAGGTCCTCGGCGAGGTGGGTGTCCCCGGCGGTGAGCAGACACGCGGACCGGTACAGATGCCCGGTGCGCGCCGCCGCGAACTCGGCGTACTCGTCCGCACGGACCTTTCTCATTCGAGTCCCCCTGTCTCGGTCGCCGTCTCGGCGCCTGTGCCGTCCTCACCTCATTGATGCGGTGGGACAGGGGAAATGTTTCAGGGGGGACCGAAAGTGGGGTCACAGGGGGGTGCCGGGTAGGTTGCCGGGGTGACAGACCAGCCGCCGCCACCCCCGGCCGTCCCGCCGGGCTTCGGACCGCCTCCGCCCCAGTACGCCCCGGGACCGCCGCAACCGCCCGCTCCCGGACCGGAGTTCCTCGCCGTCGACAAGCACAACTCGATCGTCGTCGACGTCTCCGGAGTGGCCTTCGAGATGTACGACATCACGGTCGACTTCCCCTGGCCGGAGATCCGGAGCGTCCACTACCAGGCGAGCCCCAACGGCAAGGCGCTGATGGTCGCCGTGATCCATCTGGACGGCCGGGTGTACGAGTGCGTCGTGAACGCCCGACCACGCGAACTGCTCCAGACCTGGTTCGCCCAGCTGGCGTGGGTGCTCGGCCACTACCGCCCGATGGGCTAGGCGACCTGGAAGGTGGCCGCGTGCGGGACGAACGTCGTGGCGCCGTCCTTCGACGTCGCCAGGGCGGACACGTACCAGGTGCCCTTGGCCAGGTCGGCGGCCTCCGCCTGCGTGACCTTCAGGGTGTAGGTGCAGCGGTACGTCTCGTCGGAGACGGCCCGGCAGGCGGCGTCCGCCACGTGCCGCAGCTCCGCCTCGGTCGGGTCGAGCTTCGAACTCGCGGGCCAGGCGAGGACCTTGAGGCCCTTGATCCCGTTGTCGTCGATCACGTCCGCGGTGAAGGTGACCGAGCCGGCCCGGTCGCCCGAGGGGGCGGCGTACCGCACCGAGCTGTTCTCCACGGACGGGTCGGTGGGCGCGAAGGCCCACGCCAGACCGCCCGCGGCCACCCCGCCGAGGGCGACGACGGCACCGATGAGGGACGAGACGAGAACGCGCTTGGACATGGTGATTCCCCGTGTGTAGATGAGTGGTGGAGGGATTCCTCGATGTGATCGAGCCTAGGGTCGGGGGCCCGCCCGGTCCTCGCGCCGCAGGACGATTGAGGGGTTCGAACCGGAGGTGGAGCGGGTGGGGGATCTGCAACCCAGGTAAGAGGCGGGAATACGACCCGAGCGGGAGTCGGGCCCTTCACCAGCGGACATAGCCTGGGCGCACCATGAAGCGAACCGACGACCGGCTGATCCCGGTCCTGCTGATCTGCGTCCAGGCGCTGGTGTGGCCCGGGGCGGCGCTCGTGCGCGGCACCGTCCCCTCCGCGTCCGACCTGCTCGTGGCCGCCCTGGTCGCCGGACCGCTGACCGCCGCACTCGCCCAGCGCCGGGCCCGCCCGGTGACCACCCTGGTCCTGGTCGCCGTCGCCTGCGGGCTGGGCGCAGGCCCGCTGCCCCCGGGAGCGGTGGCCGTGTTCGGCACCGCGGGCGTCGCGCTGGCCCTGTTCACCGTCGCGAGCGAACGCGACACCTTCACCGCCCTGCTGTGCGTGGTGACGCTCCCCTTCTGGCAGTTCACGCAGGACGTCACCCTGCACGGGCTCAGGGACGGCGACGGCCTCGGCGTCGCCCTCACCGCCCTGCTGTACGTGGCCGCGTGCGGCAGCGGCCTGGTGGCCCGGCGCGTGCGGCGGGCCCGGCAGACGGCCGAGCGGGCGCTGCGCCGCGCCGAGGCCGAGCGTCACCGGCTCCCGGCGGCCGAACGGCGCCGGATGGAACGGGAGTTGCACGACGTCAGCGCCCATCATCTGACCGCCGTGGTGGTCACCGCGGGCGCGGCGCTGGGGCTGCGCGAGCGGCGCCCCGAACTGGCCCAGGAGGCGCTGCGGTTCGCGGCCGAGACCGGCCGGGAGGTCACCCGGGCCCTCGGCGCGGTCCGGGCGCCGACGCCCTCGCGTGAGGAACTGCCCACGCCCGAGGAGCGGTTGCTCGCGCTCGTCGCGGGGTTCCGCAGGCTCGACCAGCCGGTGGACTGCGAGATCGAACCCCTCCCGGAGGGGATCGTGGCGGACGCGGCGTACGGCATCGTGCGCGAGGCGCTGACCAACGTGGCACGCCACGCACCCGGCGCGCGTACGACGGTGCTGTGCCGGTACGGCGACACCCGCACCGACGTCGTGGTCACCAGCGCGGCCCCGCCGGCCGGAGCGGCGGCACACGGCGCGGGTCTCGGCGGCGGGCGCGGCCAGGGCTTCCTGCGCTCCCGCGCCCGGGAGGCGGGCGGCACCCTGAGCACCGGTCCGACGGCCGACGGCGGCTGGGAGGTGCGGGCGGTCCTGCCCGGCCGGAGCTCCGGGCCGGTGGAGGGAAGCGTGCCGCGGGGCTACCGGCTCGCCCAGGTCGTCGCCGCGCTCGGACTGTCGCTCCAACCGCTGCTCCCCGCGCTGGTGATCCGCGCGGACACCGCGTCGTACACCTCGCACATCACCGCGGGCGCGCTGTTCGCCCTGCTCGCCGCGGCGCAGGCGGTCGCCCTGCTGTGGCTGCGCCGGGCACCCCGGCCCGCCCTCGCCGCGGTGCTCGCCCTGGCCCCGCTGTGGCCGGTGGCGATGGCGCTGGGCGACTACACCGGCCCGGTGCTCCTGCCGCCCGCGCTGAGCGCACTCGCCACCTGCGCGGCCCTCACGGCGAGGGCGGAACGCCGGACGGCCGGCTCCGCGACCTTCTTCGAGGATCGCGCGCTGCTCGCGGCCGTCCTGGCGGCGGTGGTGGTCCACGCGGGGGCCGCGACCGTGGCCGTTCTGGACCGGGGTACGTCGGTGCCCGGCTGGGCGGTGGCCGGGGGTGCCATGGTCGTGGCCCTGGCGGCGGCCGGTGCCGCCGTGTGGGTCGGGAGTCTGCGTGGGCGGCGTGAGCGGGCCGACCGGGGCGCGCGCGAGGAGCGCCTCGCCGCCTGGACCGAGGAGGCCGTCCGGGAGGCGTGGGCCGAGCGGCGCCGGATCGCCGCCGGGCTGGAGACCACCGTGCTGGCCCGCACCGCCGACATGACCGCCGAGGCGGAGGCGGGCCGGCTCGACTCCACCGCCGGCCGCGCCCGGGAGGCCCTGGCCGCGATGCGGGCCCTGCTCGACGCGGTCCGGGAGGACGAGACGGCCCCCGAACTGCGCCCCCAGCCCACCCTCCAGGCCCTCGACCTGCTCGCCGCCCAGTGCCGGGCCACCGGCCGCGAGGTCGAGATACGGCTCACCGACCGCGTACCGGACCGGCTGCCCACGGCCGTGGACCTGACCGCCTACCATGCCGCCGAGACACTGCTCGCGGCCGGCGGCGAGGATCCCGCCCTGCTGGAACTCGACACGGACGGCGATACGTTGACGCTGACCGCCACCGGTGTGCCGCTTGGCGCCCGCCCCGCCGTACGGGAGAGGCTCACGGCGCGGATCGCGGCGCTCGGCGGCACCCTGACCACCGAGGCATCCGGCCCGGTCGGCCTTCGGCTGCCGCTGGCGCCGGCGGCGGAGCAGGGTGAGGAGAAGAGGGAACGATGAGTCTCAAGGTGCTGGTCGTCGACGACCAGGGCATCGTCCGGGCGGGGTTCGCCGCCGTGATCGACGCCGAGGAGGACCTGACGGTCGTCGGCGAGGCCGGCGACGGCGCGAGCGCGGTGCGGCTGGCGGAGGAACTCCGCCCCGACGTGGTCGTCATGGACGTCCGCATGCCCGAGCTCGACGGCATCGCCGCCACCCGCATCATCACCGGCCGGGAGGACGCGCCCCGGGTGCTCGTCCTGACCACCTTCGACCTCGACGCGTACGTCTTCGACGCCCTGCGCGCCGGAGCCTCGGGCTTCCTCCTCAAGGACGTCCAGCCCGCCGAACTCCTCCAGGGCATCCGGGTGGTGGCGGCGGGCGAGAGCGTGCTCGCCCCCTCCGCGACCCGGCGGCTGATCGGCCACTACGCCTCGGGCGCCGGGGCCGGGACCTCCTCCGGCACCCCGGCCCCCGAACTGGACACCCTGACCGCCAGCCAGCGGGGCGTCCTCACCCTGGTGGCGGCCGGGCTCAACAACGCCGAGATCGCCGACCAGTTGGGCATCACCGTGGGCACGGTCAAGTCCCACGTCAACGCCCTGCTGCGCAAACTCGGGCTGCGGGACCGCGTCCAGGCGACGATCCTCGCCTACGACCTGGGCCTGGCCCGCCCGAACCCACCCGGCCTGCACCTCTGACCGGCCGACCGAGGAGACCCTCCCGTGACCGACACCGTGACCGGCCGCCTGCGCCACGTGCTCACCGACGTCTTCGCCCTCGTCTACCTCGCGGTCTGCGCGGGCTTGTTGGTGTGGGCCCTGGTGGCGACCGCCCTGGACGACTCGGGCGAGTCCATGGCGGGGGTCATCCCCCTCCTGGCCACGGCCCCGGCCAGCCTGGTCCTGTTCTTCCTCCCGGACCACGTCTCGATGCTCGTGCTCGCGGTCGCCTTCGGCGCCCTGTGCAACGCGGCGATCATCGGCTGGTGCGCCCGCGCCCTGCGCCGTCAGAGCAGGTGATCGGCCTTGCCCGCCTTGATGTCCCGGATCATCGTGCGGAGGGCTTCCCGGGAGTCGGTGAGATAGGAGTCCTCGGCGCCGGCTATGGCGATGTAGGCGTTGCCGGTGGGATCGGTGCCGAGGCGGAAGCAGCTCGCTCCCTCGCCGCAGAAGGGCTCCTCCCAGGTGATGTCGTCCATGGGGCGTCTCCTCACAGGCTGTTGGCGATGTCCCGGACGAAGTCGCGCGATGCTTCGGGGGAGAGGGCGATGCGCTCCATCCAGTCCAGATGCGTACGGTACTTGGCCAACTGTGCCTCCCCACCCAGGAATTCCGGCCCGTGGGTGCTGTCGACCTGGACGGTGTCCAGTTGGGGAGACGGACCTTCCAGGTAGGTGAACGTCTGTCCGGACCCGGGAAACGTGCCGGCGGCGAACGGAACGACCAGCAGCCGTACCGTCGGCCGCTCGGACACGTCCAAGAGGTGCTCCAACTGTGCACGGGCCACCTTGCGGCCACCGAACCGCATCCGCACAGCGGCTTCGTGTACGACGGCGACGTACTCGGGTGGGGCGTCGCCGTCCAGCGCTTGCTGCCGCTCGACCCGGTACGCCAGCCGCAGGGCCACTTCGTGCTCCGGAAGCGGCGGCAGCACCGCCCGGAAGAGTTCGAGGGCGTGGTCGCTGGTCTGCAACAGTCCTGGGATGTGCGCGATGTGCACGGTCCGCATCCGCGTCGCGAAGGCTTCGAACTCGGCGATGTCCAACAGCCCGGCGGACAGTGCGCCCCGGTAGCGCTCCCACCAGCCACGCCCGTCGGGCCGCGCCAGGCTGACGAGGGCTTCGACGTATGCCTGGTCCGAACAGGCGCAATTGCAGGCGAGGGTACGGATCCGCTCCGGGCTGATGGTGCGGATGCCGGTCTCGACGTTGGAGATCTTCGCCCGGTCGAGGCTCAACAGCCCGGCAGCCTGTTCGGCCGTTATCCCCGCCGCCATCCGCATCTTGCGCAGCTCGCTGCCCAGTCGCCGCTGACGTTCGGTGGGTGTCGTCCTCGGAGGCATGCCGTTCCTTCCGTGCGTTCCTGAGCAGTCTGCTGCCTATCGGTGCCCACCACCCACGATCGGGTCAATTTCCCCATCGGCGTGGTTATTGAACCATCATGCCCTCTACAGTGAGTCACGAACCGACTACGTGGCGCCAGCTGCCGTCGTGCCCGCCCGCTTTCCCGAGGAGCCCCCCATGCCCCTGCCGCTCTGCCCCCTCGCCCCCAAGTTCCCCGCCGACTTCACGCCCCCCTTCCCCGAAACCCTCTCCTACAGCCTCACCCTCCCCGCAGCCCTCGCCAGCCCCGCCCTCGCCCGGGTGACCACTCGTGAGGTCCTCAAGCTTCACGGTCTGCACGACATGCTGGACCCGGCGCTCCAAGCGGTGGGCGAACTGACGGCGGTCGCGGCCCAGTTCACGGAGTCCCCCGACTTCTACCTCTCGCTCCGCTACCGCGCCGACACCCTCCGCGTCATCGCCTACGACAGCCACCCCCGCCACACCCACCCCCACCTCGCCACCGCCTGCGACATCCGCCGCCGGGCAGCCCTCCGCGTCCTGGCCTGTGTGTGCCGCGCCTGCGAGGGCGACTGGGGCTTCGGCGCGTCCCGGGAGCCGGGCGGCGGGACGCGGATGTGGGCGACGCTGCCGAAGGCGGGTGCGACGGCGTACGGCGGCGGGGCCGCGAACGGCCCCGCCGCCACTACCGCGTGACCTCACGGCAACGCGTGCACATGCGCCCCCACCGACGACGACCACGCGTTCCCCGCCGCCGCGTCCCAGTTGGTGGACCAGGTCATGGCGCCTCGGAGGTCCGGGTAGGTCCTGGAAGGCTTGAAGGAGCCGCACCCCGTGCCCTTGGCGAGGCAGTCCAGCGCGTTGTTGACCACTGCGGGGGAGACATAGCCGCTGCCCGCGCCGCTGGGGGAGGGGGGGAGGCCGAGGCCGACCTGGGACGGGGCGAGACCGCCCTCCAGCTGGATGCAGGCGAGGGCGGTCAGGAAGTCCACCGAGCCCTGGCTGTAGACCTTGCCGTCGCAGCCCAGCATCGAACCGCTGTTGTAGTACTGCATGTTGACGACAGTGAGGATGTCCTTCACGTTCAGCGCGGTCTGGAAGTACGCGTTGGACGTCGACTGCATGTCGATCGTCTGGGGGGCCATCGTCAGGACGAGGGAGGGGCCCGCCTTCGACGACAACGACCGCAGCGCCTGGCTCATGTACGTCGCGTTCAGGCCGTTCTCCAGGTCGATGTCCACGCCGTCGAAGCCGTACGTCCGCATCAGCGAGTAGACCGAGTTCGCGAAGTTCGCCGCGGACGTCGCGTCGCTCACCGACACCGTGCCGTTCTGCCCGCCGACCGAGACGATCACCTTCTTCCCGGCCGCCTGCTTGGCCTTGATGTCGGCCTTGAACTGGTCCACCGTGTAGCCGCCGAGACCGGCGGAGTCGAGGCTGAAGGTCACCGCGCCCGGGGTCGTCGTCGCGTCGGCGAAGGCGACGGCGATGATGTCGTACGCGGCGGGCACGTCGGAGATGCGCTGGACCGTCGCGCCGTTGTTGAAGTTCTGCCAGTAGCCGGTCACCGCGTGCTTCGGCACCCCCGTACCGCCGCTCCCGGTGCCCGTCGTCGTGCCCGTCACCGCCGTCGACTTCGGCGACTCGCCCGCCGCGTTCGTCGCCGTCACCTGGAAGCTGTACGACGTCGAGGCCGCGAGCCCGGTCACGGTCGCCGAGGTGCCGGTCACGGAGGCCACCTTCGTGCCCGCCCGGTAGACGTTGTAGCCCGTCGCGTTCGACACCCCGGACCAGGAGAGGGAGACCGAGGAGGAGGTGGTTCCCGAGACCGTCGGGGCCGTGGGGGCGGCGGGGATCGTGGGGGCCGGGCCGCCGCCTCCGCCGCCGTCGGGGCCGTAGACCGAGAGGTCGTCCGCGTAGTACGGCTGCTGGCCGTACCAGCCGTGGGTGTAGACCGTCACCGAGGTGGTCGAGGAGCCGGTGGTGAAGGTGGTCCGCAGCTGGGTCCAGGTGGAGGAGTCGGGGGTCCAGGTGGAGACGTCCGTCGTGCCCGTGCCCGTCACGCCCAGGTAGGTGTAGCCGCCCTGCACCCACGCGCTGAGCGTGTAGGTGGAGTCGGGCTTCACGGCCACCGTCTGGGTGCACTTGGCGTTGTCCTGGCCGGCCGGGGTGGCCTTCAGGGCGGCCGCGCCGCCGTGCGCCGGTGAGGACACCGTCGTACCGCTGCCCGCCGTACAGGACCAGTCGGTCAGGCCGGACTCGAAGCCGGCGTTCTTCGCGTTGTTCAGGTCCGCGGCGGACGCCTGAGCCGCGCCCGCCAGGGAGAGGGTGAGGGCGGCGGTGACCGCCCCCGACCAGAGTCTCGTCCGTCTCGTCACTCGTTTATGTGGGGACATGACAATACGTTGGTCCAGACCAATTCTCTTGTCAAGGGATCCTCGAGGGATCCAGTTGTGGAGGGTCCGTGTGCGCAACCTGCCCCGGTTTGCCGTGACTTGCGCGAAGAACAGTTCCTTACCAGCTGCGGAAAGCTGTTCTCCGGCCACAAGCGCGTGGTTACAGTGCTGACGTAGTCACGCAATGAAGTCACCTCGGTGCGCCGGAGTAACTCCCGGTGGACCGGACCGCGGGAATCGGGGAGCTGCGCGTGCCAACTGCCGTTGCCGTGACCGGCGCCGACCTGGCGCTGCCGCCGCAGGACGAGCGGACCCTGCCCGCCGTCGTGCTCGCCGACCTGGACCGGCAGCCGCTGGAACAGGCCCTGGACGCCGTACAACTCCTCGTCGAGCAGCACGGACACCTCGTCGTCGTGTACTCGCGGGCCGTCCCGCCCGCCGTGGAACAGCGGCTGCACACCATCCGCTCGCTCCTGGAGAGCGACCGCATCGCGCTGTACCGGCCCGACCTGCCGCCCCTCGGCGTCGCCGTCCTCGCCCGCCAGCTGCGCCAGCTCGCCTCCTGCGACCTCGGGCCGGGCGTGCTCGCCTCGGCGGGCCGGCTGCTCACCCACTACATCCACGCGGGCGCGCTCCTCGGCTCCGTCGCCCGGCTCGACCGCGTCCCGGTCGTCGGACTGAAGGCGCACGCCCGGTCCTGGGTTCCGGGCAGTCAGTTCGGTGTGCTCGCGCATCCGCAGCCGGAGCTGGTCAAGGCCGCCCCCGACGTCACCCTTCCCGGGCCCGAGTTCGGGACCTGGATGCTCGTCGGCCGCGGCCAGCTCCAGTCCGACTGGGTCACCGGCACCCTCGCCCCCGCCTGGAAGGCGCAGGGGCTGCGGGAGACCGAGGCGCCCGCCGAGTCCGCCGACTGGTGGGGCACCCCGAAACTGATCGAGTTCTGCGCCTATCTGCCCGACCTGTCGGTCCTCTACCAGCTCGTCGCCTCGGTCCGCCAAGGCGTCTGCCACTGGTGCGGGATCGACGTCATCGGCGACCGCTGCGTGTTCTGCTCCGCCACCCCGCCGCCCGCCGCCGAGCTCACCGCACGCCCCGCCCGCGCCCTCACCACCGGCTGAGACGCCCCACCACCGGCTGAGAAGCGCCGGCACCGACCACCGTTCCCGCTCGACCCGACCCCCAACGAGGTTGCACGGTTCCATGAACTCCCGTCAGCGCCGCGGCGTGATTCTCCTGCTCCTGTCGGTGTTGTGCGCCCTCGGTGCCTTCGCCGGCGTCCTCTCCGTCATCGACGACGTGAACTCCAAGGTCGGCCCCGAGGTCAGCGCCTACGAACTGCGGTCCGACATCGCGCCGTACACGGCTCTCAAGGAGAGCCAGTTCAAGAAGATCGAGATGCCGAAGCGCTGGCTGTCGGAGAACGCCGTCACCGACCTCACCGCGATCGACAAGAAGATCGCGGTGACGACCCTGAAGAAGGGCTCGCTGCTCCAGAGCGACATGATCGTCGACCAGCCCGCCCTCCAGCCCGGGCAGCAGGAGGTCGCCATCATGGTCGACGCGGCGACCGGCGTCGCCGGCAAGATCAGCCCGGGGGCGTCCGTCAACGTGTACGCCACCTTCGAGGGCGCCCGCGACACCGACCCCGACCAGTCGAAGATCATCGTGACGAACGCGCGCGTCCTCGACGTCGGCGAGATCACCGCCCTCGAACCCGACCGCAACGACCGCGACTCCGCCACCGACGCGGTCCCCATCACCTTCGCGCTGTCGACCCTGGACGCCCAGCGCATCACCTACGCCGAGTCCTTCGCCAAGCGGGTCCGCCTCGCCCTCGTGGCCCCCGGCGGGCAGACCACGATCCCCGACCAGGACCGTACGTACGAACTCGTCACGGACAAGTGAGAGGCCGCCGCCCATGCCCACGAGGATCCTCCCGGCCGTCGGCGACGCGGACGCGGTCCGCTCCCTCACCACCCTGCTCAGCCAGCTCCCGGACGCCGAACCGGTCACCCCGGTCGCCGACTCCACCCAGCTCGTCGACACCCTCGCCCGGCTCGCCGCCGAGTCCGTCGACGAACTCCCCGAGGTCGTGATCGTCCACGAACGCATCGGGCCCGTACCGGCGCTGGAGCTGGTCCGCGAGGTCGCCCTGCGCTTCCCGGCCGTCGGCGTCATCCTCGTCACCACCGACGCCGGCCCCGGCCTCTTCCAGGCCGCCATGGACTCCGGCGCCCGAGGACTCGTCACCCTCCCCCTCGGCTACGAGGAGCTCGCCCACCGCGTCCAGGCCGTCGCCCAGTGGTCCGTGGGCGTACGACGTCATCTCGGCCACGGGGCAGACGTGTTCCCCGGCGTCGGCGGCACGGTCGTCACCGTCAGCGGCGCCAAGGGGGGAGTGGGGGCCACGCTCACCGCCGTACAACTCGCCCTCGCCGCCCAGGCCTCCGGCCGGCCCACCGCCCTCGTCGACCTCGACCTGCAGACCGGCGACGTCGCCTCCTACCTGGACGTCCAGTTCCGCCGCTCGGTCGTCGACCTCGCCGCCATCACCGACCTCTCGCCCCGCATCCTCGCCGAGGCCGTCTTCCGCCACGACACCGGAGTGGCCCTCCTGCTCGCCCCCGCCGAGGGCGAACGCGGCGAGGAGGTCACCGACCGCGCCGTACGGCAGATCGTCGGCGCCCTGCGCTCCCGCTACGAGGTCGTGATCGTCGACTGCGGCGCCCAGCTCAGCGGCGCCGGGGCCGCCGCCGTCGAGATGGCCGACCGGGCGCTCCTCGTCACCACCCCGGACGTGGTCGCCGTCCGCGGCGCCAAACGCACCGTCCGCATGTGGGACCGGCTCCAGGTCCGCAAGGCCGAGGAGACGACCGTCGTCGTCAACCGGCACACCCGCGGTACGGAGATCCAGCCCCCGCTCATCCAGAAGATCACCGGCACGGCCGTCGCCACCACCGCGATCCCCGCCAACTTCAAGGAACTCCAGGCCGCGGTCGACGCCGGCCGGGTCCACTCCCTCGACGGCAAGGGCACTGTCCGCCAGGCCCTGTGGGCGCTCGCCGCCGAACTGGGCCTGGTCAAGGCGCCGGAGACGGCCCTGGTGCGCCGGGGCGGGCGCGGCCGGGGCGCGGACCGGGGGACGGGCCGGGGCACGGGCGGCTTCCGGCGGCGGAAGGAGTGAGCGCCATGGGGAGCCGTGTCGCGCGCGACCGGGGCCAGGTCACGATCGAGTTCCTCGGCATGACCCCGCTGATCATCGTCACCCTGGTGGTGGTGTGGCAGTGCGTGCTCGTGGGGTACACGTTCACGCTCGCGGGGAATGCTGCCGACGAGGCGGTGCGGGCGGGCACGGCGGCGGACCCGGGGGCACGGGAGGGGGCCTGCCAGCAGGCGGGCCTGGACAAGCTCGGGGACGCGTGGAGGGGGAACGCCGACGTGGACTGCGGCACCGGCGGCGGCTATGTGACCGCCGACGTCTCCCTGCGCGTCCCCGTCCTGTTCCCGGGCACGATCGACTTCCCGTTCACGGTGCACGGCCATGCCGGGGCCGTGGAGGAAGAGGACGGCGACTGAGATGTCGTACGGACGAGAGCGCACGCGACTGCGACGGCGCGGCCGGGGCGACCGGGGGCAGGTCGCGCTGGAGTATCTCGGCTTTCTGCCCCTGCTGCTGATCGTCGCGCTGGGCGCCGTCCAGCTCGGGCTGTTCGCGTACGCCGCCCAGCAGGCCGGCACGGCGGCCCGCACCGGCGCCCGCAGCGCCTCCCTCGACCAGGACTTCGCCGGAGACTGCGCACGGGCGGTCAGCAGCTGGCTGTCGGTGAGCTGTTCGAGCGCCGACCTGGGCGACGAGGTCCAGGTCACCTCCACCGTCACCATCCCGTCCGTCATCCCGGGCATCGGGAACTTCGGCACCGCCCGCAAGACGGCCACGATGCCGGTCGACCACTGAAGGAAGGCGGCACCGCCATGAGTCTGCGGGCACGCATCACCTCCCCCGAGGAGGGGAACGGGCGGGGCGAGGACGCCCATCTGGTCTCCTCCTACCGGGCCAAGCTGCTGGAGGAGATCGACCTCGCCGAGATGAGCTCGCTCGCGGCGGCCGAGCGCCGGGCCCGGCTGGAGCGGGTCCTCGGGCACATCATCAGCCGCGAGGGCCCGGTGCTGTCGACCGGCGAGCGCTCACAGCTGATCCGGCGGGTCGTCGACGAGGCGCTCGGCCTCGGCATCCTCGAACCGCTCCTCGAGGACGCCTCCATCACCGAGATCATGGTCAACGGCCCCGACGCGATCTTCGTCGAGCGCGGCGGCCGGGTGGAGCAACTCCCGTTGCGGTTCGCCTCGAACGACCAGCTGATGCAGACCATCGAACGCATCGTCTCGACCGTCAACCGCCGCGTCGACGAGACGAACCCGATGGTCGACGCCCGCCTCCCGTCCGGCGAACGTGTCAACGTGATCATCCCGCCGCTCTCCCTGACCGGCCCGATCCTCACCATCCGCCGCTTCCCGCGCTCCTTCACCCTCAACGAGCTCATCGGCTTCGGCTCCCTCGACGAGCCGATGCTCTATCTGCTCGCCGGGCTGGTGCAGGCCAAGTTCAACGTGATCGTCTCCGGCGCCACCGGCACCGGCAAGACCACCCTGCTCAACGCCCTGTCCGGGCTCATCCCGGAGGGCGAGCGGATCATCACCATCGAGGACTCGGCCGAACTCCAGCTCCAGCAGTCCCACGTCATCCGGCTGGAGTCCCGGCCGCCGAACGTCGAGGGCAACGGCCGGATCACCATCCGCGACCTGGTGCGCAACTCGCTGCGGATGCGCCCCGACCGGATCGTGGTCGGTGAGGTCCGCGGCGGCGAGTCCCTCGACATGCTCCAGGCGATGTCGACGGGCCACGACGGCTCGCTCGCCACCGTCCACGCCAACAGCGCCGAGGACGCCCTGATGCGGCTCCAGACCCTCGCCTCCATGTCCGACGTCGAGATCCCCTTCGTCGCGCTCCACGACCAGATCAACAGCGCGGTGGACGTGATCGTGCAGCTGACGCGGTTCGCGGACGGCGCCCGCCGGATCACCGAGATAGCGGTCCTCGACAGCCACGGCTCGGAGGCCTTCCGGCTGGCGACCGTCGCCCGCTTCGACGCCCGCCCGATGAGCGCCGACGGGCGCGTCCACGGCGCCTTCGGGTACTTCCCCCTCCCGCGCCGCACCGCCGACCGCCTCTACATGGCGAGCCAGCCGATCCCTCAGGCGTTCGGGGTCGCCCGCGACGCACTCGAACTCACCACAAGGGAAGCCCGGTAGCAGCGATGGACCTCGACACCCTCATCACCCTCACCACCGGCGTGACCCTCCTGACCTGCGCCCTGGCCGTCGTGGGCGTGCACGTCTACGCCAAGGGCCACGCCCAGCGCGCCGCCCTCGTGGAGCGCCTGTCCTACACCGGCCAGGCCCCCCTCGGCGGACGCCGGCGCCGCTTCCGCGACCTGGACCGGCGGCTGCGCCGGACGAAGACCGGCCGCAGGCTGGAGCTGAAACTCGCGGCCACCGGCCTGGACGTCACCCCCGGCGAGTTCTTCGTCTACATGCTCGCCACGGTGGCCGGCCTGTGGCTGGTCGGCCAGGCCGTCCTGGCCCCCTTCTTCGGCCCGCTCGCCGGACTCCTCGGCCTCTGGGCGGCCCTGCAGTTCCTCACCTGGCAGCGCCAGAAACGCATCGAGAAGTTCATCAACCAACTCCCCGAACTGGCCCGCATCCTGGCCAACGCCACCCACGCCGGCCTCGCCCTGCGCACCGCGATCGGCATGGCCGCGGAGGAACTGGAGGCCCCGGCCGGCGAGGAACTCGGCAAGGTCGCCGACCAGCTGGCCGTCGGCCACTCCGTCGACGACGCCCTCGGCGAGCTCGCCGACCGCCTCCCCTCCCGCGAACTCGTCGTCCTCGTCACCACCCTGGTCCTCTCCAACCGGGCCGGCGGCCAGGTCGTCGGCGCGCTGCGCAACCTCACCGAGACCCTGGAGGAACGCAAGGAGACCCGGCGCGAGGTCCGCACCCAGCTCTCCCAGGTCAACATGACCTCGTACGCCGTCCCGGTGCTCGGCGTCGGCGCCCTGTTCCTCATGGACGGCGTCAACGACGGCACCCTGGACCGGATGACGTCCTCGGCCGTCGGCCAGGCCTGTGTGATCGTCGCCTTCGGCCTCTACGCCGTCGGCTTCCTCCTCATCCGCCGTATGTCCCGCATCGACGTCTGAGGAGGGGACGCAGACCATGGAACTCCTGCTCGCCCTCGTCATGGGCCTCGCCGTCTGGGGCGTCTTCGCCGGGATCCGCATGTACCGGGCCGAGGTCAAGCTCCCCAGCGACCTCGTCCTCGCCCTGGAGGTCGGCGCCACCCGCACCAGCGCCGTCGGCTCCCTCGTCGACCGCATGGGCATGCGGTACGCCCCGGCCGTGCTGCGCCTGATGGGCCCCAGGCAGGTCGCCCGCTACCGCCGCCGCATCGACCTCGCGGGCAACCCCGGAGGCCTGACGATCGACCGGTACGCGGCCCGGCGCGCGGTCTACGGCGCGATCGGCGGCCTCGGCGCGCTGGCCGCCCTCCTCCAGGGCAGCTTCTTCGTCGCCCTGCTCATGCTGGCCTTCGCCGCCTTCTGGTCCGAGGTCGGCATCTGGTCGGCGATCCGGGTCCGCAAGGACGCCATCGAACGCACCCTGCCCGACTTCCTCGACGTCCTCGCCGTCGTGGTCAGCGCCGGCCTCGGCTTCCGCCAGGCACTCGACCGGGTCGCCTCCAAGTACGAGGGCCCCTGGGCGGACGAGATCCGCATCACGCTCCGCCAGATGGACCTCGGCATGAGCCGCCGCGAGGCCTTCGAGGAACTCCGCCGCCGCAACGACTCCGAGCAGGTAGCCATGTTCGTCACCGCCCTCCAGCAGGGCGAGGAACTCGGCGCCCCGATCGTCGACACGCTTGTCGCCATCGCCAAGGACATGCGCCGCACCGACGCCCAGAACGCCCGCCGCAAGGCCGCCCGCGCCGTCCCCAAGGCCACGCTGATGATCACCACGTTCATGGTCCCGGCGACGATGCTCCTCCTCGGCGCGGGCATGCTGCTCGGCTCCGGCACCGACTTCAGCTCGATCACGGGGGAGTAGGCGGCCGGTCATGACGGAAACCACGGGCACGGCAGGCGCGGCGAAGACGGGCGCGGCGAAGACAGGTGTGGCGAAAACAGGTGTGGCGAAAACAGGTGTGGAGAGCGTCAGCCTCCAGGCGAACGCCGTCCAGTCCCTGTGCCGGCAGGTCTTCGGCTTCCGCCTGGCGATGATCGCCCTGGCCGCCCCGTCCGCCCTCCTGCACGCCTCCCCGGGTCTGGGCGTCCGCCTCGTCGGCGCGGCCGTGGTCGTCACCTTCATGGGCTCCTACGCCCTCTTCCGCGACTGGGAACGCTTCGGCCCCCTCCTCCTGCGCCACCCCACCCTCCTGGCGGCCGACACCGCCTTCGGCACCCTCCTGCTCATCTCCGCCGGCCCGGACACCACCCTCGCCTACGTCAGCGTCTGCACCCCCCTCCTCGCCGGCATCGTCTACGGCTGGCGCGGCGCCGCCTGCTTCGCCTCGCTCCAGTCGCTGATCCTGCTGCTGGTCCAGGCGACCGTCGCCCACGGCCCGGACGCGGGGCCGGCCGAACACCTCCTCCTCCCCGGCTTCTGCGTCATCACCGGAGCGGTCGGCTCCACCCTGCGCGGTCTGCTCCTGCGCTTCGGCGAGGCCACCCAGGCCCTCACCGCCGTGCGCGCCCGACTCGCCGCCACCGAGGCGGTGGCCGCCGAACGCGCCCGCCTCGCCCGCGAGATGCACGACTCCGTGGCCAAGACCCTGCACGGCGTCGCGCTGGCGGCGGACGCCCTGGCCGCCTCCACGGACCCCGCGCAGACGCGACGGCAGGCGGAACTGGTCGCCCGCTCCGCGCGCAGGGCGGCCACCGAGTCCCGCGACCTCCTCACCGACCTGCGCCGCGAGCCGGATCCCGCCGGGGGCGTGGACGTACTGCCCGAACTGGCGGCCAGCGCGGACGACTTCGCCGAACGCACCGGCCTACGGGTGGTCTACCGCCCCACCGGCGACCGTACGACCCTCCCCGTGCCCGCGACGGTGGCCCGCCAGCTCCTCACCATCACCGCCGAGGCCATGGAGAACGCCCACCGCCACGCGGACCCCACGGCGGTCGAGGTCCGCGCGGGCGTCCAGGACGACCTCCTCACCCTCACGGTCCACGACGACGGCCGGGGCCTGCCCCCCGGCACCACCCTCGAACACCTCCGCGACACGGGCCGCTTCGGCCTCCTCGGCATGACGGAACGGGCCGCCTGCGTGGGCGCCCGCCTGCGCGTCGCGCCCCGCGACGACCGCACCCCCGGCACCGAGGTCCGCCTGGAACTCCCCCTGGCCGCCCTGACCTTCCGAGAGGAGGCACCATGCCGGACCGGCCCGCCGTACGCGTAGTGGTGGCCGACGACAACCCGGTGGTCCGCGCGGGCCTCACCGCGCTCCTGTCGAGCTGCGCCGACCTCACGGTCGTGGCGGAGGCGGCGGACGGCCGCGAGGCCTGCGAGGCCGCCCTGCGGCACCGCCCCGACGTGCTCCTCCTCGACGTCCGCATGCCCGGCGTCGACGGCCTCACGGCCCTGCCCCACCTGGCCCGGATCACCACGGTCCTGATGCTGACGTACAGCCACGAGCCGGAAACGGTCCGGGCGGCGCTGCGGGGCGGGGCGAGCGGCTATCTGGTGCACGGGGAGTTCACGGTGGAGGAGCTGCGGGGGGCGGTGAGGAGTGCGAATGCACACGACAGTGTGCCCTCAAGTTCCTTGCTTCCATTGACTTTCCCCGAACGGCTTTCGCGACTGCAATCAACTATGGGACAGTCGGATCCGTCGGGTCACCGGGCCGGGTTCCAGCTCAGCGCGAGGGAGGCGGAGATCATGGACCTCATCGCGTCGGGCATGAACAACCAGCAGATCGCCGCCGCATGCTTCATCAGCGAGAAGACGGTCAAGAATCACATCAACCGCATCTTCGCCAAGCTGCACAGCAGCAGCCGCGCCGAGGCGGCGGCCAAGTGGCTGGGAAATTGGGCCCTGGGACCCTCGTCGGGGACACCCCGAGCGCCCTACGTTCCTCCTGCCAATGCCTCAGACCGAGAGGAACACCATGAGCGACCTGCTGCTGAAGACCGTCGTCGCGGCCATGGTCCGGGTGACGGAGGCGGTACGGCGCCGCACCGCCGACGACAGGGGGCAGACCGCGGTCGAGTATCTGGGGATCATCGCGGTGGTGGTGGCGATCGTGGTGTTGATCGCGAACACGAATCTGGGCCAGACGATCGTGGACAAGCTCAGGGCGCAGATCGCCAAGGTGGCGCCCTGACAGTTCGTCGAACACGCCTTTTTGGCGATGGCGGGCAGGCTTTCCCCATCTACATCACCGTGGTGGCGGGCCTGCTCTTTCTCGCGCTCGCGTACTTCGCGGTCGGTCAGGCGGCAGTCAACCGCAACGGCGCTCAGACCGCGGCCGACGCGGCGGCGCTGGCGGCGGCGCAGGAGACGCGGGACCAGCTCTTCGACCAGTGGCGACTGGACGTCCTCGACCCCACGAAGTGGCAGGACATCTTCGACGGAGATGTGCTCGGGCTGGCCTCTTCGTGCTGGCGCGCGTCCGAGCTCGCCTCACAGAACGATGCCAGCCTGCAGCGTTGCGACGAGCCGGATGTTCTTCGCACCAGCGTCACGGTGCAGGCGAACAAGACGGCGGGGGACTCCGTGATCCCCGCCACGAGCACCACGCGCGCCCATGCGTCCGCCGTCGCCGTGATCGACGCGCTGTGCACGTTCGAGCTGCCGGGCGGCACCGGCACACTGCCGAAGCTCACCTGCAAGGACGGGAAGGACTGGGAGCTGGACCCGGATGACCTGACCGATCTGCCCGGTCCCGAGGACCTGTTCGACGTGCACCTGGCCACAGGCTGAGGAAGGAAAACAGAGCGATGAGGATGCGGTTCACTGCGAAAGCCCGCAGGGTGACGGTCGCGCTGACCGTCGTGGCGGGGCTGGCCCTGGGGCCGGCCGCCTGCGGCGGCGGGGGTGACGACGACGCCAAGAAGCCGCAGAACTCGTCGTCCGCCTCCAAGTCCGATGGATCGCAGCCGAATCCGCAGGAGGGAAAGTCCGAGGCGCCGATCGCCGAGCTGAAGGGGCCGAGCGGGCTCCTCCTGCAGATCACGTCGGCCGTGCGGGACTCGGGCGGCTTCATCACCGTCAACGGGGGCTTGAAGAACGACAGCGGCACGGAAGCCGTGATCCCCTCAGCGTTGAGCGGCAACGAGACGGAGATCATCAACAACGGACTGTCCCTCGGCGGAGCCACCCTCGTCGACTCCAAGAGCAAGAAGCGCTACTACGTCCTCCGCGACACAGAGGGCCGCCCCCTGACCACCACCGGCTTCTCGACGCTGAAGGCGGGGGAAACGATCGACGTGTTCCTCCAGTTCCCCGCCCCGCCCGCGAGCAGCACGGAGGTCACCTTCCAGCTCCCGCTGTTCCCCAGCGCGGTCATCAAGATCTCCGGGTGAGGCCGGTCATGACCCCACGTCTCTCCCTGGCGGTGGCCACCGCCACCCTCCTCGTCCTCGGCACGGCCCCCGCCTCCCTGGCCGACGACAGCACCCCCAGCGTCCCCCCGGGCACCGAGGCCACCGCCTCCGCGCCGGTCGAGGTGGACCCCAACGATCCCGACCTCAAACTCCCCGAGGGCGGCACGCTCGCCGAGCCCAAGGTCCTCGACATCAAGCAGGTCGTGGAGGACGAGTCCGGCGACGAACGGCGCGAGGACACCAACGCGGACGTGACGTTCGCCCTCCAGGCCGAGGTCCTGTTCGCCAAGGACAGTGCGAAGCTCGGCACGGAGGCGAAGGCCCGTATCGCGGTGATCGCCGACGAGATCAAGAAGCAGAACACCAAGCTGGTCCGCGTCTTCGGCTTCACCGACAACCTCGGCTCCTCCGCCCACGGCGACGTCCTCTCCAAACAGCGCGCCGACGCCGTCCAGGCGGAACTCGCCGGCGACCTGAACGACCCCGCCATCACCTTCGAGGTCCGCGGCTACGGCGAGCAGTACCCCATCTCCGACAACTCCACGGAGGAAGGCCGCAAGAAGAACCGCCGAGTGGAGGTCACCTTCCCGCGGACGACGACCTGACCTCGACTCTTGCTCCTGGCCGCAGTCCCCATCCCTCCATCGTGCCCGCCGCCGACTCCAGGACATGGCGGGAGCGGAGGCGGGGGAGGCCCAGGCGGGCGGGGGGCATGGTGCGTGTCGCGATGACCGTCAGGCGGCGGTCGAGGTACGCGACGTCGATGGGGATGCGCATGCCGAACGTGTGGACGCTGCCCGCGGGGGTCAGCAGCATCGCGCCGTCGACGGAGTCCCGGCCCAGGAGGCCCCGGGTGCGGGCGCGGTAGGACGCGGCGATCTCCAAGGGGATCCGCAGGGGAATCCCGTCCGCCCCGTCCACCAGCAGTTCGGCATACCCGTCGCGCCAGCGCGCCATACCCCGTCTCCCCTCGGTCGCGTCGCTACTCTCGGCACGGTAGCGAGCCGGGACACGAAGAGGTGGCCGTCGTATGCGGAAGATCGTGCTGATGATGTCGGTGTCCCTGGACGGATACATGGAGGGTCCGGACCGCGACATCTCCTGGCACCGCGTCGACGACGAGGTCCACCAGGACGCCAACGACTTCATCGCCCGGATGGCCGGCCTCCTCAGCGGCCGGGTCACCTACGACCTCATGGCCGGTTTCTGGCCCACCGCCGACGCCGACCCCGAGGCTCCCGCGGTGATGGCCGAGTTTGCCGGCATCTGGCGGGAGATCCCCAAGTACGTCTACTCCCGCACGCTCCAGCACGCCGACTGGAACACCACGATCGTGCGGGAGGTCGTCCCGGAGGAGGTCCGGGCGCTCAAGGAGCGGCGCGACGCGGAACTGGGCCCCGGAGACCTGGGGCTCGGCGGCGCCGATCTCGCGGCGGAGTTCCTCCGGCACGGCCTCGTCGACACGATCCGGCTCTACGTCCACCCCGTACTGATCGGCCGGGGCAAACCCCTCTTCCCGCACGCCGACACCCCCACCGGCCTCCATCTCGCCGAGTCCCGCGCCTTCGGCAACGGCGTCGTCCTGCTCCGCTACGACGTGGGCCATGACGGGACATGACCGGGCATGACTGAAATCGCCGTACGGAGGGGCGGGAAATAATCGGCGGCAGGTGCGTGTCCCCGCCTGCCACGATCACCTCATGAACCACCACGACGACATCGGCATCGGCATCGATATCGGCATGAGCTTCGAGGACCTTCTCGCCGAGGGCGCCGCCGTCCCCACCGAGGGGTGGGACTTCTCGTGGTTCGAGGGGCGGGCGACCGAGGCGCGGCCCTCCTGGGGGTACGCGGTGTCGCTCGCCGGGCGCCTGGCCGGAGCCACGGCCGTGCTCGACATCCAGACCGGCGGCGGCGAGGTCCTGGACTTCGCCCTCGGACGGGCCGCCACCGCCCCCGTCCTCACCGTGGCGGCCGAGGGCTGGCCGGTGAACGTCGCCAAGGCCACCGCCCTCCTGCGACCGCGCGGCATCGCCGTCGTCGCCGTCCCGGAGACGGCCCCGCTGCCCTTCGCCGACGCCGCCTTCGACCTGGTCACCAGCAGGCATCCGGTACGGCCCGGGTGGCGCGAGATCGCCCGGGTGCTCCAGCCCGGCGGGACCTACTTCGCCCAGCACGTCGGGCCCCGCAGCGTCTACGAGCTCGTCGAGTACTTCCTCGGCCCGCAGCCCGAGGCGGCGAGCCACGACCGCCACCCCGACCGCGAACGCGCCGAGGCCGAGGCGGCGGGGCTGGAGATCGTCGACCTGCGCGCGGAACGCCTCCGGATCGAGTTCCACGACATCGCCGCCGTCGTCCACTTCCTGCGCAAGGTGGTCTGGATGGTGCCGGACTTCACCGTCGAGGCCTACGAGCCCCGCCTCCGCGCCCTGCACGAACAGCTCACCGGCCGGGGCCCCTTCGTCGCCCACAGCACCCGCCACCTCATCGAGGCCCGCAGGCCGACGACCTCCTGAAGACCTCCCGCGTGCCGACCGAGCCGCCCACCCCCGACACCGCCCCCTCACGCATGCGCCCCCGTCCGCACCTCCCCGATCACCAGCTCCGCCGTCGCCTCCAGTACCTCCCCGACCCGTTCGGCCCGTTCGCCGAGCTCTCGGGTCCGGCGGGCCGTCAGCCGGTCGAGGGGTTCGACCGTGACGGTCGTACGACGGCCCCGGCGCCGTTGGTGCCACACGCCCGCCACCACCCCGTCCACCAGCAGCACCGGGAAGTTCCCGGCCTGCCCGCCCGCCAGCGCCCGCCCCTGGGCGGCCCCCGGGAACAGCAGCTCCCGGGGCTGGGCGGCGATGACGTACGCGTCGAAGTACGGCAGCAGCCGCACCCCGCGCACGGGCTCCGCCGGGAACCCGGTGTCCCCGGCCGCCACCCAGGCCCGCCGGCCCTCGAACAGCACCTCCTCCACCGCCGCCTCCCCGAGCGCCTCCTCGAACAGCCCGACCGCCCAGCCGGACGGCGCCGCCAGCCACTTGGCGAAGTCCTGCGGGGTCGCCGGACCGTAGGCGGTCAGATAGCGCAGGAGCAGTCGGCGCAGCGCCTCCGCGGGCGGCAGCGGATCGAAGCGGGGCGGGCGGGTGTACGTCACCTTGCGGCCCCGGTTCGGCCCGAAGCACAGCGCGCCGGACTGGCCGGCCCGGTGCAGGACCTGCCGCCAGCGCGGCCACAGGTCCTGGAAGGCGGGCATCACCCGGTCCCCGGCCCAGGGCCCGGTGCGGGCGACGACCTGCTCGTCCAGTTCCTCCAGCGTCAGGCACACCCCGTCGAGCGCCTCCCCGACCGCCGTCACCACCTGCGCGGCCTGTTCCCCGGTGAGCCGTATGTCCGGTGGGAAGGGGCTGCGGCCGGACGGGATGGCCGTCAGGGCGGCGGTCCACAGGGGGAGTTCACGGGCGGGCAGCAGATGGACGGTCCCGCGCGGGCCGTGCGTCCGCACCAGTGACCGGTCCTGGGCCAGGGCGGCGCGTACGGCGGTCCGTGTCATCCCCTCGGCGCGGATCCCCACCGACATCTCCGCCGCCGAGGGAACCTGCGCGTGCGTGCCGAGCATGGCCGCGACGATCTCCTCGGGCCCTCCGGTGCCGGCCGCGAGCGGATTGGCCAGGAACTGCCGTTCCAGCCGCCGCGCGGACGCCTCTCGCCAACTGATTCTCCGGGTCATGGCGCCGACGCTAGAACGCAAAGAGGACGGGAACTGTCCGCCATGGGCGCGCCGCACTCCGCTCGTGTCGGCCCGCACGGCCCACCGGACAAGCAGAACAGGGCATTCCGGTTCACTCCGCCGCAGATCACCTCAGGATCTCCATGAGGCTTCCACATCGTTATCGCGAGCGGTTCGCATTTGCCGTGGGCCTCACGTAAGTTCAAGCGCGGGTAATTCGCGTGAGCAAAGCTGCGCGGGGCGGTACCGCGCAGTGGAGGGGGCTGTGCGGCGCCGCCCGCGTCAAGCGGGCGTGAGCGGCCGGGGTAGCCCGTCGGGGGGACGGGCGGACAACTGCCCGACCGACGCCCAAGTCCCGCCAAAACCTCAGCTTCCCTCGGTAAACGCCGTCATTCCCCTGGGATTCCGTTGCGTTCCGGCCATGATGGGCCCATGAATCATGCCCCGAAAGGGCATCTGGGCGTCGCCGAACGGCTTCGGAGAGTAATTGTGCCGCGCCGATGCACGCAGCATCACTTACGAAGGGTTATGGTGGAAACCCCCCCTCGGGCCGGTCCGTCTCCCCCCCACGGACCGGCCCGTTTTTTGCATCAGAGAGCGGCGCCTTCTCAGCACGGGCGAACCGCCCCGACCGCAGGGGCGCGGGGAACTGCGCGAACCACCCCCGCCCACCGGCACCCGACAGACAACCGCACCGCCCCGCACCGGTACCCTGTTGGCCCGCGGGGACCGCACTCGCACGGAGGGGCTGACATCACGTGAACCTGCGCGACAAGCTGCGCGGCCTTCTGGTCAGGCTGTACGCACGCCGGGTGGAAGGTCACCTGGACCACGCTCAGGTGCCCAAGCACATCGGCGTCATCATGGACGGCAACCGCCGCTGGGCGAAGGCCGCCGGGTCCACCACCGAGCACGGCCACCGGGCAGGCGCCGAGAAGATCGAGGAGTTCCTCGGCTGGTGCACCGAGACGGACGTCGAGGTCGTCACCCTCTGGCTGCTGTCGACGGACAACCTCGACCGCCCCCAGGAGGAACTCGTCCCCCTCCTCGGCATCATCGAGGACGTGGTCCGCACCCTCGCCGCCGACGGCCGCTGGCGCGTCCACCATGTCGGCACCCCCGACATCCTCCCCGCCCATGTGCAGACCGCGCTGAAGGAGGCCGAGCAGGCCACCGCCCACGTCGACGGGATACTGGTCAACGTCGCCATCGGCTACGGCGGCCGCCAGGAGATCGCCGACGCCGTGCGCTCGATGATCACCGACGCCGCCGACAAGGGCGTCTCGATGGAGGACCTCGCGGAGTCCGTCAGCGTCGACCTGATCGGCCGCCACCTCTACACCGGCGCCCAGCCCGACCCCGACCTGGTGATCCGCACCAGCGGCGAACAGCGGCTGTCCGGATTCATGCTGTGGCAGACCGCCCATGCGGAGTACTACTTCTGCGAGGTCTTCTGGCCGGCCTTCCGCAAGGTCGACTTCCTGCGTGCCCTGCGCGACTACGCGGCACGTCACCGCCGCTACGGCGGCTGACCGCGGGACGGAAGTAACAAGGAGTTCACCGGTGCGCCGTCATATGCCCTGGCATGGCGGCGCATTTTCGAGGGCATAAGCCAAGCAGGTCGACGCCCGAACCACGGGTGTCGGATCCTCAGCGGGCGGCACGGGGCCGTCCGCCCGGGAGGCCCTTTGCACCAGCCCGACCGTGCGGTCACAGCATGGAAGCAGCAGCGGGGGGCCGGTTCCCGGCCCGTGCAGGGCCATGAACCGGTCCAGCTCCACTCCGTCGCTCCCCGACCTCATCCGAGGGGGTACGTCCTTCCGTGGTGACCAGCACAAAGCGCCGTATGCCTGACCGGCGCACCTATGTTCTCGACACCAGCGTCCTGCTGGCCGACCCGAACGCCATGACCCGCTTCGAGGAGCACGAGGTCGTGCTCCCCATCGTCGTGGTCACGGAACTGGAGGCCAAGCGGCACCATCCCGAACTCGGCTACTTCGCCCGGCAGGCCCTGCGCCTGCTCGACGACTACCGGGTGAAGTACGGTCGCCTCGACGCCCCCATCCCGATCGGGGAGCTGGGCGGCACCATCCGTGTCGAGCTCAACCACTCGGACCCCAGCGTGCTGCCCAGCGGCTACCGACTGGGGGACAACGACTCACGCATCCTCGCGGTCGCCCGCAACCTGCAGGCCGAGGGGTTCGACGTCACCGTCGTGTCGAAGGACCTGCCGCTCAGGATCAAGGCCTCGTCGGTCGGTCTCCTGGCGGAGGAGTACCGCGCCGAGCTCGCCATCACGGACGCCTCCGGCTGGACCGGAATGTCCGAACTGGGCCTGTCCGGCGAACAGGTGGACATCCTCTTCGAGGAAGGACACGTGTACGTCCCGGAGGTCGCCGACCTCCCCGTGCACACCGGCCTGACCATCCAGTCGGAGCGCGGCAAGGCGCTGGGCCGGGTCACCCCCGAGGGCAACATCCGGCTGGTGCGCGGCGACCGGGAGGCGTTCGGCATCAAGGGCCGCAGCGCCGAGCAGCGCATCGCGCTCGATCTGCTGCTCGACCCGGACGTCGGCATCCTGTCCCTGGGCGGCCGGGCCGGCACCGGCAAGTCGGCGCTGGCGCTGTGCGCGGGCCTCGAGGCGGTTCTGGAGCGCCGTCAGCACCAGAAGGTGATGGTCTTCCGGCCGCTGTACGCGGTGGGCGGACAGGAGCTCGGCTATCTGCCCGGCTCCGAGTCGGAGAAGATGAGCCCCTGGGCGCAGGCGGTGTTCGACACCCTGTCGGCCGTCACCTCCCGCGAGGTCATCGAGGAGGTCACCGCGCGCGGGATGCTGGAGGTCCTGCCCCTGACCCACATCCGGGGCCGCTCCCTGCACGACGCCTTCGTCATCGTCGACGAGGCCCAGTCCCTCGAACGGAACGTGCTGCTGACCGTTCTGTCCCGGATCGGTGCCAATTCACGGGTGGTTCTCACCCATGACGTGGCCCAGCGGGACAATCTGAGGGTCGGGCGCTACGACGGTGTCGTCGCCGTCGTGGAGAAGCTGAAGGGTCATCCGCTCTTCGCGCATGTGACGCTGAACCGGTCCGAGAGGTCCCAGATCGCGGCGCTTGTGACCGAAATGCTGGAGGACGGGCATATCTGACCCTGACCGCACAAGTTCATAAGCTTTGAGCGTCAGTTGGTGCCGTCCGGCAAAGGTGGTGAGCCTAGCCGGGCGGCATCGGCGTGTGTAAGGGTTTGGCGAAATCCCCTGGAGTTCCAGGGGTGTGAGCTTTCACACGTAACTCGGAATTGCCTTGCGGCGTTGGGTTACGGCAGAGTCTCGATCCTGTCAGGCCCCGCATACGGCACACGTGTACCCCCAGTGGTACGGAACCGCACTTGCACCACCGTCAACTCCATAGCGTCGCCGTATGCCGCCCGAGCACCACACGGCACTCCCTTCCGGGGAGTCGCCCACCGGGCCCGTGTCTCCCGTGACCCATCGAGGGGAGGCCAGCGTCAGGGGCACGATCGCGTCCGCCAGGGTCACCGAAGCGGGCGCTGCTGGAAGGAAACCGTGTGAGCCGGATCTCGGTCCGGGGATTCGCAGTGGCCTCGGCCACGGCGGTCACCGCTGTCGGAAGCGTCGTCGGCGTTGCCTCGGGCAGCATCGCAGCACCGAACAACGACGCTGAGGCGACCGCGAGCGACGCGACGCTCCTCGCTGACATCCCTGCCGGCCAGCAGGCCCAGGTGCAGACCGCCACCGTGGCGCAGCAGGCCAACTACCAGGCCATCGCCGCCGACGAGGGCGCCAAGAAGGAAGCGGAGGCAGCGGCCCGCAAGGCTGCCGCCGAGACCGCCGTCGCGAAGAAGGAGGCCGCCGAGAAGGCGGCCAAGGAGCGCGCGGAGGCCAAGGCCAAGGCCAGCCGCAGCGCGTCCGACTTCCCGGTGCAGAGTTCCTACACGGTCGCGCAGATCCAGGCCATGGCCGCGCAGATGGTGCCGAGCGGCCAGTTCCAGTGCTTCAGCAACATCGTGGACCACGAGTCCAGCTGGAACTACCACGCCGTCAACGCCTCCTCCGGCGCCTACGGCCTCTTCCAGGCGCTGCCCGCCGGCAAGTACGCGTCCGCGGGCGCCGACTGGCAGTCCAACCCGGCCACCCAGATCAAGTGGGGGCTGAACTACATGAACAGCCGGTACGGCAGCCCCTGTGAGGCGTGGTCGTTCTGGCAGGCCAACCACTGGTACTGAGTCCCGCGCGGCTCCGGCCGCACCTTCTCCTTTCAGCTCGACTTTCATCTCGAACGAAGGATTTCGTGTGAGCCGGAACTCGGCCCGGGGATTCGCGGTGGCCTCGGCCACCGCGGTCACCACGGTCGGTGCGGTCATGGGCGTGGCCCAGGCCGGCACCGCGCAGTCCAGCGACGACGCGCAGGCCACGGCGAGCGGTACGACGCTCCTCGCCGACTTACCCGTAGGCCAGCAGGCCGAGGTGCAGACGGCCTCGCTGAACCAGCAGGCCACCACGCAGGCCATCGCCGCGGACACGACCGCCAAGAAGGAGGCGGAGGAGTCCGCCCGTAAGCAGGCGGCCAAGGACGCCGTGGCCAAGCAGAAGGCCGCCGTCGCCAAGGCCAAGGCCGAGAAGGAAGCGAAGGAAGCCAAGGAACGCGCGGAGGCGGAGACCAAGTCCACCTCGGCCTCCGGCAGCACCGCGAGCTTCCCGCAGCAGGCGTCGTACACCGTCGCCGAGGTCCAGGCCATCGCACGTCAGATCGTGCCCGCCGGACAGTTCCAGTGCTTCAGCAACATCGTGAACCACGAGTCCACCTGGAACTACCGGGCCGTCAACCCCACTTCCGGCGCCTATGGCCTCGTCCAGGCCTACCCGGGATCGAAGATGTCGTCCGCCGGCGCCGACTGGCAGACCAACCCGGCGACCCAGATCAAATGGGGCCTGAACTACATGAACGAACGCTACGGCAGCCCCTGCGACGCCTGGGACTACTGGCAGGCCAACGGCTCCTACTGAGCCGACGCTCAACCCCGCGCAGCCCCTCCCCGTCCTTAGGTGAGGGGCATCGCCCTGTACGGTCGACAAGCCGACGACTCCAGGGGGAGTGGTGGGGAGAGACGGGGGAAGAGGGCGGATCATGTCGCGAGTGCCAGGGTGGCTCGGCCGGCTCGGGGCCGGTCTGACCGAGATGGGTGAGCGGCTCGACGAGCGCCGCGCCGAGGTGGAGCGGGAGAGCGCCCCCGAGCCCCCAGAGCCCCTCGAGGTCTCCGAGCCGGACCCGGAGCCGTCGGCGCCCGGGGCCGCCGTGACGCCCCCCGGGGCCGCCGAGGAGCCCACCCCTCCCCTCCCGCGCCCCGATCCCGCCCAGGCCGTGCCGTGGGGCGTCCGGGTCGCCGCCGAGGCGGGCTGGCGGCTGCTGGTGCTCGCCGGGACCGTCTGGGTGCTGATCAAGGTCATCAGCGCGGTCCAGCTGGTCGTCCTGGCCTTCGTGGTCGCCCTGCTGCTGACCGCCCTCCTCGAACCCACCGTGGCCCGGCTCAAGCGCATGGGCGTGCCCCGGGGACCCGCGACCGCCCTCACCGCGATCCTCGGATTCGTCGTCATCGGCCTGATGGGCTGGTTCGTGACCTGGCAGGTCATGGAGAACATCGACAACCTCTCCGACCAGGTCCAGGACGGCATCGAGGATCTGCGCCGCTGGCTGCTCAACAGCCCCTTCCACGTCACCGACAAGCAGATCAACGGCATCGCCAAGAACCTGCGCGAGGCGATCGGCGCCAACACCGACTCCATCACCTCGGCGGGCCTGGAGGGTGTCACGGTCGTCGTCGAGGCGCTCACCGGCATCCTGCTCGCGTTCTTCTCGACGCTCTTCCTGCTCTACGACGGCAAGCGGATCTGGGAGTGGACCCTCAAGCTGGTCCCGGCCGCCGCCCGCCCGGGTGTGGCGGGCGCGGGCCCGCGGGCCTGGGCGACGCTGACGGCGTACGTCCGGGGCACGGTCGTGGTGGCCCTCATCGACGCCATCTTCATCGGCCTCGGCATCTACTTCCTCGATGTGCCGATGGCCGTGCCGCTGGCCGTGTTCATCTTCCTGTTCTCGTTCATCCCGCTGGTCGGCGCGGTGGCCTCCGGCGCGCTGGCGGTGGTCGTGGCGCTGGTGACGCAGGGCGTGTTCGTCGCGGTGATGACGCTCGCCGTGGTGCTGGCCGTGCAGCAGATCGAGGGCCACATCCTCCAGCCGTTCATCCTCGGCCGCGCGGTCCGCGTCCACCCGCTCGCGGTGGTCCTGGCGGTGGCCTCCGGCGGCCTGGTCGCCGGCATCGGCGGCGCGGTGGTCGCCGTACCCCTGGTGGCGGTGACGAACACGGTGGTGGGCTATCTGAAGGCGTACGCCCAGGAACCCGCCCTGCGGACCTCGCCGAGGCCGCGCGGGGCCACGGCGATGGAGGTCGCCCCGGTCGGCCCGCCCCCGCAGGACGCGCCCCGTCCGCAGGCCGAGGACGAGGCCCGCTGAGGGCCGGAGCGGTGGCCTACGCGCCCAGCACGGCCTCCGCCTCCAGGGTCACCCCCACCGCCTGGACGACCGAGGCGATCCTGAACGCCTCCTGAACCACCTCCCGCCCGACCCCCGCCGTGCGCAGCGCCCGCTCGTGCGCGTCGAGACAGAGCCCGCACCCGTTGACCGCGGACACCGCGACCGACCACAGCTCGACGTCCACCCGGGGGACTCCGGGGTCGCCGAGGACGTTCGTCCGCAGCCCGGCCCGCAGACCGCCGTACTCCGGGTCGGAGAGCAGATGCCGGGTGCGGTGGAAGACGTTGTTCATCGTCATCGTCGCGGCCGCCGACTTCGCGGCGGTGTACGCCTCCGGGGAGAGCCTCGCCCGTGCCTCCGGTCCCAGCTCGCGCAGCACGATCGGGGAGCGCGCGGCGATCGCGCTCACCAGGACCGTGCCCCACAGCTGCTGGGCCGGCAGGGCCGAAGCGCCGATGACCGAGCCCAGGTTGAGCCGCAGTTCCCTGGCGTAGTCCGGCAGGGCGGACTTCAGCGCGTCCAACGACATGTCTCTCCTCGCACACCCACGGCGTCACCGCCGATCGGTCAAATGAGCGCCGAACAAAAATATTTGAATGATCCGACAAGACAACTTCCGTCAGGTCGGGACAGGTAGCAAATCCCCGGCTGGAATATACGCCCGGGCTGATAGACATTCCCCCCTCAGCGGTACGCGTCAGGCGTATGTGCGACAGGGCAAGGGGAGTGATGTCGGGCTACGAGCTGCTGGCACGCGACCTCGCCGCGTGCGTGCGCGACGGGTTCACGGGCGAGCTGTGGGTGGCCGGTTCACCCGGCGGCGTCTTCCATCTGCACGGCGGACTGATCGCCTCGATCGAGTCGCCGGGCGCGCCCGGCGCGGAGGCCCTGCTGCTGCGTTCCGGGCGGATCGCCGGCGAGGAGTGGGCCGCGCTGGTGCGCGAGTCCGGGGGCGCGCGCTGGCCCGCCGCCGGGCTGATCGCCCACGGCTACGCGGGCGCCGCCCAGCTCCGGGTGGTCTGCGCGATGGCCCTCCAGGACGCCGCGTTCGCAGTCGTCGCGGGCAGCGTCAACGGCTGCGAACGCGGTCCGGCGACCGGGCCGCCGCCCGCCCCGGTCGCCATCGGCGAGGCCCCCACCCGGCTGCTCCAGGAGGCGGCCCGCAAGCTCTCGGCGCTGCTCTCGATGCCGTACCCGGTACGCCCCGAGCGGGAGCGTCCGGTGCCCGGCTCCCTCTCCTACGCCGCCGACCGCCTCGGCCCGATCCAGCGCGAGCTGCTCACCCACGCCGACGGCCGGCGCACCGCCCGCGACCTCGCCTTCCGCACCGGGCGCGGGGTCTACACGGTCACCGTGGCGGTGGCCCGGATGCTGGGGGAGGGGCTGATGGAGTGCGGGGAGTCGCCCCGGCCGATCCCGGTGCGGCTGCCGCCAGGCGGCCAGGGCGTACGGCCCCGGGAACCGGCCCCGCCCCCACCGCTCGCCCCCGTCCCGCCGCCCGCACCGCCCCCCGAGCCGGCCGCCCTGCCCCGCCGCCGCCCCGGCGCCAGCGGCATCAACGAGGCCCTCGCCCCGGAACCCGACGAGAACAACGGCGGCGGCACCGGCTGGAAGGACTTCTTCCGGCTCCGCAATCCGACGACGAAATAGCCGGACGAAATAGCCGGACGGACAGCCGGACGGCTCGAATGGCCGGCCTCCACCGGGAAATTCGAAATCCCCCACAGAAAACAGACGGTCATATGCGATCAGAATCAGGGGAGTTGCACTCATGGACCACAAAGCCCTCGCGCAGGAGATGCGCGGCCTGCGCGAGCAGGTGAGCGGAATCACCGACACCGCCCTCGCCGCGGCCGACGGGCTGCTCATCGCCGCGGACACGGCCGACTCGATCGACCCGGAGGGCCTCGCCGCCCTCGCCGCGGCCGGCCTCGGCCTCGCCCGCCGTACCTCCGAGGCGACCGCCCGCGGTGCCCTGCACCGCACGGTGACCTACGGCAGCCACGGCTGCGCCGCGTTCTACGCCGTCGGCGACACCGCGCTGATGGTCGTACTCGGGGACGAGGGGATGGATGTGGAGCGCCTGCACCGGGCGACCCAGCCGGCCCTGCGCCGCATCGATCTGATCCTCACCGAGAAAACCGCCTAAGGAGTCTGAAGGGATGGCGACGAAGCGTATGACCCCCGGTTTCTCCGATCAGGTGATGGGCCTGGTCAAGTCACTCCGTACCGATGCCCCCGACTGCGTCGCCTCCGGCGTCGTCGACATGTCCACCGGCATGCTGCTCTCCTACGAAACGGTCGACAACCACCCGCCCGAGGTCCTCGACCTGCTGGCCGGCGCGACGCTCGACCTGTTCCAGGGCCGCACGGTCGTCATGATCGAGGACGTCTTCAAGGAGCGGCGCGGGATCCAGAGCGACAACCACTTCTTCCAGGAGATCCTCGTCAACAGCGACAATCTCACCCACCTGTTCGTGAGGATGACCGAGCAGCAGGACGTCGTCGCGGTGGTCGTCTGCCGCAAGTCCGTCAACGTGGGCATGCTGTTCGCGCAGGTGCGGAGGGTGGTGCGGGAGTACCGGCTCTGAACGACCGAAGGGCCCCTCGGCGGCAATCCGAGGGGCCCTCCAGGTCACTCCGTGCGCAGACCGTCCGGCCGCATCAGCCGTATCAGCGGCGGCAGGCTCAGCAGCGTCACCAGCACCACGACCGCCGCGCCGAAACCGGTCATCGCCAGCACGCTCGGCCAGTCCACACTGATGCCGGTGTCCGTCATCCTCAGCAGGATCGCGCCCAGCGTGAGGCCCACCCCCATGGCCAGCAGCAGACCCAGCGCGATCGGGATCGCCGTCTGCCACAGCACCGACAGGCCCAGGGTGCGCCGCCGGGTGCCGAAGGCGACCAGGGCCGACAGCAGCTTGCGGCGGTCGCGCAGCTGCTCCAGCTGCGACACCAGCAGGCTCGCCCCGATCAGCAGCAGCACACAGGCGGAACCGACCATCAGACCGGAGCGGATGGACTCGTACTTCCGGTTCTTCTCGGTGGCCGACCAGGTCATCATCGAGGCTATCGGGTCCACGTGGAAGGTGGTGTTGCGGACGTATTCGCTCGCGTCGGGCACGGACTCGTCGACCGAGAGGTACACCTCACCGCTGACCGTCTTCTCCAGCGACTTCGGCAGCGCGCCCGTCGTCATCACGAAGCCACCGCGCCGCAGATTGCGGGGGTCCTTGATCGACGGAACCTCCCGGATTCCTGCGGGGACGGTCCAGACGGCTTCGGGGCTGTGCTCGCCCCATCCCTCGATATAGAGCTTCGTGCCGGGCTTGTTCAGCTTCGCGGAGTCGGAGTCGTAGTCGGCTCCGTTCAGGACGAACATGTCGCCGTCCTTGCAGGAGGGCAGCTTCGCCACCTCGCGCAGCGCGTCGCAGTCGCCCACGGTCAGCTCCGAGCTGATCTCCGGGCCGTTCTCGCTGTTCCAGGAGGAGTTGCCGAAGTAGCCCTCCCACAGCGCGGTGACCTTCGTGACGCCCTTGGTGTCGGCGAACTTCCGGGCGGTCTCCGCCAGCGGGACGCCCTCCGGCACGGTCACCTGGAGCTGCGCCCGCCGCAGATCCTGCCCGGTGGCCTTGGTGTAGTCGCCGTCGACGCCGGCGAACAGCATCTGCAGGGCGATCGCCCCGGCCACCGCCACCGCGATGCCGTTGACCATCCGGGCCGCCGTACCGCTGCTCAACTGCAGGCGCCGTACGGCCAGTTGCCAGGCCACTCCACCGGAGCCGAGCCGGGCGACGACCGTCTCCACGAGCCACGGCAGCAGGGCCGTGACCCCGACCAGCAGCAGCAGCACTCCGCCGATCACCAGGTACTGGTTGAAGTCGCCGTTGGTGCGGCCCTGGCCGATCATCGGGTAGAGCATCGCGAGACCGCCCACGGGCAGCAGCAGCCGCCACCACAGCCGGCGCCGGGTGGGCCGGGCGGTGCGGACCACGCCGAGCGGCTCGATGACGACCCCGCGCAGGGCGAAGAGCGTGACCAGGACGGCGGCGGCGGGCACCGCCAGCGCGACCAGCGCCGCCAGCAGGGGCGAGGGGTCGAGATAGCTCGGCCAGGCGCTGATGCCCAGCACCTCCACCGAGCCCGCCACGTGCCGGCCGATCAGGAAGAACCCGGTGCCGGCGACCAGCCCGAGCAGCGACCCGGCCATCGCCTCACCGGCCGCGACCCGCCGGGTCATCCCGCCGTCGGAACCGATCAGCCTGAGGGCCGCGAGCCTGCGGTCGCGCCGCTCGCCGCCGAACCGCACGGCCGCGGCGATGAACACGGCCACCGGCATCAGCAGCACCACGATCATGACGAGGATCAGCAGGACGAGCACCGGGTCCGTGTCCTCGTGCGTCGGCTTCGGGTTCCCGAACGCCGTCAGCCGGGTCGCCCCGTTGCCGTCGAGGTACCTGGCCAGCCCGGAGCCGCCCGCGTAGTAGGCGAGTTCCTGCGAGCCGATCAGCCCGCTCTCCCCGATCGTCCCCACGATCCGGTACGGCAGCCGCTCCCGCAGCAGCGCCGAACCACCGGAGGCGAGCAGCTTCTTCAGTGCCGGCGAGACGACCATCTCGCCCTTGGCCGGGTAGGCGTCCACCCCGGGCGGCCGCGGGGCGTCGGGCCCCTCCGGCTCCACCAGCCGGCCGCGCACGTCCTTGTCGCGGAACGTGGTGTCGGACTCGACGAGCACAAGAGTGCTGTCGCTCTTGCGCGGCACCTCCGCGGAGAACGAGTAGTCCAGCCGCGCCTCTTCGCGCGCGTGCCTGGCCTGAAGCGCGTTGGGTATCGCGGTCGTCAGCAGCAGCACCGCCACCCCGAGCCCCACGCCGACCGCGGTCAGCGCGGCGCGGATCCAGCCCTCCCGGCCGCCCGTGAAGGCGAACCGCACCCCGAGGCCGAGATCCCGGGACCACTGCCTCACGTTCATACGACCCGCTCCATGTCCCGCGACTTCCCGTCCCGTACGACGATCTCGCGGTCGGAGTAGGCGGCCACCCGCGCCTCGTGCGTCACCAGCACCACGGCCGCGTTGGCCGATCGGGCGGCCTCGGTGAGCAGCTCCATCACACGCTCGCCGTTGAGCGAGTCGAGCGCACCGGTCGGCTCGTCCGCGAAGATCAGCCGCGGGCTCGTGACGAGCGAGCGCGCCACCGCGACCCGCTGGCCCTGCCCGCCGGACACCTCACCCGGCCGCTTCTTGGCGAGGTCGTCGACCTCCAGCCGCTCCATCCACCCGAGGGCGGTGCGCTCGGCCTGCTTGCGGGAGGTGCCGTTCAGCCGCAGCGGCAGGGCCACGTTCTCGACACAGGTCAGCTCCGGCACCAGCTGGCCGAACTGGAACACGAACCCGAACTCCGTGCGCCGCAGCAGACTGCGCCGTGCGTCGTTCATCGTCGCGAGCTCCTGCCCGTCGTACCGGATCGAGCCGGAGTCGGGCGTCACTATGCCGGCGAGGCAGTGCAGCAGCGTCGATTTGCCGGACCCGGACGGGCCCATCACCGCGACGACCTCGCCGGGGTGGATGGAGAACTCGGCGCCGTCCAGCGCCATGGTCGGCCCGTACGCCTTTTTCAGGTCCTCGGCGACGAGCAGGGATCCCCCGGGGGCGTTCATTCGGTCACCGTGGCCTTCAGCTTGTCGAGGCGCGCGGCGGCGAGCTCCAGCCAGCGCAGGTCGGCCTCGAGATGGAACAGGGCGTGGTCGCAGATGAGCTGGTCCGCCAGATCACCCTTGCGCTTGCGGTCGGTCAGGATGCGCATGCTGCGCAGATGCTCCGCCCGCTGGGTGTCGAGGATGTCGGCCGCGTCGCGCTCGGTGAGCAGGGCGAGGACGACCTTCGTGTAGAGGGTCGACTGCAGATACGGCTCGGGCTTCTCGGGCGTGGCGAGCCAGCGCTCCACGTCGGTGACACCGGCGTCGGTGATCGCGTACCGCTTGCGCTCGGGGCCGCCGCCGGCCTCGATGCCGTCGACCTCGACGAGACCGTTCTTCAGCAGGCGCGACATCGTCGAGTAGACCTGGCCGTAGTGCAGCGGCCGGTCGTGACCGAACTTCTCGTCGAAGGCCCGCTTCAGGTCGTAACCGTGTCGGGGCCCGGACTCCAGGAGTCCCAGGAGGGTGTGACCGATGGACATGGGGAGGACTGTACACGCGGTGTATACCCGGGGTGTATACGCGGAGTGTGTAGGTGGTGGCGGGGGGTGGGGGCGTGCAGGTGGGGGCCGATTGTCACCGTTCTGCTACAGCGCCGGTCGCTGTTCGAGGCCGGTCCTGCAACTCCCGGCCCGTCTGGGGGCACCCCCTCTGGGGGAGTTTGAGGGCGAGGCCGTTCAGGCCGACGGGGGTCTGGGGGCGGAGCCCCCGGGGGGCCGCCCGCGCCGAGGAATCGGCCCCGTGTCGCGAGGTAGTCTCCCGGCCTCCGCGAGAGCGCGCCGCAACAGGAACTCGATCTGCGCGTTCGCGGACCGCAACTCGTCCCCGGCCCACCGCGCCAGCGCGTCGTACACCGCGGGATCCAGCCGCAACAGCACCTGCTTGCGCTGCGGCCGGCCCGGTGGGGTCGAACCCCCGGAGGGAGCCGTCACTGGTAGAGGGTCCCCGTGTTGAGCACGGGCTGCGGCGCCCGGTCCCCGCACAGCACCACCATCAGGTTGGACACCATCGCCGCCTTACGCTCGTCGTCCAGTTCCACGATGTCCTGCTCGGCGATCCGGTGCAGCGCCGCCTCGACCATCCCGACGGCCCCGTCCACGATCTCCCGCCGCGCCGCGACCACCGCGCCCGCCTGCTGCCGCTGGAGCATCGCCGAGGCGATCTCGGGAGCGTACGCGAGATGCGTGAACCGGGACTCGATGATCCGTACACCGGCCGCCTCCACGCGCGCGTGCAGCTCGGCCGCGAGCTTCTCGGTGATCTCCTCGGCGTTGCCGCGCAGCGAGAGCCCGTCCTCGTCGTGGGAGTCGTAGGGGTACTCGATGGCGATGTGCCGTACGGCCGCCTCGGTCTGGGTGGAGACGAACTCCAGGAAGTCGTCCACCTCGAACACGGCCTGCGCGGTGTCCTGCACGTTCCACACCACGACCGCGGCGAGCTCGATCGGGTTGCCGTAGGCGTCGTTGACCTTCAGGACGGCCGTCTCGTGGTTGCGGACCCGGGTGGAGATCTTCTCGCGGGAGGTGAAGGGGTTCACCCAGCGCAGCCCGTCCTCGCGGATGGTGCCCCGGTAGCGCCCGAAGAGCTGCACCACGCGCGCCTCGCCCGGCGCGACCGTGTTCAGTCCGCACATCGACAGGAACGCGGCGAGTCCTATGAGGATGCCGCCGACGATCAGCGCGGCCTTGGCGCCGGTCGCGGTCACCACGGTCGCGGCGGCGATCAGCCCACCGCCGACCAGCAGCCCGGTCAGTCCGCCGAGCAGGGCGAGCCCGCCGCCGACGCTGTGGGCCGGGAACTCCTTGACGTGCGGAGCGGGCAGCGCGGGCACGCCGGCCGAGGATGTCTCTGTGGACATGGGTGATTCCCCCCGTTTGTTCAGATGTGTACCGCCTGCCGGCGGCCATGCGTAAGCATCGGTCTATCTAAGTGATAACACTTAATGAGCGTTTGGCAACCCTCGGAGCGTTCCAGTCGTCGAACGAGGTGACGTGGTGTGCCGGTTTCCCGGCGGGGTGCTGATTCTCACCCCCTCCGAACGCCGGACCGAGGCCTCTTCGACATAGCCGACGGTGTTAGCTTTCTGAGCTGACCTGCCTCCAGGCACTGGTGTGACTGCCGAGTACGAAGCGGAGCGAGCGGACTCATGGGACGAGCGGACGAGAGACGAGCGCGACAGAGCGGTGGCCGTCGCGCGGCGCCCAAGAACCGCTCCCCGCGGAGAGAGGCCCCGCCGACGCGCAGCGAGTCCCGCTCGGCCGTGGAGGCCCCCGAAGCTCCCGAGGCACCCGACACCGCGGGCAGCCCCGCACCCGGCGGCCGCGCGGCCGCGCGCCGGGCCGCCGCCGGCAAGAAAGGCGGCCGGGGCGCCAAAGGCGGCGGCAAGGGCGGCAAGGGCGGCAAGGGCGGTAAGAAGGAGAAGAGCCTCATACGCCGGATCTTCACCTGGAAGAAGATCCTCGGCGCGTTCCTCCTCATGACCACGGCCGTGATCGGCGCCCTCGTCTGGCTGTACGTCAGCACGCCGATCCCCGCCGGCAACCCCGACGCCGATCTGCAGAGCAACGTCTACAAGTACGACGACGGTTCGATCGCCACCCGCGACGGTGACGTCAACCGTGAGAACGTCGACCTCTCCAAGGTCCCCAAGGCCGTCCAGCACACCTTCGTCGCCGCCGAGAACAAGACCTTCTACAACGACGCCGGCGTCGACCTGAGGGGCACCACCCGAGGCATCCTCAACACCCTCATGGGCAAGGGCGCGCAGGGCGGTTCGACGATCACCCAGCAGTACGTCAAGAACTACTACCTGAGCCAGGAACAGACCGTCACGCGCAAGCTGAAGGAACTGATCATCTCGCTCAAGCTGGACCGGGAGAAGGACAAGGACTACATCCTGGCCGGCTACATCAACACCAGCTACTACGGCCGCGGCGCCTACGGCATCCAGGCAGCGGCCCAGGCCTACTACCGCGTCGACGCCGACAAACTCACCGTCCAGCAGGGCGCCTACCTCGCCGCCCTGCTCCAGGCCCCGAGCCAGTACGACTGGGCCGTCGCCACCGACACCGGCAAGCGGCTGGTCAAGGCCCGCTGGAACTACGTCCTCGACAACATGGTCGAGCAGGACTGGCTCGACAAGACGGACCGCGAGAAGATGACGTTCCCGGAGCCCATGGCCCCGAAGGCCGCCCCCGGCCAGGAGGGCCAGACCGGCTACCTGGTCTACGCGGCCAACGTCGAACTGGCCAATCAGCTCGTCGCCACGGGGATCGCCGACGACTTCGAGTCCGCCGCCGCCCTGGTCAAGAAGGGCGGCTGGAACATCGAGCTCAACATCGACAAGAAGAAGCAGAAGGCGCTGGAGACGGCGGTCAAGGATCAGCTGACCAGCAAGCTCGACGCGAAGAAGCGCTCGGTCGACGGCGACGTCCAGGCCGGTGCGGTCTCGGTGGACCCGAAGACGGGCGCCGTGGTGGCGATGTACGGCGGCAAGGGCTACACCGACCACTACGTCAACAACGCCACCCGCACCGACTACCAGCCCGCCTCCACCTTCAAGCCGGTGATCCTCGCCGCGGCCTTCGACGAGAACGCCAAGACGCAGGACGGCGACGAGATCACCGCGAACACGCTCTACGACGGCACCAGCAAGCGCCCGGTCGTCGGCAGCGACATCGGCTTCGCCCCGGAGAACGAGGACGACCAGGACTACGGCGACGTCACCGTCCAGACGGCGCTGAACAAGTCCATCAACTCCGTCTTCGCGCAGATGGGCGTCGACGTCGGCATGGACAAGGTGCTGAAGGTCGCCGACGACCTCGGCATGGACACCAAGGACCTCAAGGCGGTGCCGGCCCAGACCCTCGGCACCATGGGCGCGAGCCCCCTGCAGATGGCCGGTGTCTACGCCACCCTCGACAACCACGGCAAGAAGGTCACCCCGGCGCTCATCAAGACGGCGACGAACAGCGCCTACCCGACGTTCAAGCACACCGACCCCATCGGGGAGCAGGTCGTCGACCGGGAGGCCGCAGACTCGGTCACCTCGGTCCTCACCGGTGTGGTCGACGACGGTACGGCCAAGAAGTCCGTACGGGACAACCCGCTGCGCAAGGGCCAGAAGGTGGCCGGCAAGACGGGTACGTCCGACAACAACAAGTCGGCCTGGTTCACCGGCTACACCCCCGACCTGGTGACCTCGGTCGGCCTGTTCGGCGAGAAGGCCAAGACCGGCGCCCAGGTCAGCCTCACCGGTGCGACGACGGGCCTGACCACGGTCGCGGGCCGGATCAACGGTGGTGGCTTCCCGGCGCAGATCTGGGCGGCGTACACCTTCGGCGTCTCCACCAAGGTCACCAAGTTCGACCTGGACACCGAGCAGGGCGCGGCGGTCCAGACTTCGTCGCCGTCCCCCACCACGTCCGCCTCGTCGAGCCCGAGCCCCTCCAACACCCCCACGGCGACGAACACCCCGACGAGCAAGCCCACGACCGGGGCGCCGACGCCGACCAACACCCCCACCGCGAACACCCCGACGAGCCCGGAACCCACGGGCAACACGACGACAGCACCGTCGACCGGCGAACCCACAGTGGACCCGACCAACCCGCCGGACCCACTGAGCGGCGACGGCCAGTAACCGCATGAAAGAGAGGGCGTCCGGTGATCACCGGACGCCCTCTCTTCTTTGTCTTCGCCGACCTACGACCGATTCAACTCGAACCACACGACCTTGCCGGTACTGAGCCGTGTGGCCCCCCACCGGCGAGCGAGCCGATTGACCAAATACAGCCCCCGCCCACCCTCATCGGTGGCCCGAGCCTGCCGCAACCGAGGCAACTGAGGCACATCGTCCCCCACCTCGCACCGCAGCACGTCGGTCCGCAGCAACCGCAGAGTCACCGGCCGGGAGGCATACCGCACCGCATTGGTGACCACCTCGCTCACCAGCAGCTCCACGGAATCGCTCAGATCCTCCATCCCCCACCGGGACAACGCCCGCCGGGCGAGCCGCCGGGCACGGCCGGGGGCCGCGTCCTCCGGCTCCAGGAACCAGTACGCCACATCGCTCGGCGCGATCCCGTCGAAGCGGGCGGCGAGCAGCGCGATGTCGTCGTCCCGGTCGCCCGGCCCGAGCATGTCGAGCACCTCGTCGCACAGCGCCTCCAGCGGCGGCGGATGATCCGGCCCCGTGAGCTGAGCGGTCGCGGCCAGTTTCTCCCGCAGCTGCTCTATCCCGGTCGCCACGTCCCGCAGCCGGGACTCCACCAGGCCGTCGGTGTACAGCAGCAGCGTCGCCCCGGCCGGTGCGTCCAGTTCCACCGCCTCGAAGTCGACCCCGCCCACGCCGATCGGCGCCCCCGGCGGCACCCGCAGCACCTCGGCCCGGCCCCCCAGATGCAGCAGGACCGGCGGCGGATGGCCGGCGTTGGCGATCGTGATGCGATGCGATACGGGGTCGTAGACGGCGTACAGACAGGTCGCCATCCGGTCGGAGCCCAGCCGCTGGGCCTGCTCGTCGAGATGGTGCAGGACCTCCTGCGGAGGCAGATCCAGACCCGCGAGGGTCTGGGCGGTCGTCCGCAGCTGGCCCATGATCGCGGCCGAGGTCATCGAGTGCCCCATGACATCGCCCACGACCAGCGCCACCCGGCTGCCGGGCAGCGGGATCGCGTCGTACCAGTCGCCGCCCACCCGCGCGGTCTCGGCCGCCGGCAGATAGCGGGATGCGAGCCGTACGCCCGTGGGCCGGGGCAGGTGCTCCGGCAGCATCGTGCGCTGCAGCTCGTCGGCGATGTACGCCTCACGGTCGTACAGCACGGCCTTGTCGATGCCGAGCGCGCTGTGCGTGGCGAGCTGGGCCGCGACCAGCAGGTCGTCGTTCTCGAACGGGAAGCGCTCCGGGCGGCGCAGGAAGACCGCCGCGCCGATCACCCGGCGGCGGCCCCGCAGCGGGGCCAGGATGGCCCGCTGGCCGCCCGGGACGACCAGGGTGCTGTCCGCGCCCAGGAGTTCGGGCAGCGCGGCACGTGCGGCCGGGCTGTCGGCGAACACCGGGCGCACCCCGCGCAGCACCTCCGCGAGCGCCCCGCCGGGCCGTACCTCGCACAGTTCGGCGATCGCGGAGGACAACTCGGCGCTCAGCTCGGAGGGTTCCGGCGGCGGCAGGGCGAGCGCGGCGAAGCCGGTCTCGGTGTCGCGCTCCTCCGGGATGCGGTCGGTGCGCCGCAGTCGCAGCATGACGCGGTCGGCCACCGGCCGCTCGTCGCCGACCGGCAGCGGGTCGCGCAGATAGACGAGGATCGCGTCGGAGAAGGTCGGCACGGTGGCCCGGCACAGCCCCATCACGATCTCGTCGAGGTCCAGGCCGCGGGCGATCCGCCGGGTCGCGGCGCCGACGAAACGCAGCCGGTCCCCGTCCCGGCGCATCGGCGCGGGCCGCCCGGGCGTCACCCCTTGCCCCGTACGACGCTCGGCGCGCATGTCACCACCCGGCTGGGCCGGGATGGACTCGGGCGCCGGACGTGGCCGGTGGCTGTCGGGTTCGGCTCCGGCCGCCGGCTGTGAGTGCTCGGCCTGTGAACCGGCCGGATCCGTTCCCTGGGCACTCTTGTTTCCCTTGCTGCCCTTCCCACTGGTGGCACTCGACGCGGTGCTGCCAGGGCCGTCCTCCGCGCGGCCCTGGGAGGCGGCGGGAGGTAAGGCGTCCGAGGCGTCCGGGGCCTGGGTACGCAGGAGCGCCCCGCGGGGTTCCGTGGGGTCGACGCCCTGGGGGCGTTCGTAGCTGGTGGGCTGCTCCGTCACGCGTGTCGAATCCGTCCGTCCGGGGCTGCGCGGCGCGCACACAGTTGGTCCCGCAGAAAACCCGATACCCGGAATACCTGTCCCCGGAACGGAATTCCCGCGTGGTCAGAGGCTGTTCCTGTGCCACCGGAGGACCGGGCGCGGCCCTGGCGGCGGGCGCCGTATGTCCTTTCGGCCCCGCCGGTGTTGCCCTCGTACCCCTCGCTCACGTCCTGCCGCCCCTCGGTGACGTTCGGTCAGACCCGGTGTCGGCCCCGGGAGTTGCTGTTCGATGGTCTTGCGGAGGACGATCCTACGTTTCCTGCCCGGGGGCGCATCAAGGGTCTCATGTGGACACGTGCGCCGGGACTCGGTCCCAGTCCTCCGGAAGCAACGGTACGGCCCAGGAGGGATCCGGGCGCCAGTGCTGCCAGCCCTTGTTGAACGGAGCCTCCCAGGCGCGGATCACCTCCACCGCCGCTCGGCCCGCCTCCCGCACCCGCTCGGCGACGGCGGCGTCCATCAGTCCGTCCTGCTGGGCCTGCGTGAACTCGTCCTCGTCGCGCCAGTCCCAACTGCGGTCGGGGTACACGCAGATGTCCAGAAAGTGATCCTCGGAGTCCACTCCGCCGTCCCAACGGGCCAGCGGGTCCTCCAGGTTGACGTACCAGTTCTTGAACTGCCAGCCCGGCTCCCAGAACAGCCACACCGACCAGGGATCGCCGGGCCGGGCCAGCTTCAGCACACCGGTGCCGAACCAGCGGTCGAGCTGGACGGTCCGGGGCTTGGTGTAGCGCGTCGGCAGCGGCTCCTGGTGCAGTGGGGTGCCGTCGGCGAGCACGGGCTTGACGACCTGGGTGCCGGGCGCCAGCCAGACCGCGAGCAGCTCCTCGTCGTCACGGACGACGGTGACCGGGCGGGCGATGTGGAAGCCCGGGCCGCCGTTCTCCCGGTAGCGCCACAGGATCCGGTCCCCGGGCGCCCAGAACGCCGCCGTACCGCCTGTTCCCACGCGTCTCATCGCTCCACCGTCTGCCATGCACAGATATTAGGTGCCATGGGCATACGACGCTGCGGCGCGCGTCACGGTTCTGCGCGCCGCGCGGAAAGGTTACGGGCGTGTCATCCGCAGGACATCCAGGGCCTCGTCGAGCTGTTCCACCGTCAGCCTGCCGCCCTCCACATACCCGCTTTCGAGGACGACCTGGCGGATCGTCTTGCGCTGCGCGAGGGCCTTCTTGGCGACCTTGGCGGCCTCCTCGTAGCCGATGTACTTGTTGAGCGGGGTGACGACGGACGGCGAGGACTCGGCGTACTCCCGGGCGCGTTCGCGGTGCGCGACGATCCCGTCCACGGTCCGGTCGGCGAGCAGCCGCGAGACGTTGGCCAGCAGCCGGACCGACTCCAGCACGTTCTTGGCGATGACCGGGAGCATCACGTTGAGCTCGAAGTTGCCGGCCGCACCGGCGGCGGCCACGGTGGCGTCGTTGCCCATGACCTGCGCGGCGACCATCAGCACCGCCTCCGGGATGACCGGGTTGACCTTCCCGGGCATGATCGAGGACCCGGGCTGGAGGTCGGGCAGCGAGATCTCCGCGAGGCCCGTCCTCGGCCCCGAGGCCATCCACCGCAGATCGTTGGCGATCTTCGTCAGGGACACCGCGATGGTCCGCAGCTGCCCGCTGGTCTCCACGATCCCGTCCCGGGCGCCCTGCGCCTCGAAGTGGTCCCGGGCCTCGGTCAGCGGCAGCCCGGTGACCCGGGCGACCTCCGCGATGACGGCGGCGGAGAAGCCGGGCGGGGTGTTGATCCCGGTCCCGACGGCGGTCCCGCCGAGGGGCAGCTCGGCGAGCCGGGGCAGCGAGGCGGTGAGCCGCTCCACGCCGTACCGCACCTGGGCGGCGTACCCGCCGAACTCCTGCCCCAGCGTCACGGGCGTGGCGTCCATGAGATGGGTCCGCCCCGACTTCACGACGTCGGCGAACTCCTCGCTCTTGCGGGTGAGGGCGTCGGCGAGGTGCTCCAGGGCCGGGATCAGGTCCCGGGTGACGGCGGCGGTGGCGGCGATGTGGATCGAGGACGGGAAGACGTCGTTGGACGACTGCGACGCGTTGACGTGATCGTTGGGATGGACGTCCCGGCCGAGCCGCTCGGTCGCCAGCGTGGCGAGGACCTCGTTGGTGTTCATGTTCGACGACGTCCCCGACCCCGTCTGGAACACGTCCACCGGGAAGTGCGCGTCCCAGGTCCCCTCGGCGACCTCGGCGGCCGCGTCCTGGATGGCCTCCGCCACGTCCTTGTCGAGCACCCCGAGTTCGGCGTTCACCTTCGCGGCGGCACCCTTGATCCGGGCCAGCGCCTCGATGTGCGCCCGCTCGATCCGCTGCCCGGACACGGGGAAGTTCTCCACGGCCCGCTGCGTCTGCGCCCGCCACTTGGCGTCCGCCGGCACCCGCACCTCGCCCATGGAGTCGTGCTCGATGCGGTACCCGCCCTTGTCCTGCTCGTCGGTCATCGACGATCACCTCCACAGGGGACAGCATCGCGGACGGGCCCGCTGTTCCCGCGGAGGTGACCCGCCGCGCTGCTCCGACGGCTCCCTCCAGCCCGTCCGGCGTTCGAGGACGAGGCCCGTTCAGGGCCGATCGGGGGTCCAGGGGGCGGAGCCCCGGGGAGGGGACGGGTAGGGGCGGCGGGGGCGAGATCCGTCTCCCGCCGCACCCGAGGCACTAGGCCAGGCCAGGACCCCGCACCGGAATGGACGTGAACGTCGGGGCCGGGGCCGGGTCCTTGAAGAAGTCGTTGCCCTTGTCGTCGACGACGACGAAGGCGGGGAAGTCCTCGACCTCGATCTTCCAGACCGCCTCCATGCCGAGCTCCTCGTACTCGACGACCTCGACCTTCTTGATGCAGTCCTGGGCGAGGCGGGCGGCGGGCCCGCCGATGGAGCCGAGGTAGAAGCCGCCGTGGCTGCCGCAGGCGTCGGTGACCTGCTGGGAGCGGTTGCCCTTGGCCAGCATCACCTTGGAGCCGCCCGCCGCCTGGAACTGCTCGACGTAGGAGTCCATCCGGCCGGCGGTCGTCGGGCCGAAGGAGCCGGACGCGTAGCCCTCGGGAGTCTTGGCCGGGCCCGCGTAGTACACCGGGTGGTCCTTCAGGTACTGCGGCATCTCCTCGCCCGCGTCCAGCCGCTCCTTGATCTTGGCGTGCGCGATGTCCCGGGCCACGACCAGCGGGCCGGACAGGGAGAGACGGGTCTTCACCGGGTACTTCGTCAGCTCGGCGAGGATGGCGTCCATCGGCTGGTTGAGGTCGATGCGGACCACGTCGGACGACTCGTCCAGGTGCTCGTCCGTCGTCTCCGGAAGGAACCGCGCCGGGTCCGTCTCCAGCTGCTCCAGGAAGACGCCCTCGGCGGTGATCTTCGCGACGGCCTGGCGGTCGGCGGAGCAGGACACGGCGATGGCGACCGGGCAGGACGCGCCGTGCCGGGGCAGCCGCACCACGCGGACGTCGTGGCAGAAGTACTTGCCGCCGAACTGGGCGCCGATGCCGATCTTCTGCGTCAGCTCGAAGACCTTCTCCTCCAGCTCCTTGTCCCGGAAGCCGTGACCGAGCTCCGAGCCCTCCGCCGGGATCTCGTCCAGGTAGTGCGCGGAGGCGTACTTCGCGGTCTTCAGCGCGTACTCCGCGGACGTGCCGCCGACGACGATCGCCAGGTGGTACGGCGGGCAGGCGGCCGTACCCAGCGAACGGATCTTCTCCTCCAGGAACTTCATCATGGAGGCCTCGTTGAGGACGGCCTTCGTCTCCTGGTAGAGGAAGCTCTTGTTGGCGCTGCCGCCGCCCTTCGCCATGAACAGGAACTTGTACGCGCCGCCGTCGGTGGCGTACAGCTCGATCTGGGCCGGGAGGTTGGAGCCGGTGTTCTTCTCGTCCCACATGGTGAGCGGGGCCATCTGCGAGTAGCGCAGGTTCAGGTTCAGGTACGCGTCGTAGATGCCCCGGCTGAGGGCCTCCTCGTCGCCGCCCGAGGTCAGCACGTTCTGGCCGCGCTTGCCCATGACGATCGCCGTGCCCGTGTCCTGGCACATCGGCAGGACGCCCGCCGCCGCGATGTTCGCGTTCTTCAGCAGGTCCAGCGCGACGAACTTGTCGTTGCTCGACGCCTCGGGGTCGTCGATGATCCGCTTGAGCTGGGCGAGGTGGGCCGGCCGCAGATAGTGCTGGATGTCGTGGATGGCCTCCGCGGCGAGCTTGCGCAGCGCCTCCGGCTCCACCTTGAGGAACGTCCGCCCGTCGGCCTCGAAGGTGGAGACACCCTCGGCGGTCACCAGCCGGTACGGGGTGGTGTCCTCTCCCATGGGGAGCAGATCGGTGTACGCGAACTCAGGCATCGCAGCCCATTCCTCACTCTGCAGACGGCGGCCCGCCGACACTGGCGGGCCTCACCAGCGTAGAACCTGCCTCTGACACGGAGCTTGTGAGGTAAGGCTCAGTTGGAGCGGGGCTATCGCGATCTATCGTGTTTGGGTACGCTGGTTCCGTGGACCTTCAGAAGCAGACCGCTGCCGCCCCCACACCGCCCGGCCAGCTGCGCGCGTCGGACGCCGACCGCGACCGCGTCGCCGACATCCTGCGCGAGGCCCTGGCCGAGGGCCGGCTGACCGCCGACGAGCACGCCGAGCGCGTGGAGGGCGTGCTGGCCGCCAAGACGGTCGGCGAACTGGAGGTCTTCATACGGGACCTGCCCGCCGCCCACGCCCGCCGCACGGCGCCCGGCGGCGCCCCGAGCCGCCCGGACGCCGGCGCGATCCCCGCCGACCCCGACGACAACGTGGTCGCGGTGTTCAGCAGCGCCAGCCGCCGGGGCCGCTGGCGCGCGGGCCGCCGTATCCATGCGTACGCGATCTTCGGCAGCGTCGAGATCGACCTCAGCGAGGCCCTCTTCGAGTACCAGACGGTCATGATCAAGGCCTGGTCCGTCTTCGGCAACGTCGAGGTGTACGTCCCGGAGAACGTGTCGCTGCGCGGCACCGGCGGCGGCGTCCTCGGCAACTTCGAGGTGGACGCCCTCGACTCGCCCGAGCCCGACGCCCCCGTGGTCTACGTCGACGGCTGGGCGGTGCTCGGCAACATCGAGGGCCGGCCGAAGCGCGGCAGGCTCGTCGCGGACATCCTCGATCGGGTGCAGCGCAAGGTCGACAAGGGTTTGCGCAAACACCTGGGCCATTGACGGTCGCGAATCGCAGGAATCCAGCGGTTCGGGACGCAGTGCATAGGCGCGCGCACAGCGGGTAGGCCTTGCTGCATCGTCTCTCGCTCGCGAAGCCGTCGTCAGGAGTAGACCCGTGCTGCAACCGCCGCATTCGTCCCTGCAGGTCGCCGCCGTTCCGGCCCAGCGGGTGCCAGCGCGCGACCAAGACGCTCCCTGGCACACCGAGGCGGTGTGCCGGCGTGACGAGGCAGGCCTGTTCTTCGCCCCCTCCAAGGAACCCACCGCCGCCCGCCTCTCCCGCGAGGAGGCCGCGAAGCGGGTCTGCGCCCGCTGTCCCGTGATGGTGGAGTGCCGCGAGCACGCCCTGCTCCAGCCCGAGCCCTACGGCGTATGGGGCGGCCTCACCGCCGCCGAACGCCGCGTGGTCCTGGCCCGACGCCGCCGCCGCGACATGGAACTGAAGAAGGCGGCCAGGACGACGGACCGCATAGCGCAGGCGGGCTGACCCCACCGACGGGAAAGTGGGCGCCCCCCTCCGCACCGGGGGACGCCCACTTTTTCGGGGTACGGCGAGGTGCGCACGTCAGGGGCGCGGGGCCGTTTCGACATGCGGCTCCGCCGCGTGGCGCGACAAGCCACGAAGCACTCGCACCCGCTACCAGGCGCTACTTGGCCCGATCGAAGTCGACGGCGCTGTAGGCCCGCAGCTTGCTGAGCCGGTGCTCGGAGTCGATCCGCCGAACCGTCCCCGACCGCGACCGCATCACGATCGAGTCGGTCGTCGCCGTCTCCGACCGGTACCGCACCCCGCGGAGCAGCTCCCCGTCCGTGATCCCGGTGGCGACGAAGAACACGTTCTCGCCCTGGACCAGGTCCTCGGTCGTCAGCACCCGGTCGAGATCGTGCCCGGCGTCGACCGCGCGCTGCCGCTCCTCGTCGTCCTTGGGCCACAGCTTGCCCTGGATGGTGCCGCCCAGGCACTTCACGGCGCAGGCCGAGATGATGCCCTCCGGCGTGCCGCCGATGCCGAGCAGCAGGTCGATGCCGGTGCCCTCGCGCAGCGCCAGGATCGAGCCGGCCACATCGCCGTCGGAGATCAGCTTGATGCGCGCCCCGGTGTCCCGGATCTCCTTGATGATGCCCTCGTGCCGCGGCCGGTCCAGGATGACGACGGTGACGTCCTCCGGGGTGGCCCGCTTGGCCTTGGCGACCCGCCGGATGTTGACCTCGACGGGTGCGTTGATGTCGACGAACTCAGCCGCCTCCGGGCCGGTGACCAGCTTGTCCATGTAGAACACGGCGGACGGGTCGAACATCGCGCCCCGCTCGGTCGCCGCGAGCACCGCGATCGCGTTCGGCATGCCCTTGGCCGTCAGCGTGGTCCCGTCGATCGGGTCGACGGCGATGTCCACCTCCGGCCCGGTCCCGTCGCCGACGCGCTCGCCGTTGAACAGCATCGGCGCCTCGTCCTTCTCGCCCTCACCGATGACGACGACGCCGTTCATCGAGACGGTCGAGACGAGGGTCCGCATCGCGCGCACCGCGGCACCGTCGGCGCCGTTCTTGTCGCCGCGCCCCACCCAGCGGCCCGCGGCCATCGCGGCGGCTTCGGTCACCCGGACCAGTTCCAGGGCGAGGTTGCGGTCGGGGGCCTCGGAAGGGACATCGAGCTCGGACGGCAGATGATGATGCTCGGTCATCGGAGCGCACCTTTCTGATACGACGACGGCCGGATGAGGGTTCGATCCTCGACTCTATCGTCAGTCCGACAAAATGAGCAGGGGACCCCACGGATGAGCGGGCCGGGCACCTGCGACGATAGGGGGCGTGGCAGGTTCGAACGGCAAGCAGAAGACGGCCCGGGACATGGTTCTCTCCCTGGGCCTCATCGTCATGGCGGCGTATGTGATCTACCTCTTCGTCCCGCACGACGAGACCGCTCCCGACGTCAAGCGGGTCGACTACCGCATCGAACTGCTCACGGCGCGCCGTGCGGCGTCGTACCCGGTGGCGGCGCCCGAGGGCCTGCCGGAGAGCTGGAAGGCGACCTCCGTGCGCTTCCAGGGCGCCGAGTTCGACTCGTGGCATCTCGGCTTCCACACTCCCGACGGGGAGTACGTCGCCGTCGAGCAGTCCACCCGGAAGCGGGTGGAGTTCATCGAGGAGGCGAGCCAGGGGGCGCGGGCGACCAAGGTCACCGAGGACATCGCCGGCCGTACCTGGACCCGCTACACCGGCGGCCGTTACGACGCCCTCGTCCTGCAGGGCACCGACGGTTCGACGACGGTCGTCGCGGGCACGGCGTCCTTCGACCGGCTGACGGAAATGGCGAAGGCGCTCAAGACGGCGTGAGCGACGCCCGACCGGCTTGACCGAGAGCCGAAGGGGCCCCGACCGACCGGTCGGGGCCCCTTCGCATGTCCTGATCGTCTCGATCCGCTCAGACGGTGGTGACCACCTGGTCGTAGGCGAGGCGCGGGGAACGCGGGAAGGAGGCGTCCGGGCCGGGCTTGCCGATGTTGATCACCATCAGCGGGGTGTGGTCGTCGTCGAGGAACTCCTTGCGGATGCCCTCGAAGTCCAGGCCGGTCATCGGGCCGGCGGCCAGACCGGCGGCGCGGATGCCGACGATGAAGTACGCGGCCTGGAGGGCGGCGTTCATCCCGGCGGCACCCTCGCGGGCCGCGCGCTCGGCGAAGAACAGGTCCTTGGCCTGCGGGAAGGCCGGGAACAGGGCCGGCAGCTCCTCGTGGAACTCGTTGTCCGCGGAGAGGATCGCGACCAGGGGGGCCGTGGACGTCTTGGCCTTGTTGCCGTCCGCCATGTGCTGGACCAGGCGCTCACGGGCCTCGGCCGAGCGGACCAGGGTGATGCGCAGCGGGGTCTGGTTGAAGGCGGTCGGGCCGAACTTGACCAGGTCGTAGATCGCCTGGATCTGCTCGTCGGTCACCGGCTCGTCGGTGAAGGTGTTCGCAGTGTGGGCCTCGCGGAACAGCAGGTCCTGGGCGGCGGGGTCAAGAACGAGAGACATGAACTTCCTCGGGGTGGGGCGCCTGGCTCCGTTCCGGACCACGGTCCGGATCGGCTGACAGGGATGACCGTACGCGAGGGGACGTTCAAGTTTCAACAAAAAGCGGAGGCTGGTGACCCGCCTCACAGAGACCCGCCCCGGGGGATCACTCGCCCTCCGCCGCCGCCCCCTCCTCTTCCCCGGCCAGCGCCGCGTCCAGCCGCGCCCGCGCGCCCTCCAGCCAGCGCCGGCACACCTTGGCCAGCTCCTCCCCGCGCTCCCACAGGGCGAGCGACTCCTCCAGCGTCGTACCCCCCGCCTCCAGGCGTCGTACGACCTCGATCAACTCGTCCCGGGCCTGCTCGTACCCCAGGGCTTCCTCGGCCTTGCTCGTCATGCGGTCATTCCTTCTCGTCGACTCGAACCGTGAACTCGCCCTCGGCGACCCGCGCGCGCAGCACCTCGGCCGCGGTCAGCTCGCCCGGATCCCGCACCACATGCCCGTCGGCCCGCTGGAGCACCGCGTACCCCCGCTTCAGCGTCGCGGCCGGCGAGAGGGCCACCACGCGCGCGTGCGTGTGCGTGAGCTCGGAGTCGGCGCGGTCCAGCAGGTGCCCGAGCGTGCGCCGGGACCGCTCGACGAGCGCGGTCACCTGATCGGCGCGCTCCTCGACCATCCGGTGCGGATCCCGCAGCACCGGCCGCCCCAGCGCGTGCGCGAGCCCGCGCTCCTCCCGCTCCACGAACGCCTCCGCACACCGCCGCGCCCGCCCGCGCAGCATCCGCACCCGCTCCAGCTCCTCGCCGACGTCCGGTACGACCTTCTTGGCGGCGTCGGTGGGCGTGGAGGCGCGCAGATCCGCGACATGGTCCAGGAGCGGCTGGTCGGGCTCGTGCCCGATCGCCGAGACGACCGGCGTACGGCACTCCGCGACCGCCCGCACCAGCTGCTCGTCGGAGAACGGCAGCAGATCCTCCACGCTCCCGCCGCCGCGCGCGACGATGATCACATCCACCTCGGGGAGCTCGTCCAGCTCCTTCACCGCCTGGACGACCTGGGTCACCGCGTGCACCCCCTGCACGGCGACATTGCGCACCTCGAAGCGGACGGCCGGCCAGCGGTGCCGGGCGTTCTCCAGCACATCCCGCTCCGCGGCGGACGCCCGCCCGCACACCAGCCCGATCAGCTGCGGCAGAAAGGGCAGCGGCTTCTTCCGCTCGGCCGCGAACAGCCCCTCCGCCGCCAGCGACTTCTTCAACTGCTCCAGCCGGGCCAGCAGCTCCCCGACCCCCACCGGCCGTATCTCCACGGCCCGCAGCGACAGCTGCCCCCGCGGCGCGTACCACTCCGGCTTCGCGTGGACGACGACCCGGGCGCCCTCCCCGACGACGTCCGCGACCGCGTCGAACACCTGCCGGTAGCAGGTCACGCCCACCGAGACGTCGTACGACGGATCCCGCAGCGTCAGAAACACGACGCCCGCGCCCGGACGCCGCGACAACTGGGTGATCTGCCCCTCGACCCACACCGCGCCGAGCCGCTCGATCCACCCCCCGATGAGCCGGGAGACCTCGCCGACGGGCAGCGGGGCGTCCGCGGACGTGTTCACAGCCATGCGACCGAGACTATCGGCCGGGACTGACAACCCGGCCGAGCGTCTCCGGCGGACGCGCGCCGGCGGCGGACGGTCTGCGGGGCGGCGCGGCGGGCGGTCTGCGGGGTGGCGGCGGCGGGCGGCCAGCGGGGCGGCGCGGCGGGCGGCCTTACGATGGGACGCATGACTGCTTCGCCAGCCCGCCGCCGTGTCCTGCTCGCCGCTCCCCGGGGCTACTGCGCGGGCGTGGACCGCGCCGTGATCGCCGTCGAGAAGGCCCTGGAGCAGTACGGGGCCCCGGTCTACGTCCGGCACGAGATCGTCCACAACAAGTACGTCGTGCAGACCCTGGAGAAGAAGGGCGCGATCTTCGTCGAGCGGACCGAGGAGGTCCCGCCGGGCAACATCGTGATGTTCTCGGCGCACGGAGTCGCGCCGGTGGTGCACGAGGAGGCCGCGCGCGGGCAGCTCGCCACGATCGACGCGACCTGCCCCCTGGTCACCAAGGTCCACAAAGAAGCCGTCCGCTTCGCCCAGGACGACTACGACATCCTCCTGATCGGCCACGAGGGCCACGAGGAGGTCATCGGCACCTCCGGCGAGGCCCCCGACCACATCCAGCTCGTCGACGGCCCCGGCGATGTCGCCAAGGTCGAGGTGCGCGACCCCTCCAAGGTCGTCTGGCTGTCCCAGACCACCCTCTCCGTCGACGAGACGATGGAGACGGTCGACGCCCTCAAGGAGAAGTTCCCGCAGCTCATCTCCCCGCCGAGCGACGACATCTGCTACGCCACGCAGAACCGTCAGCTCGCGGTGAAGCAGATGGGCGCCGAGGCCGAGCTGGTGATCGTGGTCGGCTCGCGCAACTCCTCCAACTCCAAGCGGCTCGTCGAGGTCGCCAAGCTGGCGGGCGCGCGTGCCGCGTACCTGGTGGACTTCGCGAGCGAGATCGACGAAGCCTGGCTGGAGGGCGTGAGCACGGTCGGCGTCACCTCCGGCGCCTCCGTCCCCGAGGTCCTCGTCGAGGAGGTCCTCGCCTTCCTCGCCGAGCGCGACTACGCGGACGTCGAGCTGGTCAAGGCCGCCGACGAGCACATCACCTTCTCGCTGCCCAAGGAACTCCGCCGCGACCTGCGCGAGGAGGCGGCGGCACTGGTGGCGGCGCGCGGCGGCAGCGGTGCCGGGGGTACGGCGGACGTCTCGGGCGAGTGACCGTCAGTCGTCCGTCGTAACGTAGGGCCATGCAGATCTTCGGCGTGGACATCGGCGGTTCAGGGATCAAGGGCGCCCCTGTGGACCTGGACAAGGGCGACCTGGCTCAGGAACGCCTGAAAGTGCTCACCCCGCATCCGGCGACGCCCGATGCGGTGGCCGACGGCGTCAAGGAGGTCGTCGAGCACTTCGGCTGGACGGGACCGGTCGGCCTCACCTTCCCCGGTGTGGTCACCGGCGGTTCGCACATCCGTACGGCAGCCAATGTCGACAAGGCCTGGATCGACACCGACGCGCGCGCGTTGTTCAGCGAGCGGCTGGGCGGTCTCCCGGTGACCGTCGTCAACGACGCGGACGCGGCGGGCGTCGCCGAGGTGGCCTTCGGCGCCGGCCGCGACCGCGAGGGCACGGTCATCCTGCTGACCTTCGGCACGGGCATCGGCAGCGCCGTCTTCACGGACGGCGTCCTCGTCCCCAACACCGAGCTCGGCCACCTCGAGCTGCACGGCCACGACGCGGAGAAGCGGGCCTCCAGCAAGGCGAAGGAGGACCACGAGCTGACCTGGGAACACTGGGCCCGCCGGGTCACCAAGTACCTCGCTCACGTCGAGATGCTGTTCTCCCCCGAGCTCTTCATCATCGGCGGCGGCGTCAGCCGCAAGTCGGAGAAGTTCCTGCACTACATCGAGGGCATCAAGGCGGAGATCGTCCCCGCGCAACTGCAGAACAACGCGGGGATCGTGGGGGCGGCGATGAGAGCGACGACGGGCGGACAGGCCGGCTGAGTCCGGCGTCGGCCGGGTCTTGGGCGCGGTTGGGTCGGGGCGCGGCGTGGTTGGACCGAGCCCCCGGTCCGTCGGGGCGTCGCCCGGCTGGGTGGAGCGGAGCAGGAACCCGGCGCGAGCGCGAGGGTCCTGGACCCCGTCGGGGGCGCCGCCCCGGTGCCGTGGAGCGGCTCAGGAAGCCCTGCCCGAGAGCCGTGGGCCGCCGCGGCTCACGCCCCTCGCTGCCCGGCGGCGGGCCGTTGCCCGGTGTACTCCCCGCACCAGGACGGTCGCGGCCGCGAGAAGCGTTCCGGCGTAGAGCCAGCCGGCCTGCGTGGCCAGCCCCGTGACCAGCTCCATCAGCCGCGCCCCGAGCCCGTCCGCGCCCCCGGCGACGGGCAGCAGGCCCACCGCGAAGGCGATCGGCACGACGATGGGCGCCGACAGCAGATCCCCCGGGCGCACCCACAGCGCGACCAGCAGACACACCGGCAGGAACAACACGCCGTACACGGTCAGCGAGCCGCCGAACAACACCTCGTCCACCATCCCGAGCGCAAACATCACCACCCCACCGAACAGCCCACTCCCCAGCCCGGTGAGCCGAGGATTCGGCCACCGCGCCCCAACCGATCCGGCAGACCTGGCCGGGAACGGGGGCGCGCCTGAGGCGGGGGAGGGAGGGCCGGTGGGGGAAGGGCGGCCGGTGGGGGAGGGACGGCCAGCGGGGGAAGGACGGCTGGCGAGAGAAGGACGGCCGGTGGGGGAAGAGCGCTGATTGGCGAAGGGCCGGCCACTTGGGGGTGATCCGCTGTTCGGGGAGGGGCGGGTACGGGGGGTGGGGCGGGTGCCGGGGAAGGGGGCGCGGCTGGGGGAGGGGCGGTTACTGGGGAGGGGCCCGCCACTGGGGGAGGGCCCGCCACTGGGGGAGGGGCGGCCATTGGGGAAGGGGTCGCCATCTGGGGAGCGGCGGCCACCGGAGGAAGGCCGTCGGCCGTAGGCAGCACGCGGGGTTGCGGATGGTCCCGGGCCATCGGATGGTCGCGGACCTGCGGATGGTCCCGGGCCAGTGGACGGTCGTGGACCTGCGGATGGTCCCGGGCCATCGGACGGTCGTGGGCCGGCGGACGGCCCTGGGCCTGTGGACGGTCGCTGATCAGCGGAGGGGCGCCGACCAGAGGAGGGACGCGGGTCCGGTGCGGGTTTCCGGACCTCAGCCCGCTGGGCGACGACCGGTGCCGGGCGAGGGACCCTCGAGCGGCGTTGAGTCCCCGACCGGGCGGGCAGCTTTGTAGGCCGAGGCGGCTCAGGCGGGCGCGGCGGCACCGCACCTCGACCGGGCCCCGCGTCGGCCCCCGCCTCCCGACGTTCCCTCGCCCCTGAGGAACCCTCGGCGGACTCGACAGCGGAAATTCCCATGGAGAGCGCGGCGGAGCCCTCCGCAGAGTCCCCCGCGAGCTTCCCCACGGACTGCCGTACGGCGTCTCCTGCGGGCTTGCTCGCGGACCTCCCTACGGCCTTGCCTGCGGGCCCCTCCGCGGGCTTCCCCGCGGATCCCTTTCCGGCCTTGCCTGCGGCCCCCTCCGCGGGCTTCCCTGCGGATCCCTTTCCGGCCTTCCCCGCAGAGCCCCCTGCGGCCTTCCCGCCGGAGCCCCCTGTGGGCGGCCCCCCACCCCCCTCCCGCAAGGGCCGCAGCTCAAGGCCCGGCCCCGGCGTGGTGTCCCGGGCCGGCTGGGGTGGCAGTGGCGGTGGCGGTGGCGAAGTGGGGTCGCGGTGGGTCGAGATCTGTGGGGGGCGCGTCCTGTGTTGCTCCACTGCACCAACTTAGGTCGGCTTATGTGCCGAATCGGGTCTCGGACACGCCGAGGGACGGACCGTGGCCATGCGTGCGACAGGGCCGCCGGTCCGGTGCCCGGCACGCCGTAAACTGGTGGATCGGTCGGCCTCTGGCCCGCCCGCCCCGGCCCTCTCACCACGGGAACCGGCCCCCTGGCCCTCTGACTACGGGAAGTCGCAACGTGTCGCTCACGATCGGAATCGTCGGTCTGCCGAATGTCGGCAAGTCGACCCTGTTCAACGCCCTGACCAAGAACGACGTGCTGGCGGCCAACTACCCGTTCGCCACGATCGAGCCGAACGTCGGGGTGGTCGGCGTCCCCGACGCCCGGCTCACCAAGCTGGCCGAGATCTTCTCCTCCCAGCGGATCCTCCCGGCGACGGTCGACTTCGTCGACATCGCCGGCATCGTGCGCGGCGCCTCCGAGGGCGAGGGCCTCGGCAACAAGTTCCTGGCGAACATCCGTGAGTCCGACGCGATCTGCCAGGTCATCCGTGCCTTCAAGGACGAGAACGTCGTGCACGTCGACGGCAAGGTCTCGCCCAAGGACGACATCGAGACGATCAACACCGAGCTGATCCTGGCGGACCTCCAGACGATCGAGAAGGTCCTGCCCCGCCTCCAGAAGGAGTCGCGGATCAAGAAGGACGTCGCGCCGAAGGTCAAGGTCGTCGAGGAGGCCAAGGAGATCCTGGAGAAGGGCGACACCCTCTTCTCGCAGGGCTTCGTCCAGGGCGGCGAGCGCGCCGAGCTCCTGCACGACCTGCACCTGCTCACCACCAAGCCGTTCCTCTACGTCTTCAACGTGGACGAGGACGAGCTGACCGACGACGGCTTCAAGGACGAGCAGCGCGCCCTGGTCGCCCCGGCCGAGGCGATCTTCCTCAACGCCAAGCTGGAGGCGGACCTCGCCGAGCTGGACGAGGCGGACGCCATGGAGCTGCTGGAGTCGGTCGGCGCCGAGGAGCCCGGTCTCGCGACCCTCGCCCGCGTCGGCTTCGACACCCTCGGCCTGCAGACCTACCTCACGGCCGGCCCCAAGGAATCCCGCGCCTGGACCATCAAGAAGGGCGCGACGGCCCCCGAGGCGGCCGGTGTCATCCACACCGACTTCCAGAAGGGCTTCATCAAGGCCGAGGTCATCTCCTTCGCCGACCTGGTGGAAACCGGCTCGGTCGCCGAGGCCCGCGCCAAGGGCAAGGCCCGTATGGAGGGCAAGGACTACGTCATGCAGGACGGCGACGTCGTGGAGTTCCGCTTCAATGTCTAGCCGGTGACTTAACACCACTTCACTGATCTGGCAAACATGCAGGTCAAATGGGGTCTGGCTCTTCGGGGTCAGGCCCCTGGATTTTTACCGTGCTGGTTAGGTGCTGGATTTTCTGACCTCTCGTCACCTGTCATCACCCCTGCTCATCCCTACCGTGCTGGATTCGTGCTGGGATTCACGGAGGGCGCCCGTGCTGGGTCGTGCGCTGTTTCAGGGCCCGACGGCTCTCCCCGTAGGCGCCGTCGGAGCGCACGACCCGGGTGAGTGTTGCGGGTTCACTCCGAGTCGAGGGTCCCAGTACAGGTCAGGCCGACCGCGAGGGCAATTGCTTGCGCGGTGGTTGGCGTGCGGCAGGTCGGCCGCGTAGCCGTCCGCTGAGGCGTCAGACCGTGTCCAGCCGTACGGCGTTGGTGCGTGGGCCCAAGGCCGCCACGGTGATGCCCATCGTCGTGATCAGGGCGGCACAGCACACGAAGAGAAGGGTGGGGCCCAGCGCGTCGAGAATCCCGAGCGTGCAGAACGGCAGGACGGCCGCGACGAGCCGGGAGAGCGCGTACGTGCGACCGAGCGCCGTGTTGCGGATGCCGGTCGGGAACAACTCCGCGCTGTACGTCCGTGACACGGTCGCGTTGACCACGCTGACGAGGGACATGAGCAGCCCGGCGGGCAGGATGACCCACACGCTCGTACCGGCGCCGAAGACGATGCCCGTGACGGCGATGCCGAGAGCGGAGGCGACGACGAGGGTACGGCGTTGGATCCGCTCGGTCAGGTGCATCAGGACGTAGCAACCCAGGGGGTAGCCCAGGGCGCCGATGGCCGTGTAGGCGAGCGAGTCGACCACGGTGTAGCCCTTCTCGATCAGCACCAGAGGGGCGATGGAGGCGAAGCCGTAGATACCGATGGGACCGAGCAACTGCATGACGCACACCAGGGTCGTGCGGCTGCGCAGGGCCGGACTCCACAGGCGTGGCCGTGCTTCCGTCGGCGACGATGCCGTCGCGCTCACCTCCAGGGCGATCAACGTGTCGCCACCCGGTGCCGGTGAGTGCCCCGTCTCCCGCTCGATACGTGTCATGACATCCAGCGCCTGTTGGGGCCGGTGGACGGCCAACCAGCGTGGTGACTCCGGCAGGTTGCGTCGGACCAGCCAGGCGACCACGGCGCCCAGGGCGGTGAAGAGCATCAACCACCGCCAGCCCGCGAGACCCGACGGCGCTTGCGGGAACGTCGTGGCCAGCACGCCCGCGACCGGGATGGCGGTCATGCCCAGGGCGTAGGCGGTGGCGAGGAGGTGACCGCGCCGGGCGGACGGCATCATTTCGGTCAGGTAGGAGTCCACGAGGATCAGCTCCGCACCGAGACCGATACCGAGCAGGAAACGGAGGGCGATGAGTGAGGTCGCGTCCTGGGCGAAGGCGGCACCGATGGAGAAGACGGCGTACGCGATCAGGTTGAGCTGGAACATGGTACGTCGGCCGTACCGGTCGGCGAGTCCGGACAGCAGCAACGCGCCCACGAACTCGCCCGCGAAGGTGGCTCCGATGAGCAGCGCCTTGTCCGTCGTGGTCACAGTCCAGCCGGCCGGCAGCAGTGGCACCAGCAGACTCCCCAGGGCGATCTCGAAGAAGTTGAAGAAGGCCCCCAGCGCGACTACGGCCAGTACGCGGCGATGCCAGCGTCCCACCGGGAGCGCATCGAGACGGGCCGCTATCACTTCCTGCAGCCGCTGAGGCATGTCCTGGTCGTGCACGCTGCCTGGCGCGTGCGGTATGTCAGTCATGGCACCATCCCGTGTCACAGGTGAACAGCGGAGATCCTGGCGTGGGCGAAGAAGGCAGCCGACGACCCGTCGTGATGTGCTACTGGCCTTGCGTCTAGAGGGAGTTGTCCTCGTAGCGCTGGCGGATGGTGCGCTTGAGCACCTTGCCGGTGGCGTTGCGGGGCAGCGACGGCCACACCTCGACCCGCTTCGGGGCTTTGACCGATCCGAGCGTGGCCTTGGTGTGCTCGATGATCTGCTGTACGTCGATCGTTTCGCCGGTCTTGGCGACGACGACGGCGGTGACGGCCTCTCCCCAGTGCGCGTCGGGGACGCCGATGACCGCCACGTCGGCGACGCCGGGGATCTCGGCGATCACGCGCTCGACTTCCGCGGGGTAGACGTTGAAGCCGCCGCTGATGATGAGGTCCTTCTTGCGGTCGACGAGGTGGAGATAGCCTTCGGGGTCGAAGTAGCCCACGTCGCCGGTGTGGTGCCAGCCGCCGCGTGACACGTCGGCTGTGGCGTCGGGGTCCTTGTAGTAGCCGACCATGACGAAGTCGCCGCGTACGCAGATCTCCCCGATCTCGCCCGGGGGCAGCTCGCGGCCGTCGTCGCCGAGGATCGCCACGGTCGCGACCTTGGTGGGCCGGCCGACGCTGGAGAGCCGTTGGTCGGGCGCGGGACGGCCGCCGACCATGTGCTCGTCGGCGGGGAGCGCCGTGATGAGCATGGGCGCCTCGGTCTGGCCGTAGCCCTGCCGGAACACGGGGCCGAAGAGCTCCAGTGCCTGCTTGAGCTTCTCCACACGGATCGGTGCCGCGCCGTAACTGATCTGCCGCAGGGCGGGAAAGCGTCTTTCGATGCTGGGCATGTCGACGATCGCGTAGAGGACCGTCGGCGGCAGCATGGTCGAGCGGACCTCGTGCTCTTCGAGGGTGTCGAGCAGGGTGTCGAGTCCCGGGCGGTGCAGGATCACCACGGTCCCCCCACGCTGCATGGCTGCCAGGGCGATCCGGCCGGAGACGTGGGTGAGGGGGGCGGCCGCGAGGAAGACGGGCCGTTCGTCGTCGATGGCCTTCGCCTCGTCGGCCAGCGCGTTGATGAAGAACGCGAAGCGACGGTTGTCGTGCATCACCCCGCGCGGCAGACCGGTGGTCCCGCTGGTGGGGTAGATGGCGGCGATCGCGTCGGGGTCGCCGACGCCCGGGCCGCTGACGTCTTCGGGCGGTGCGTCGCCGAGCCAGTCGTCCAGGTCGGTGTCGTAGAGGATCACCTCGCGGACCCCGGGGGCCGCGTCGCGGAGTTCGTCGATGTGCTCGCGGTAGGCGGAGTGGACGAACAGCACGTCGGCGTCCAGCCGCTCCAGCAGAAGCCCGACCTGGGGGATCGCGTCGTAGGGGTTGAGTGGCACCCAGGTCACGCCGGCGCGCATCAGCCCGAGGGCGCAGACGAAGCCGGCGATGTCGTTGGGGGCCAGGACGCCGCCGTGCATGCCGGGGGTGAATCCGTGGGCGTGCAGTGCCTGGGCGACGCGGCAGGAGCGGTCGTAGAGCTGTTGGTACGTGACGCGCTCGTCGCCGCAGATCAGCGAGACGGTGTCGGGGTGCGCCCGGGCCGCACGGTCGATGACGTCGGTCGGCCTCATCGCGCGCGCTCCTCGATCAGCTCGGCCCGCTGGAGCACCGCGCCGAACAGGCGGGTGGTGGCGGCGTCCACGAGGGCACCCTGCGCGGCGGCGGCGCCGTCGCTGGACTCCTGGGCGGCGCACATCTGCCGGGCGATCGCGATCTCCTGCTCGGTGGGGGAGAAGACGGCGTTGGCCGGCTCGATCTGGCTGGGGTGGATCGCCCACTTGCCGGTCGCGCCCAGTGTGCTGGCCCAGACTGCCTGGGTGCGGTATCCGTCGGTGTCGCCGATGAGTGGGTAGGGGCCGTCGATCGCCTCCAGGCCGTGCGCACGCGCGGCGGCGGTGACGCGTGCGCGGGCATGGTGCCAGGGGTCGCCGGGGTAGGCGAGGGCGGGGTCGTCGACATGTCCGTAGCGGAAGCCGAGGCTGGCGGCGAGGTCGCCGAAGCCGAGGATGAGGGCTTCCAACCGGGGCGAGCAGCCTGCCAGTTCCTCGACCCGGCCGAGGGCCTCGGCCTCCTCGATGAGGATCTCGAAGCCGATCTGATGCGTGAGACCGAGCTTGGCCTCCAGTTGTTCGACGAGGGTCTCGAAGAACCACACGTCACGCGGGGCCTTGACCTTGGGCAGGATCAGGACGTCGAGGTTGTGTCCGGCGCGGGTGACGACGTCGATGACGTCGTCATGGGCCCAGGGAGTCTGGGCGTCGTTGACCCGCACGGCACGGACCCGGTGGCCCCAGTCCAGCTCGTTGAGGAGGCGGATCGCGAGTTCGCGGGCCTTCTCCTTCTCGGGCGGGGCGACCGCGTCCTCCAGGTCGAGGAAGACGAGGTCGGCGTCGCTGGCCGCAGCCTTGCGGATCATCTTCTCGCTGGAGGCCGGGACGGCGAGTTCGGAGCGGCGCAGGCGGGTGGTCATCGGTTCTCCCTGGGGTGGTGGCTCGCGCGCTTGAGCAGGACCGTGCGCTCGCCCTCGAAGACGACGGTGCCGTCGGGCTTGAAGCCCCAGTGCTTGAAGCGCACGAGGCCGGCGTCCTCGCGGTCGGGTGCGGGCTCGGTCGCCAGCACCTCGGTCGCGGCGTAGAGGGTGTCGCCGTGGACCACGGGGGAGCGGAACCGCAGCTTGTCGAGCGCGACCTCCGCGATCGCGTCCTCGGCGGTGTCCTGGGTGGCGAGCCCGATGGTGACGGAGGCGCTGAGCAGGCCGAACACGATGCGGCTGCCGAACGGAGTGCCGGCCATGGCGTCGTCGTTGAAGTGCGCCTGGGCCGAGTTCATGACCAGCTTCGACAGCAGCTGGCCCTCGACGTCGGTCATGGTGCAACCGCGGGCGTGGCGCATGCGGTCACCCGGCTTGAAGTCCTCGAATCGGGTCATCGCTTACGCCCCAGCAGGTCATCGGCGATCAGGGTGCGCTGGATCTCGGAAGTACCCTCGAAGATCGTGGTCAGCCGGGCGTCGCGCCAGTAGCGCTCCACGCGCCGCTCGGTCGTGTAGCCGTTGCCTCCGTGGAGCTGCATCGCCTGGTTGGTGACGCGGACCGCCATCTCGGTGGCGACCAGCTTGCACATGGACGGCAGGGTGGCGGTCTCGTCCCCGGTGTCCAGCGCATGCGCCGCCTGGTAGGTGAGCGCGCGGGCCGCCTCGATGTCGGCCGCCATGTCCGCGAGGGCGAAGCGCAGCGCCTGGAAGCTCGCCAGCGGCCGGTCGAACTGACGGCGTTCGCGCAGGTACTCACGTGAGTCCTCCAGCGCCCCACGGGCGAGGCCGACCGCCCGCGCGGCGGTGTGCACGCGCGCGACATTGAGCCCTTGGACGACTTCGGCGAACGCGTTGCCTTCAGTATTCGCCGCAAGCGGCACCCGTACGTCGTCCAGGCGCAGCTGGTAGGTGGTGATGCCGTGGTAGCCGATCTTGTCGATCGGGGTGGCGGTCATCCCCTCTGGCAGCGTGCCCGGCTCCTTCTCGATCAGCAGCGCGACCAGGCCGGCCGCACGGTGCTCGCCGGGCTCCGGGTCACGCTCGCGGGCGACCAGGACGATGAAGTGCGCACGTACGACGTTGCCGGTCCAGCGCTTCTCGCCGTTGAGTACCCAGTGGTCCCCGTCCCGCTTGGCACGGCAGGCGACTCCGGCGAGGTCGGACCCCGCCCCCGGCTCGGAAGCGGCGAAGGCCCCGATCCACTCACCACGGGCACTGCGCCGCAGCAGCTCGGCGCGCCGCTCGGGGTCGGTGACCTGGCAGCCGAACCCGTTGGCACGTGCCATCAGACTCGGCACGCTCATCCATGCACGCGACAGCTCCTCCGTGACCAGGGCGTACTCGAAGACACCCAGCCCGAGGCCGCCGTGCTCGGTCGGAACCCGGATCCCGAAGTAGCCCTCGGCGGCGAGCCGCTCGATGAGCGTGTCCGGGATGTCCTCACCGCGCGGATCGAGCTTGTCGGCGACCGGCAGTACCTCGGTCATCGCGACTTCCCGCGCCCGCGCCTGGAGCTCGAGCCGCTCGGGTGTGAGATAGATGTTGGTCATTGCAGTGCCTCTCGCATCACGACGAGGTTGGAACGGGTGAACGCGACCACGAGCTCGCCGTGCTGATTGCGGCCCTCGGTGCGCCAGGTGACGATGCCGAACCCCGGCTGCGTCCGTGACGGCCGCTTGTCCAGGACGGTGCTGCTCGACGAGAGCGTGTCGCCGGGATGCACGGGCCGGTGGAACACCAGGTCGTCGATGCCCAGGAACGGACCGCCGGCCTCCGAGAGGTCCTCGACGCTGAGGCCGACGACCGTGCACAGCGCCAGCAGGGGGTGGACGACCAGGTCACGGTGGCCTTCGGCGCGGGCGTGGTCGGCGTTGAAGTAGAGGGGGTTGTAGGCGAGCGTCGTGGTCGCGAACAGCGTCGCGTCGCCCGCCGTCAGCGTCCGCCCCCAGTGATGGTCCAGGTGTTCACCGACCTGGAAGTCCTCGTACTGGCGTCCGTGGGTCCGCGTAGGAAACGTCGACGGCTCCAGCACCTGTTCGTGGGAGTTCATGACGTCAACGTAACACGAAAATGTGGTTGGTCAACCATATTATTTCTGTGAGGTGGCCTGTCCGTCATGGCCGGCCTCTACGTGCCCCGGCTCTCCGGCTCCCCGGCGGTCACACTCCGAGCTGTCCACGATCCGACCGCTTGACACCGCGCCGAGCTGATCGCCGGAAGGGAGGGGGTTCGAGCGGGGGTGGGCCGGCCGCACTCTGGCGTCGGCGGTCAGAGAGTGGAGAGGACTGCCGCGCTGCACAGCTTTATCAACGAGCTGCGTGCCGGTTGGCGCCGCAACGCGCACCAGACGCGCGCTCTGTGGGTCCTCGCTTCGCCGATGGCACCGACGGCTGAGCCACCCGCGCGTGCCGTCCTGGTCCGTCAGGGCGGCGCGCCAGTTCGCTCACCACCTCAGGCTGCCCCTGACGAAACCGGCCGGATCGGCAGGCCGCCGCCTTGCGTCGCGCCTCATGACCCGGCCCCGCCTCGCGAGATCGGTGCGGAGCGGCGTGTCAGGGGGCCGGGCCGCGGGTCGTGGCTCCCGCGCCCTTTCCACTGTCGTGAGCGGGCGCGGCGCCCTCACGCATGGTCGGACCGGGGTCGTACCCGGCCCGGCCGGCTCAGGGTTGGTCGTCCATCAGGTCCAGGTACTGCCACATTTGTTGGACCCGGCCTGAGGAGCGGATGGCATCGTCGTCCATGAGCTCGCTGATGACGGCCTGCACGGCGGCGACAACGGCGGTGACGGAGGGGCCTGCGTGCATGCCTTCGATGGGGGTGACGATCAAGTGGTCGGCGTCTTCGGCGAGGGGTGAAGAGCGAAGGTCGGTGAAGACGCAGACGATGGCACCGCGCTCCCTGGCGAGCCGGGTCAGGCCCCGCAGGGGCCGGGTCAGACGCCAGACGTTGAGGGTGACAAGGCAGTCACCTGGTTCCAGCCTGGCGACGTGCACGGCTTGGCTGGTGGAGGCGTCGAGGGCGAGCTGGATGTCGTGGCCGGCGATGGTGCCGAGGTGGCTGAGGATGTGGGCGGGACCGGCTCCGCTGTCGGAGCTGATGACGAGGGTGCGGCGGGCGGCTTTGATGGCCTTGGCCGTGGCGCGGATGGCGGCGAGATTGTCGACGGTGGCGAGAGCGTTGATGTTGCCGGCGTCCTGGCGCAGCATCTGAGCCGCGGGGTCGGCGGCAGGACCGGAGGAGACGTGTCCTGAGGAGACGCAGGCGAGGTAGCGGGCGCGCAGTTCCTCGCGCAGTTGGGGCCAGCCGTCGAAGCCGAGCTGTTGGGCGGTGCGGACCACAGTGGACACATTGACACCGGCGCGCTCGGCGATTTCGCGGGCCGAGGCGTAGCTGGCGCTCTCGGGTGCCCGGGCAAGGACGTGGACGACACGTTCGGCCTGGGTGCCGAGCGTCCCCCGAGTGTTGCGGTCGGCCAGCCATGCCTCGATGTTCACTGCGCCTCTTCTCCTCGGGTGCCGGGCGGGTCTACTCCGCCGCGCTGTGATGGGCGAGGTGGAACTCTCGGGTGCTCATGGCGTCGATGGAGTCGAGGAACAGTGCCATCCCCAGGGCGAGCTCCTGCCGCCGTGGCGAATTCTGCCAGGCGGTACAGGCATCGGCACCGGCCCGCAGGGCGGTGACGACGGCAGTGTTCGGTTCGTCCATGAAGGTCAGCCCGTGTGTAGCCGGCGTACTGGGGTGCCTCCAGGGAGCCTGCCGGGCAGTGGTGCCCGATTCCGCTCGTCGTGGCGGCTTGATGTGCGCTGCGGTGGTGACGCGAAGTCATGCATCAAGTGTTGCATGGACGGCTTTTATGCATCTAGTGTTGCAGCGCCAGCTCCTCTCTTTCGTCTGCAGGAGGCATGGTGGCTCTTTCCTGATGGCAGTACGGCAGTGCCGACTGCCGGAATTCGACTTCTTCGACAGCGCGCCCATGGGCTGTCGCTGTTCTTGCCCTCGCCATGGACGTCGTCTCAGCCTCTGACGGCAGGGCCGCCGACCGCAGCCAAGGACAACTGGAAGGAAACCGAGCATGACAGCGCCGCCCGCACGCCTGCTGAACACCCACACCCAACTGCTGCTCGACCGCAGTGAGCCGACCGGCACCTCGTGGCTGGAGGCCGCCGCCGGGCGTATTGCCGCCCGCGGCACAGGGCGCCCGCCCACCCCAACCGAGGACATGCCAGCGCCGGACGCGACCGGCGCGACCGTCATGCCGGGGCCCAGTGACGCCCTTGTCCACTGGCACCCGCCCGATCCCCGGTGGCAAGGCGCCGTCCTGGACGGGCGGGCACGGGGAGCTTCGCCCGCTCGGTGACGACGCGCTGCCCTGCTCTCAGCATCACTCCGCATTCGCCGCCCGCATCGACGATGGTGTCGAGGCGGTAAGCGCTGCCGCCCGGAGCGGGTTCGGCAAGGGCGCCGTCCCTCTGCAGTAGCTCATCAGTGGCGGTGTCGCCTCACTCGCCTGAGCGCCCTCGAACGCCGGCAAGAAAGTTCCCACGCAACGCGTCCGGGTCCGGCCCTCCGCCGACTTCCTCCCTGCCGCAACGACCACGGCCGCCCGCCCGCTGCGCACGGAGGGCGGGTTCGGCAGCCTGACCGTCGGCGCCTGGACCGACCTGCTCATCGTCGACGGCAATCCACTCGACGACATTCGCGCACCGGGAGCGCCTGCGCTGCCCTGCCGCGCAACCGCGGTGCGCAAGAGCGCCGCATGACGTCGTTCGCGGGCCTGACTCCAGGCCGCGCCACGCACGAACGCCCCCGCGCCGCACCGCCCGAGGGTGCCGTCGCTCCTCTGCCTCTGCCATGGCCACGGTCGCTCGCGTGGCGTCCTTCGCTGCCGGCAGTCGCGCCCCGCCGTCCTGTCCGCGACGGCGAAACAGCACCAGACCCAAACATCAAACACAAAAGGAACATTGATGACTGTCACTACGCTGCGGCGCCGCACGGCCCGCAGAATCGCTCTCGTCGTTGCAGGCACTTCTGTCGTCGCTGGTGCCGCCTTCGCCACGATGGGCGTGGCTGCCGCGACCGATCGCCCCCAGGGCTACCAGGACTTCAAGCGCCACACGATCACCGAGCAGGTCGCGCTGACCGCCGGCGGGCCGGAAGATCAGAGGCTGAGCGCGGTGATCTATGAGCCGACGCGTTGAACCGCCCGTGGTATCCAGGTCATGGTGCCCGGCGCCACGTACGACCACCGCTATTTCGACCTCAAGACGAGTCGCGGCTGGGTCTCGGAAGCCCGCCAGGCGGCCAAGAACGGCTGGATCGCGGTTGCCGTCGACCGCTTGGGGACGGGCAACTCCAGCCGCCCGCCCGCGGACAAGCTGAACGACGTGGCTCACGCCCGCACCGTCCACGAACTCGTCACCAGGCTCAAGGCCACCTACAAGGGGCTGCCCGTCGCGCTGGTCGGCCACTCCCTGGGCAGCGCGATCGCCATCCAGGAGGCGGCAACCTACAAGGACGTCAACGCGGTCGTTGCCACCGGACTTCTCCACCACTCCGGCGTCGCCGGAGGGTTGTTCGGCATCCTGATCCAACCCGCGACCGACGACCCGAAGTTCGAGAATCACCCGGTACCGTCCGGCTACCTCACCACCCAGGACGGTCTGCGCCACCTGTTCTACTGGCCCTTCAACGCCGACCTGAGCACCGTCAAGGCCGACGACGCGGCCAAGCAGACCACCACCACGGCAGAGGTCGCCGACTTCCAGGTCGAGTGGAACAAGGGCGTCTTCAGTAAGGACGTGAGTGTCCCGGTCCTGTCGGTCATCGGGGACCATGACTTCTCCTTCTTCAACCCCGACCAACGCGACAAGGCCGTCGCCGCGGAGCCGGCGTCCTACCCCGCGAGCCCTGACGCCGAAGTGAAGGTCATCCCTGACGCGGGACACGACCTGGCACTCCATCGCAACGCGGACTCCACAACGCGCACCATCAACCACTGGCTTGCCGACAAGCTCCGGTGAGCGAATGCGGGGCCCATGCCGTCGCAGCGGACACTGACGGCATGGGCCCCGCCCTCGGAGCTGCTCCGCTCCCTTGCCTGCGACCACCCATGGGCATGGGCATGGGCATGGGCATGGGCAGGGGCAGGGGTGGCCCGGGGCCAAGGAAAGGTGGCATCGCCGTGGAATATGGTTGGTTGGTCACATTATTTTGTGAGGTAATCTGTCTGTCATGACCAGCCCCTACGCGCCACCCACTCCCAAGCAGACACGCTCGGAGCTGTCCACGACCCGCCTGCTCGACGCCGCGGCCGAGCTGATCGCCGAAGGCGGGTACGAGCGGATGACGCTCACGGCGATCGGCAAGCGGGCCGGCTACAGCCCCGCGCTCGTCACGGCGCGCTTTGGTTCCAAGGAAGGTCTGCTTGCGTCGCTCCTGGACCGCATCACCGTCGTCTGGGCCGGGGACACCTTGGTCCCTGCGGTCGGAGAGGAGACCGGGGCCGCGGGACTGCATCGCTTCTTCGACGAGCTGCGCGCCAGTTGGCGCCGTAACCCGGACCAGATGCGCGCGCTGTACGTCCTCATGTTCGAGGCGGTGCTGCCCACCCCGTTCCTGCGGGAGAGGATGGCCGACCTGCATCGCGAACTGCGCCGCACGATCGAGCAGGGCATCTCGCAGACAGTGACGAGCGTCGACGCATCCACGACCGCCATGCTCGTCGTGAGCGCGCTGCGCGGCGCCGTCTACCAGTCGCTCCTCGACCCCGAGGCGGTGCCCATCGACACCGCACTGAGCAGCCTGACGCACCTTGCCGACGCGCTCCTCAGAGAGCCGACCGCAACCCGATGACACGGTGACGCGATCGGGCGGCCCAGCCATTTGCTCAAGTCGGCGAAGCCGTACAAGTGACGTGCGGATGCGTGGCGTTCATGGCGCCGACGGAGAGGACTGCCCCTCCGGGAAGGACACCAAGGGAACATTGGCCTGCTCCGGGGTGGCGGTCAGCGCCGCGACGATGCCGACGGCGGCTCCGACGGCGAGCGTGACGGCGACGACACAGGTCACGAGGATCGCGACAAGTCTGTTCATGGGCTATGGCCTCTTTCCTGGGGGCGACAACGGGAACGTGTGCTTCGGGCCGCGTCGTGGCTACTCGTCCGCAACCGCCGGTTCTTCCTGCGGCACCGGCTCACCACTGGTGGGCAGCAGTTGAGGGATTCCGTCGACGATCGGATAGCGGCGGCGCAGCCGAGGGTTGTAGAGGGCGCCCTCCTCCAGCAGGGTGAGTGGGCCTTTGTCGATCGGGCAGGCGAGGATCTGCAGCAGTGGGTCGTCGGCGTGCATGGTTCGCTCCTTGTAGGGGTGTGCGCGAAGAGCCGTTGACGTCGGGTGGGAGGGGCTTGAGGCCGGCCGTGCTCTCTGGTCGTGGCGGGGCAGGGTCAGCAGGACGACGACGGCGAGCCCGGTCCCACCGAGCCGCAGCCCTGGCCGTGCCGGTTCCGGAAGCCGGGAAGTGCGCATCTTCGGGACGGCGACATGGTGGCCCGCGCCGACTCCAAAGCCCTGTTGGTTCGGCACGACGGCCGAGGCCGCCTTCACCTCCGCGCCGCATTCCGCGCCCCCAGTACTGGCACAGAGGCATCGACCTCGAGAACGCCGAGGCCGTACGAACACCTCTGCTGGGCCTGTACGACGGCTGGGACGAGCGCCTGCTCGACCTCATGCGGGCCGGCGAGGGCGGCTTCACCCACCGCCCCGCGCACGCGCTGCCCACGTATACCTGGGACCACGTTTCGGGCATCACGCTGCTGGGCGACGCCGCCCACCTCATGCCCCCGTCCGACGTCGGGGCCAACCTGGTCCTGCTGGATGGCGCGGACCTTGCCCAGGCCCTCGTCACCGAGGACACCATCGACGAAGCGGTACGCGCCTATGAGGTCATGATGCGGCGGCACTGGGCTGCCGCTGCCCACAGCGCCGCCCAGGCGATGGCCCGACTCCTACCGGACCCGGCGTGCCGCAGGTGGCCGTCTTGAACACACGGGCTCAGCCTTCGATCTTACGGGCGGGATGGGACCGGACGGGCGGCCCCCCTCGCTGGACTGACAGTCGTGCTGCTCGTCCCTCGCGTCGGCGACCAGACCGCCAGGGGGTGCGTGTCCTTGGCGTCGGTGTCACCGACAAGACAGCCGCACGGGAATTGGGCATGTCGCTGCGCATGCACCGCCCCCGATCGCCGAACTGCTCGCTGCCTGGATGCGGCCTCGCGCTTCCAAACCGGAGCGCGGGCGGGAGAGCTGGGACCGTCCCGCAGGTGATCAACCCCGCGCGCGGCGAACTTGGCAAACGCCAAGTTCAGACGTCCTTGATCTGCACGCGGTCACCGCACAGTTTCGACCAGTCGTCGCGGTCCGAGGTCAGCACAAGGACGGGCGCCGGGACGCGGAGCGCCATCGCGGCGACGAGAGCGTCGATGGCGTATTTGTGGCCGTGCAGGCCACCGGCGTCGCTCAGCAACTGCACCGCCGTGAGACTGTCAGCCTGAGTGACGTCTTTGACCTGAAGCCGGGAGAGCACCCAGTGCAGCCGGGCGGTGTCCGTCTTCCCGTAGACGGCCTCCACCACGGTCAGGGCCGACACGAGGACGGGCACGCCTACCCGCCGAGCGGCCTCGATCCGGGTGACCATCTGGCGGTCGTTGCGCAGGAGCAGCGAGAGTGCCTGGGAGTCCAGAACAAGGGACCTGGCCGCGGGTTCCTTCATGCGGCGCTGTCGCCGGACGCGTACGGCGCCGGTGCGTCACCGAACAACTCGCGCTGCGCGGCCTGTACCTCGGCTTCGCTCAACGGTTCATGCTCGGCCTCGTAGGCGGTCACAATCTCGGCGAGGCCGTCCATCGCCAGCTGATGCCGGACCGCCGCTGTGACGTACGCGGACACGCCGCGCTTGCCGGTGCGTGTGCGCAGAGCGCCGAGGAGTTCCGAGGGCATCGAGACGGAGATGTTCTCCGTGCCTCCGGGACGGGGTGACTTCATGACATCAGTCTAGTACATGAACTATTACAACGTTGGGGTGCTGTGCGGCCCACATCGTTGGTGCGTAGTCTTGGCGCCCTGGATCTTCTTGTACTCAGTCGCGGCGCCCGTGCTGGATCGGTGCTGGATAATCGGGCATTTCCACAGGTCAAAGCCTTATGGCGGAGTTCCGCTTCAATGTGTAGCCGTCCAGTTACCGCACGTTAGATGGTTCATCAAGCGTGCAGGTCGGAAGGGGTCGGGCTCTGATGAGCCCGACCCCTTCTGTGTTCCTCGGCCTCGTGGGCGTGGTGCAGACGTCGGCGTCCGGCGACCCGACCTCCTGGCTGTCCGGCTGTGCGGTGGGAGGATGCGGGATCTCGCCGAGGCCTGTTTCCGCAGGTGGGAGCGCTACCGTAGTCGTTCTGCTTCAACGTGTGACCGGGTCGCCGCCCTGCGCCGGATGAAGCGTCGAACGCGCACCCGATGAGTTCGGCCTGGCGGGGTGCTTCGGGGGGCGGTCCAGGTCCTCCGTGAGCCGGCCTTCCGCGCGCGGCGGGCGCATCCAGCAGGGCGGTGCGCTCTCGACTCCACCGTAGCGACTCGACGAGGCCGGGGCCGCGGGATCGTCACCCACCGGTTCACCGGCCGGCGGGCCGCGGCCCCCACGTCCTTGGAAGGCAGGCGTACCGTACCCGCGCCGCACCGGCTGCTGACCCCGGGCTGCCTCGGACGGCCACGCTTTCCAGAGGGGTCCGTACACCCGTTCGCGCAGGCTGGGACGGACGCGGGTCTGCCCGATGCGTGTGCACCGCCGCCGGTCGGGGTGACGGCGCAATCTGCCGTTGAAGGAACTTTTCCGATGAAACCAGGTCATGTGCACCCGGGCTTGAGGAATGCTTGAAGGTGCCTCGAGAATCCCCGCGTGATGAGTGCCAGCAAAACAGGCATGGTTGTATGATTCAGAGGCGCGCCGCTGCGGCGCCGTGAGTGTGTCCGTCCACGGTGGCGGCCGAGAAAGAAGAGAGATGGCGGGTGCCTGATGCAGATACGGTCCGAGCGCACCCGTCAGGCTCTCGTCCGTGCCACGGCCGAGCTGATCGCGGACGGCCGGCCCTCCGATGCGGGCCTGATCAACATCTGCCACAAGGCGGGGGTGAGCCGTGGGGCGCTCTATCATCACTTCGCCTCGACCGCGGCACTGGCCGCCGCCGTGTACGACCAGGCCCACAGCAGGGTCGTCGCGCTGACGGGCGAGGCTTTTCAGGGGTCGGCGACGGACGCGCCGGAACGGTTCTTCGTGGCGCTCGGCGAGGCCCTGCGAACGGAGAAGGTCGTCCGGGCAGGTATGCAGCTGGCTGCGGACGGGTCGGTCGGGCCACCGTGTCTCCGTGACGACTTGCTGTCCCTCGCGGGCCAACGGGTCGCCGACGGGTGTCAGGATCCTGTACACCCTGCGCAGGATCTGGCTGATCTGGTCGTGGTGTTGGCCGCCGGGCTGGTGGCCCTGGGCTATACGGACCCACGCTGGTGGGACGGCGAGACCTCGCAGCGGTTGTGGGAACTTCTGCGTCCGCTGTACGTCCCGGCGAAGGGGGAGCGTGATTGACGCCGCCGAGCTGCGGCTCAGTCCTGCTCGGCGGCAGGCGGCGGGGTGATGCGCAGTCGGCTGATCAGGCCCGGGGTGGCGAGCCCCGGCAGCATGAACTGCCAGAACGTGGTGACCCGTTCGGGCAGGTCCGCACGGTTGGCGTAGGCCTGGGACATGATTTGGAGGCCCGTGAAGGAGCCGACGATGGTCGCCGCTGCCGCCCCGACGTCGACACCCGGCAGGATCTCGCCCTGCTCCCTGGCCTGCCCCAGCAGTTTGAGGATGGCGGCGTTGGACTGATCGTAGGCGGTCTGTGGCGGGGAGGAGAAAGAGGTCTGCTCGACCGTCAGACGCACACTCGCGCGCAGTATCGGGTCGTACTGGAGCCGCCTGGCGAATGCCATGGTCACGTCGATCACGGCCTGGAGCTTCATCGGCTGGTCCGGCACCTCCAGGGCCTCGGCGTGCGCGTCCACCAGGGCCAGGGCGATGGCCTCCTTGGAGGGGAAATGGTGGTACAGCGAACCGCGGGTGAGCCCGGTGCGGGCCAGGATCTCGGTGGTGCTCGCCGCATCGTAGCCACGCTCGTCAAACACTTGAGCGGCTGCGAGCAGAATGGAGTACCTCGATCGTTTGCCGCGTTCCTGCTGAGCCATACCGGATCCTCACCTGAACAGACTTGCCTGTATCATAACTCGGGCGCCCTGATGCCAGGGCGCCCGAGTTACTGTCCGTTCAGGGGTGTTTCCCGTTCCGGTACGGCTCGCAGGGTGGCTCCGGACGGGCCCTAGGGATGGCCCAGCCGGAAGCCGACTCCTCGTACCGTGGTGATCCACTTGCTGGAGCCGAGTTTGGCTCGCAGGCTGCTGATGTGGGTGTCGACGGTTCGGCCGCGCGGGGACCAGGCGTCGTCCCAGACCTGAGCCATGATCTGCCGCCGCGGGATGACGGTGCCGGGCTGCGAGGCCAGCAGATGGAGCAGGTCGAACTCCTTGCGGGTCAGGTCCACCGGCTGCCCCTCCACCATGGCCACGCGGGCACTCGCGTCGATATGGAGCGAACCGTGGCGAAGTACCTGAGGTGCGGCGGTCGGCTGTGAGCGCACCCGGCGCAGCACTGCATCCATCCGGGCCAGCAGCTCGCGGAAGCCGTAGGGCTTGACCAGGTAGTCGTCGGAGCCGGCTTGCAGTCCGAGTACCCGGTCCAGTTCCGAGCCGCGGGTGGTGACGGTGATGATCGGGGTGTCGCTGACCACCCGGATGCCCCGGCACACCTCCAGGCCGTCCAGATCGGGCAGGTCGAGGTCGAGCAGGATCAGATCGGCGTCGCGGTGCGCCCGGAGCGCCTCGGTGCCGGTGGCCACGTTCCAGGCGGTGTAGCTCTGCCGCGCCAGGCCCTTGAGGAGTGTGTCGGCGGTCCGGGCGTCGCTCTCGATGACCAGGACACGCAGGGGCGCTGCTTCCTGGTCCGCGGCCTGCGGGGCGAGCGCCGGCCTGGGCGGGGTCACCTCCCGGCGGCGGGGGTGGTGTTGCTCCGGTATTCGTTCGAGTAGGTCTGCCTGGCGATTCATCTGCCCCCTCCAGATACGCAGTCACGTCATCACGCACTGCTGAACGCTCACGGCGACGAGGTTAGCAAACAGACTTGTCTGATTGTCAACGACCTTTGATCGATCGAGTGGGCGTCAGTCGTGGGTCGGCATTCCCGTGGGGACCGTAAAGGTGCAGCTCATGCGATGAGTTGAGTGGGCGGCGGGGGCGGGTGGAAGGCCGATCCGGCCTGGGCCGGCCTCCATGGGAATCGTACAATCCTGCCTATTTTTGCGACGTCCTGGCTCGAGTGGGCAGTTCGGTGTGATTCGCCGGCAGGCGAGAGGTGATCGTCGCGCTTGGTGACTAAATTTTTACTTGAAAAAACGAACCGACCTGTCTGTATCTTGGAGGCCGTCGGCCACGGGGGAGGTTGTCGGCGTACGGCTGGTTCCCCCTGCCCGGAAACTGACAGGAGAACTGCACATGCCGTACCTCCGCCAGACGTCGCGACTCACCACCACCGTTCCGCGCGAGTTCGTCCACCGCGCTGCCGTATCCGAAGTGCTGCTGACCGGCTGGGAGGCCGAAGCCCCGGCCGGTTCGGGCGGCCAGGACAGCTTCGCGGTCAGGGCCCAGTGGCCGCGCAGCCACGCTCTGTTCGCGCCGGACGGCGGCTACCAGGACCCCATGCTCCTGAGCGAGTCCGTCCGCCAGATCGGATCGCTCCTCGCTCATGCCGAGTTCGGGGTCCCCTTCGGCCACCAGTTCCTGATGCGGGACATGTCCTTCACCGCCGAACCCGAACTCTTCGTCGCGGACGCCGCCCCCACCGAGATCGACATGCGTACGGCATGCAGAGACATCGTCCAGCGGGGCGGCTCACTCACCGGGATGCGCTACGAGGTCACCGTCGTGCGCGACGGCCGGGCGTTGGCCACCGCCGGGGCGGCCTTCCGGTGCCTGAGCCCTGACGTGTACCGGCGGCTGCGCGGTGAGCGTCCCACCACCGCGGCCCGAACCGCGCCGCCGGCGATCGACCCGGGCGCCGTGGGCCACACCAGTGCCTCGCATGTCGTCCTGGCCCGCCCCGAACCGGGCATCGGCAACCGCTGGGAACTGCGCGTCGACACCGCGCACCCGACCTACTTCGACCACCCGGTGGACCACGTCCCCGGCATGGTCCTGCTGGAGGCTGCCCGGCAGGCCGCCCTCGCCTCGACCGGGCTGCCCGACGCCTTCCTGCTCGGTCTGAAAAGCGGTTTCACACGCTACGCCGAATTAGACGCCCCCTGCTGGATCGAGGCGCAACCGGTCCTCCACGGCACCGCCGGCGAGGTCCTGGTACGGGTGCGCGGCTCGCAGCAGGAGAAGGCCGTCTTCACCGCGGAACTCGTCCTGAGATCCCGTACCCGATGAACCGGCCACCCCGGGAGAGCATCACCGCGCCCACTCTCCTGATCGCCGGTGCATCCGGTTTCGTGGGTGGTCACGTCCGCCGCGAGGCCGAGCGTCGGAAGGTCGACCTGCGGCTCATGTCGCACCGTAGGCCCGTGTCCCCCTCCGTATCCGGCCCCCGCACCGTCCCGGCTGACCTGTCCGACCCCGCGACTCTGCGCGGAGTCTGCGAGGGCGTCGACATCCTGATCCACTGCGCCTCCCGGATCGGCGGAACCGCCGAGGCGAACGAGGCGGTCAATGCCCGCGGCACCGCCGCTCTCGTCACCGAGGCACGCCGCGCGGGCGTCTCCCGCATCGTGTACCTCAGCACCACGTCCGTCTACGGCCGTGGGACCTTCCGCGGCAGTCGGCCCGAGGAACTCACCCGCAACCCAGGATCATTCACCTCACACACCCGCGCCCGCGCCGAGGACGCCGTGCTTGCGGCCGGGGGCGTCGTCCTGCGGCCCCATCTGGTCTACGGGGAAGGGGACATGTGGGTGGGCCCGGGAGTCGGCCGGCTCCTGCGCACCCTGCCGGGCACGGTGGCGGGCTGGCCCTCGCGCATGTCGCTGATCGCCGTACGGGAGCTGGCCGGGCTGCTGGTGGCCACCGCCCTCGCGCCCGCCTCTGCCCTGACCGCGTCCGTCTACCACGCCGCCCACCCGGTGCCCGTCACCGCGGAAGCCCTTCTGCGGGCCTTGGCCGGGTGCATCGGGACACCCTGGGCGGAGCGGGAACTCACCGTCGAACAGGCCCGGGCCGTTCTGGCGGAGAATGACCAGGACCTGTCCGCGCTCGACATGCTGACGACCGACCACGTCTTTGACAGCACGCCGCTCTGGGCAGACGTCCGCAGCGATCCCGGCGCCGGATTCGACCACGACTTCCGGCACACGGCGCACTGGTACCGCAGAACTCTGCAATCGACGTGAGCTCATGCGAGGTGAGCGCGGAGGGCCGGCGCGGCCGGCTGCTGCTGTGGCTTGACGATCGACCTGGACGACGCTCCCTGTCTCCCGGAGATCCATCAGAAGGGCCCCAGCAGGCGGGATCCGGCGTATTCGCGTCTTCTGCCGGTCCTCGCGCCACCCTGCCGCCCAGCCCGCCGGACGCAGGCCCCGTGTGGCCTGCGTCCGTAGGTCGCCTGACGAGTTTCTGACACTCACCTGGCTGTTTTCCCACACAGTCGCCATGGGCTTGTTGAATCTGACCGATTCCTGAAATCAGCTCCCTTGAACGGCCGTTCGCCGCCGCCGAAGCTTGAAGGCATAGTCCGGTGCGATGTCACCAGGGGCCTTTCACAAGGCTGGAGAACGAGAGTGCAGACGCGAGCCGATCGGGAGAAGACCTACTGTGCGCAAGGTGCTCATCGCCAACCGTGGCGAAATCGCTGTCCGCGTGGCCCGGGCG